>JAJZTN010000008.1 GCA_021848885.1 Actinomycetes bacterium
GCGAGCTCTATGTCGAGACGGAGCTGGACTCGGGTCTGCTGCTTCGGGGGTACGTCGACCGGCTCGACGTCACCCCCGACGGCCGGATGCGTGTCGTCGACTACAAGACGGGCCGTGCCCCCGCGGTCGGCTTCGAGACCAAGGCCCTCTTCCAGATGCGCTTCTACGCCCTGGTGCTCTGGCGGCTGCGCGACCGGGTGCCCGACATGTTGCAGCTGGTCTACCTCGGCAGCGGTGAGGTTGTCCGCTACGTGCCCGATGAGGCCGACCTGCGGGCCACCGAGCGCAAGGTCAGCGCGATCTGGGCGGCCATCGAGAACGCCGCCCAGACCGGGGACTGGCGAGCGAACCCGAGCCGGTTGTGCGACTGGTGCGACCACCGCAGCCTCTGCCCGGCCTGGGGCGGGGTGCCGCCGCCGCTGCCGGAGCGAGCCCGGCTGATCCCGCTGGCCAGCGACGAGCTGCCATCGGCCCGTGCTCCGCGTGACGAGGTGTGAGGCGTCCGGGGAGTGTGAGGCGTCCGGGGAGGAGGTGTGGGACGTCCGGGGAGCCGCGCCGGACTAGCGCAGCGGGCCGCCAGCAGCCAGAGCGCTGGCCAGGCTCCGCAGGTCGGCCAGCCCCAGCCCGCTCAGACTGGGTCGCAGTGCAAGCCGCGGCCCCTCGACCAGCGCCACGACATGGGGCACCCCGAGCACCATGCACCCGGCCGCCAGCGCTGAGGCAACCCCGGTGGGTGAATCCTCGATGGCCAGGCACTCAGCCGGGTCCACCTGCAGCGCGGCCGCCGCGGCCAGGTAGGGCTCGGGGTGCGGCTTGCCGTTGTCCACCTCGTCCCCGGTAACGCTGACCGTGAAGGTGCGCGGCGCGAGCGCATCGAGCACCGGCTCGGCCAGCCGCCGGTAGGACATCGTCACCAGCGCGGTCGGCATCCCGGCGTCGTGCAGCTGCCCGAGCAGCTCGCGGGCCCCCGGTCGCCAGGGCATGAGCGCCCGAGTGCGCGCCACCACCTCGTCGAGCAACCGGTCGACGATCTCCTCGGGGGTCAGGTCCACCCCGCCGCGTTCGCGCAGCACGCGGGCGGAGGTGGGCAGGTCGTTGCCGACCAGCCCGTGGGCGTCCTCGGTGCTCCAGCGCCCGCCGTGCTCGGCCACCAGGGCCTGCTCGGCGGCGATCCAGTACGGCTCGGTGTCCACCAGTGTGCCGTCCATGTCCCACAGCACCGCGGCGGGCAGGGTGTGGCCGGTGCCGAACCCTCCCGCCGGCCGTGCCCGCCCGCCGCTGAACCCTCCCGCCGCTGCGCCCTCGCTCGGCACGCTCATGTGGCGTTGAAGTACTTCGCCTCGGGGTGGTGCACCACCATGGCGTCGGTGGACTGCTCCGGGTGCAGCTGAAGCTCCTCGGACAGGCTCACCCCGATCGCGGACGGGTCCAGGAGCTCGACGAGGGTGCGTCGGTCGGCCAGGTCAGGGCAGGCCGGGTAGCCGAAGGAGTAGCGGGACCCGCGGTAGTGCTGGCGCAGGATTCCGCCCAGCTCCGGGTCGTCGTCGGCGCCGAAACCGAGCTCGGCTCGCACCCTGGCGTGCCACATCTCGGCCAGCGCCTCGGTCAGCTGCACCGACAGCCCGTGCAGCTCGAGGTAGTCACGGTAGGCGTTGGCCGCGAAGAGCTCGGCGGTGGCCTGTGAGACGCGCGAGCCGACCGTGACGACCTGGAAGGCCACCACGTCGGTCTCGCCGGACTCTCGGGGCCGGAAGAAGTCGGCCAGGCACAACCGGCGGTCCCGGCGCTGGCGCGGGAAGCTGAACCGGACCCGGTCCGCGCCGTGCTCGTCCAGGATGACCAGGTCCTGCCCCTCGCTGACGCAGGGGAAGTAGCCGTAGACGACACCGGCTTCCAGCAGCCCCTCGGTGTGCGCCCGCTCCAGCCACATCCGAAGCCGGGGTCGCCCCTCGGTCTCCACGAGCTCCTCATAGCTGGGACCCCCGTCGCTGCGAGAGCCCTTGAGCCCCCACTGCCCCATGAAAGTGGCCCGCTCGTCGAGCCAGGCGGCGTACTCGGCCAGCGCGATGCCCTTGACCACCCGGGTGCCCCAGAACGGCGGGACGGGCACCGGATTGTCAGTGGCGACGTCGGAGCGTCCGGTGTCGGCTGGCTCCGGCTCGGGCCGGTTTCCGGCGCGCACCTGTCGCCCGCGCCGGGCGGGCAGGACCTCGGCCAGCGGCCGGGACGGGTCGGCCTTGGCGGCCACGATCGCGTCCATCAGCCGCAGCCCCTCGAACGCGTCGCGGGCGTAGCGCACCTCGCCCTGGTAGATCGCGGCGAGGTCGGACTCGACGTAGGCCCGGGTCAGCGCCGCCCCGCCGAGCAGCACCGGCCAGCGCGCCGCGACACCGCGCAGGTTCATCTCCTCGAGGTTCTCCCGCATGACCAGCGTCGACTTGACCAGCAGCCCCGACATCCCGATCGCGTCGGCCTCCTCCTGCTCTGCAGCCCGCAGGATCTCCGAGACGGGCTGCTTGATGCCGAGGTTGACCACCCGGTAACCGTTGTTGCTCAAGATGATGTCGACGAGGTTCTTGCCGATGTCGTGCACATCGCCCTTGACCGTGGCCAGCACGATCGTGCCCTTGCCGGAACCGTCCGCGCGCCCCTCGATATGCGGCTCCAGATGGGCCACCGCCGCCTTCATGACCTCGGCGGAGGTCAGCACGAAGGGCAGCTGCATCTCCCCGCGCCCGAACAGCTCCCCCACGGTGCGCATGCCGGTCAGCAGCGTGTCGTTGATGATCTCCAGGGCGGTCCGGCCACTGGCCAACGCCTCGTCGAGGTCCGCCTCGAGGCCGACCCGTTCGCCGTCCACGATGCGTCGCTCCAGCCGCTCGGCCAGCGGCAGCGCGGCCAGCTGCTCGGCCCGCTCGTCTCGCAGGGCGGCCGAGTCGACCCCGGCGAACAGCTCGAGGAAGCGGGTCAGCGGGTCGTAGTCGTCGCGGCGACGGTCATAGACGAGGTCGAGTGCCACCTCGCGCTGCTCGTCGGGGATCCGCGACATCGGGAGGATCTTGGAAGGGTGCACTATCGCCGAGTCCAGCCCGGCCGAGGTGCACTCGTGCAGGAAGACCGAGTTGAGCACCGCGCGGGCGGGGGCGCTCAGCCCGAAGGAGACGTTGCTGACCCCGAGCGTGGTCTGCACGTCCGGCCAGCGGGTCTTGACCTCGCGGATGGCCGCGATGGTCTCGATGGCGTCGCGGCGGGTCTCCTGCTGTCCGGTGGCGATGGGGAAGGTCAGGCAGTCCACGATGATGTCGCACACCCGCATGCCCCAGCGGCCGGTGAGCTCGGAGATCAACCGGGCGGCGACCGCCACCTTGTGCTCGGCCGTGCGCGCCTGACCGGTCTCGTCGATGGTCAGCGCGACCACCGCGGCACCGTGCTCCGCGACCACCCGCATGGTGCGGGCGAAGCGGGAGTCCGGGCCGTCACCGTCCTCGAAGTTCACGGAGTTGACCACGCCGCGCCCAGGCAGCATCTCGAGCCCGGCCTCGATCACCTCCGGCTCGGTGGAGTCGATCATCAGCGGCAGCGTCGAGGCGGTGGCCAGCCGGCCGACCACCTCCCGGATGTCGTCCACCCCGGAGCGCCCGACGTAGTCCACGCAGACGTCGAGCAGGTGCGCGCCGTCGCGGGTCTGGCTCCGTGCGATGGCCACGCAGTCCTCCCAGCGCTGCGCCAGCATCGCCTCGCGGAACGCCTTCGAGCCGTTGGCGTTGGTGCGCTCCCCGATTGACAGGTACGCCGTGTCCTGCCGGAACGCGACGCTCTGGTAGAGCGAGGCCACCCCGGGCTCCGGTCGGGTGCGGCGGGGGGCCACCTCGCGCCCGGCAACTGTCTGCACGACCTGGCGCAGGTGCTCCGGGGTGGTGCCGCAGCACCCGCCGACCAGGTTGAGCCCGAACTCGCGGGTGAACATGTCGTGGGCGCCGGCAAGCTCGGCCGGAGTCAGCGGGTAGCTCGCCCCGTCAGGGCCTAGCTGCGGCAGCCCGGCGTTGGGCATGCACGACAGGGCGGTCCGGGCATGGCGGGACAGGTGGCGCAGGTGCTCGCTCATCTCACCGGGGCCGGTCGCGCAGTTGAGCCCGAGGACGTCGATGCCCAACGGCTCCAGCGCGCTCAGCGCGGCGCCGATCTCCGAGCCGAGCAGCATCGTGCCTGTCGTCTCGACGGTGACCTGCACCAGCACCGGGATGTCGGCCCCGGCCGCTGCGATCGCACGCCTGGCCCCGATGACGGCGGCCTTGGCCTGCAGCAGGTCCTGGGCGGTCTCGACGAGCACCGCGTGCGCCCCGCCCTCGAGCAGCCCGGCCACCTGGGTCTGGTAGGCGTCGCGCAGCGCGGCGAAGCCGATATGGCCGAGGGTGGGCAGCTTCGTGCCCGGTCCCACCGACCCGAGCACCCAGCGCGGGTGCTCCGGGGTGGACCAGCCGTCGGCGACCTCCCGGGCCAGGGCCGCTCCGGCCCGGGCCAGCTCGAAGATCCGATCGGGGATGCCGTACTCGCCGAGGTTGCCGAGGTTGGCCCCGAAGGTGTTGGTCTCCACGCAGTCGACACCGACCGCCAGGTAGGCGTCGTGGATGCCCGCCACGATGTCCGGGCGGGTCACGTTGAGGACCTCGTTGCAGCCGTCCAGGCCCCAGAAGTCGTCCAGGGTCGGGTTGGCGGCCTGCAGCATGGTGCCCATCGCGCCGTCGGCGACGAGCACTCGTGCAGCCAGGGCGGCGCGCAGGTCGCGGGGGGCATCGGGCACCACTCGAGGGTAACGACTCACCCGATAGCCTCCCGACGTACCCTCAGACAGGCCGGGAGGCCGTCTCGGTGGCCGGAGCGGAGGATCGTGGGGTGAGAGAGCTCGACCCGGTGCCGCAGCTCGATGACGCCATCCTCGTCGCCGCCTTCGAGGGCTGGAACGACGCCGGGGACGCCGCGACGATGGCCGTTGAGCATCTCGAACAGGTCTGGTCCGCCACCCCGGTGCTCGCGCTGGACCCGGAGGAGTACTACGACTTCCAGGTGAACCGTCCCACCGTCTCGGTCGCCGACGACGGGCGCAGGCACATCACCTGGCCCACCACGCGGGTGTCCTACGCCCGCCTGCCCGATCTGGGGCACGACCTCGTGCTGGTGCGCGGCATCGAGCCGAGCATGCGGTGGCGGACCTTCACCGCCGAGATCCTCGCCCTGTGCCACCAGCTCAGCGTCCGCACGGTGCTCACCCTCGGGGCGCTGCTGGCCGACACCCCCCACACCCGACCCGTGCCGGTCACCGCGACCTCCAGCGACCGGGAGCTGGCCGAGCGGCTGGGGCTGGACCAGTCCCGATATGAGGGCCCGACCGGCATCGTCGGGGTGCTGCACGAGGCGTGCGCCGATGCGGGGCTGCCGGCGCTGTCGATCTGGTCGGCGGTCCCGCACTACGTGAGCCAGACTCCCTGCCCCAAGGCGACGCTGGCGCTGCTTCGCCGGGTCGAGGACCTGCTGCAGCTGCAGCTCCCGCTGGGCGACCTGCCGGCCCAGGCCCGGGCCTGGGAGGTCGGGGTGGACCAGCTGGCCGCCGAGGACGCCGAGGTGGCCGACTACGTGCGGACCCTGGAGCAGGCGAAGGACGCCGCGGACCTGCCGGAGGCCTCCGGGGAGGCGATAGCCCAGGAGTTCGAGCGCTACCTGCGCCGCCGCGACGAGGGACATCGCCGCGACGAGGGGCGCTGAGGGGCGCTGACGCTGAGGGGGTACGCCGCCAGACCGGCTCGTCAGAGCCGAACGCCAAGCAGCGCGTCCACCAGCTGGGCCACCAGCGCGGGAGCCGTCTCGTCCTGCCCACCGTGGCGGGTCTGCTCGACCCAGCGGTCAACCGCCTGCAGCGCGGCCGGGACGTCGAGGTCATCGGCCAGGTGCCCGCGGACCTGCTCGAGCAGCACCCCCGCCGGTGGCCCGCTCACCCGGTCGAGCGCCTCACGCCAGCGGGCCAGCCGCTCCTCGGCCCGGGTCAGGTCCTGCGGCGTCCACTCCCAGTCGAGCCGGTAGTGGTGGGCCAGCAGGGCGAGCCGGATGGCCATCGGGTCACGGCCCTCGCCCCGAAGCGCTGAGACGAAGACCAGGTTGCCGCGGGACTTCGACATCTTCGCCCCGTCAAGGCCGACCATCCCGGTGTGCACGTAGTGCCGGGCATAGGGCTGCCCCGAGGTGAGCACGTGCGCCTGCGCGGCGCTCATCTCATGGTGCGGGAAGGCCAGGTCGGACCCCCCGCCCTGCACGTCGATGCCCGTGCCGAGGTGGTGCAGCGCGATCGCCGTGCACTCGATGTGCCAGCCGGGGCGGCCCCGGCCCAGCGCGGTCTCCCAGGCTGGGTCGTCGGGGCGCTCGCTCTGCCAGAGCAGGCAGTCCATCGGGTCCTTCTTGCCGACCCGCTGCGGGTCCCCCCCACGCTCGGCGAAGAGGGCCCGCATGCTGGCCGGGTCGGTGTGGCTGACCGAGCCGAAGCCCGGGTCGGCGCTCACCGAGAAGTAGGTGTCACCGTCGACGTCGTAGGCGGCGCCGCGCTCTCGTAGCGCGGCGATCGCCTCGACGATGAGCGGGATGGCCTCCACGGCCCCGACGTAGGCATCCGGGGGCAGCACGCGAAGGGCCGCCATGTCCTCCCGGAAAACCTGGGTCTCCCGGTCGGCTAGCTCAGCCCAGTCCTGGCCGGTCTCCACGGCCCGCTCCAGCAGCGGGTCGTCGATGTCGGTGACGTTCTGCACGTAGCGGACCTCGTGACCCGCGTCGCGCCAGACCCGCTGGAGCACGTCGAAGGCCACGTAGGTGGCCGCGTGTCCCATGTGGGTGGCGTCGTACGGCGTGATCCCGCAGACGTACATTGTCGCGGTGGGTCCCGGCGTTGTGGGGCGGACCTGAGCAGATGCGGTGTCGAAGAGCCGCAGGCCCCGACCCGTCCCCGGCAGGGCAGGCAGGTCGGGGGCAGCCCAGGCGCGCATAGCGGGAGGGTAGCCGGGTGTCGATCAGAAGACCGGCCAGGGGATGGCCGGCCATTGCCCGTGCGGACGCGGGAACCGACCGCGGCGCAGCATCCGGGCGGCACGCCCGGCCACCGCGCCCACCTCTGCCGCGCTGACCAGGCCAGCCAGCTTCTCCCGGAGCCGGCACCCGGAACCCTCGGCCAGGTCGGTGGCCAGCCGGGCGAGCATCTCGGTGTGCTCCTCCCCGATCGGGCGCCCCGCCCAACCCCACAGCACGGTGCGCAGCTTGTCCTCGGTGTGCAGGCAGACCCCGTGGTCCACGCCGTGCACGCCACCATCGGCGTCGACCAGCACATGCCCGCCCTTGCGGTCGGCGTTGTTGAGTACGACGTCCAGCACGGCCATCCTGCGCAGCCGGCTGTCATCGCGGTGCACAAGGCTGACCTGCCCGTCCTCGCCGTCGCTGGCGTCGATGACGCGCAGCCAGCCTTCCGGCACGGCGTGGCTGGGGACGACGTCCACGAGGCTGGCCTGGGGGTCGGTGTCCACCCACAGCTGGCAGACCCCCGGGCCGAACGGGCCCTCGCGCAGCACAGTGAGCGGCACCAGGTCCCAGCCGGTCGCCTGCGATATGAGGTAGGAGGCCACCTCGCGCCCGGCCAGGGTGCCGTCAGGGAAGTCCCACAACGGCCGCTCCCCGGCGACCGGCTTGTAGACCACCGGAGCGCTCATGCCGTCCAGCTCCACCTGGGCGAGCAGCGTGGCGTTGGAGGCGGTGGTGATCCGCCCACGCACCTGCAGCTGTCCCGAGCGCAGCAGGGTGTGCGCATCGTGAGGGTCCAGGGCCAGGCCGACGTTCACGCCACCAGTCTCTAGCGCCGGTAGCCGTTCGCGCGCGGGCAGATGTGCCCCGCGGGGTCCAGCGGCTGCGCGCAGAACGGGCACGGTGGTCGTCCGGCGGCCACGACGGCCTTGGCACGCTTGACGAAGGCCCGGGCCGCCGCCCCACTCAGGTGCACTCGAAGCAGCGGCGGGCCGTCGGGGTCCTCCGCGTCGATCTCGGGCTCCTCGGCCTCCCCCTCGGTGATCGCCTGCGCCTCGATGAGGACCTGCTCGGCGTCGGCGTCCCAGGCCAGTGCCATCGTGCCGACCCGGAACTCCTCCAGCAGCGGCTGGTCCAGCGGTGCGTTGTCGTCGAGCTCCAGCGGGGCGACCGCCGGGACCGGGGCGGTGCCACCGGAGCGTCGTACGATCTCGTCGAGCAGGGTGTCCACCCGCTCGGCCAGCACCTGCACCTGAGCCTTCTCCAGGGCCACGCTGGTGATCCGCCCGGTGCCTGAGGCCTGCAGGTAGAAGGTGCGCTGACCGGGCTCGCCGACCGTTCCCACCACGAAACGGTCCGGGGGGTCGAAGTCGAAGACCTGACGTGGCATGGCCAAACCCTAAGCCAGTCGGTTCACCCGACCAGTCGAGCCGGGTCGGGCCCGGGCCAGGGTGGGGCCGGGCGGGGGCGCCGGGCGCGGGGCCCGGGATCAGGTCGGGCCCGGGCCGCCACCCACCACGGCGTCGCTCGTGGCGCCTCGCCGGCGAGCACGCCGAGGTGCCACGAGCTCGCGCAGCGCCCCGCCGGTGTCGTTGACCCGCAGCACGAAGGGGCGCAGCTCGGTGTAGCGCAGCACGCTGACCGAGCACGGGTCGATGACGATGCGCTGGAACTGGTCCAGGTGCAGCCCGAGGGCGTCGGCCAGCACCGCCTTGATGACATCACCGTGCGAGACCAGGGCCCACACCGCTGATTCGCCGTGCTGCTCGCGCACGGCCGCGTCGTGCTCGCGCACCGCGCTCACCGCACGGTTCGCCATGGCCAGCATCGACTCGCCCTCGGCGCCTGGGAAGGTGACCGACGACGGGTGGGCCTGCACGGCCTTCCACAGCCGCTTCTTGGCCAGCGCCTTCAGCGGCTGACCGGTCCAGTCGCCGTAGCGGCACTCCCCCACCCGCTCATCGACACTGAGCTGGTGTCCGGGCCGCCCGGTCAGCAGCGCCTCGGCGGTCTGCTGGCAGCGCTCCAGCGGGCTGGCGACCACCCGGACCAGCGGCACGTCGGCCAACCGGGTGGCCAGCGCGGCTGCCTGCGCGCGGCCGGTCTCGTCCAGGTCCACACCGGGGGTCCAGCCGGCCAGCACGCCAGCGGCGTTCGCCGCCGTTCGGCCGTGGCGGACCAGCAGCACCGTCGTCACGAGCCAACCCTAGGCGGCCCCGCCTCGGCCACCCGGCGTCGGTCGTCGCGGTCGCGGATGGTGCGCCCGGCCCGGTCCAGGGCGTCCAGCAGCGGCAGGGCAACCCGGCGGGAGGTGCCCAGCACCTGGCGGGCCTGGCTCACCGTGAACGGCTGAGGCAGTCCGGAGAGCACCCGCACGGCCCGCTCCGGCGCGTCGGGGTCCAGCACGATCCCCGGCCCGATGCGCACCAGCAGCCCGGCCCGCACCGCCGCGGCAAGCTCCCCCTGGCCGAGCCCGAGCTCGGCCAGCCGGGCGGCCTCGGGAGCCGCGAAGGGTCGCGCGGCCAGGTCGGCGAGCACCGCCGCCACCGCCCGGGCCACCTGTTCGGGCAGGCCGGTGCCGGAGCGGGGGCAGACCCGGCCGTCGCGCACCTGCAGACCAGACTCGGCGCGGACCAGCTCGACCAGCTCCACGGTGGGCAGTGCCAGCGCGGCACGGGCCGCTGGCAACGGCATGCCGGACTCCAGCGGCTGGCGGCGGCACCAGTCGGTCACCACGGCCTCCAGCCGCGTGGCGAGCTCCCGCAGCCGGCCCGGGTCGACCAGCCAGTCCCCGGCGGCCGGGGCGGGGGGTGGGGTGAGGCCCATCGCGGCTAGGGTCGAGCGGCGAGCCAGCCCGCGTCGGGCCAGCTCGGCGGCGGAGTCTGGCTCGCCGGTCATCGAGGCGAGCACGTGCGCGCGGCGAGCCGCTGCTCCGCGTCGGCGCAACGGCTCGGGAGCGACGTCGAGCAGCACCAGCCCGGCCACGACGCGATGCCGGCCCGGGTCACGCAGCAGGGCCCGGTCCCCGACGTGCACCGGCACCGGGCGGGCCAGCCGCACCCGTGCGGTGTCCGACCCCAGCAGCCGCACCCGGGCAGCCACGGCTGCCGAGCCGATGTGCAGCACCAGGTCACCCTGCAGCCGCACACCGGTGCGCCCCGGGTGGCCCTCCCCGAGACCGGTTGATGTCAGCCTGACATCAAGCTCGGCGGCCTCGGTCCAGCCCCCGGGCGTGAGCAAGGCATCACCCCGGTGCACGTCGGTGGTGTCGAGACCGCGCAGGTTGACCCCGACCCGGCAGACCCCGGTGACCTCCTGCCGCTGTTCGCCGGTGGAGCGCAGGGCGCGCACCCGCACCGTGCGCCCGGACGAGGACAGCACCAGCTCGTCCCCGACGGCGAGCTGGCCGGCCCCGAGCGTGCCGGTGACCACCGTGCCGGCGCCGGTGATCGCGAAGGCTCGATCGACCCACAGCCGGGTGGGGGCGGCCGGGTCGGGTGTCTCGAGCGTGGCCAGCATCCGGGCGAGAGCGGTGCGCAGCTCGGTCAGCCCCGCCCCGGTGTGGGTGCTCACCGTGACGGCCTCGACCGCACCCATGGGGGTCGCGGCCAACCGGGCGAGCGCATCGTCTCGCACCGCGGCAAGGCCGACCGGGTCAGCCAGGTCGGCACGGCTGAGCACCAGCAGGCCGTGGCGCACACCGAGCGCGGCCAGCGCGTCGAGGTGCTCGCTGGACTGCGGCATCCAGCCCTCATCGGCAGCGACGACGAGGAGCACCGCCGGCACGGGACCGACCCCGGCCAGCATGTTGGCCACGAACCGCTCGTGACCCGGGACGTCGACGAAGGCGACCCGCCCGGCGCCCGGCAGGTCGGTCCAGGCGAAACCCAGGTCGATGCTCAGCCCGCGGCGGCGCTCCTCGGCCCAGCGGTCCGGCTCCATCCCGGTGAGCGCGCGCACCAGGCTCGACTTGCCGTGGTCGACGTGACCTGCGGTGGCCACCACGTGCTGGGGCTGGGCCAGCCTCTGGGGCTGGCTCACCACCTCCTGGGGCTGGCTCACTGCGGGCCCGGTTCCTGCACCTTCGAGCCGCCGTTCACCCGCTCGTGCGCCGCACGCACCGCGTCGGCCAGCACCGAGTCGACCTCGGCCGGCACGGCGCGCAGGTCCAGCAGGCATCTGCCGGCCTCGACGTGGCCGACCACCGGCGGGCGACCGGCCCGCAGTGCGGCTGCGAAGTTCTCCGGCAGGCTCACCGCGGCGCTGGGCAGGTTGACTCCCGGGGCACCGCCGCCGCCGACACCGGCGCGGCTGGGCACTGCCCGGGCGTCTATGCCGGTCGCACTCAGCGACTGGGCGAGCCGCTCGGCGCGGGCGAGCAGCGAGTCCACCGGTGCGGCGAGCGCGAGCTGCACCGGGGTGGGGCCCCCGCGCAGGCTGGCCTCCAGCCCTGCCAGGGTGAGCTTGTCCACCCGCATCGCCCGCGCGGCCGGATGCCGCCGGAGCCGCTCGACCAGGTCGGCCCGACCCAGCAGCAACCCCGCCTGCGGGCCTCCGAGCAGCTTGTCGGCGCTGGCGGTGACCAGGTCGGCTCCGCCGCGCAGCGCGCCGGCCGCATCGGGCTCGTCGGGCAGCAGCGGGTGGGGCTGCAGCAGCCCGGAGCCGATGTCCACCACGAGTGGGACCCCCAGCCCGGCCAGCTGGTCCGCGGGCACGCTGCGGGTGAAGCCGGAGACCACGAAGTTGGACGGGTGCACCTTCAGGACGAAGGCGGTGTCCGGGCCGAGCGCGTCGAGGTAGTCCGCTCTGGCGACCCGGTTCGTCGCGCCGACCTCACGGACGCGCGCCCCGGCGCTGGCCAGCAGCTCCGGGATGCGGAACCCGTCGCCGATCTCGACGAGCTCACCGCGACTGATGATGATCTCCCTGCCGGCCGCAAGAGCCAGGGCACACAGCAGCAGCGCGGCGGCGTTGTTGTTGACCACGCCCACCGCCTCGGCGAGCGGCACCGCCTCGGCCAGGGCATCCAGGGCTCCTCGCCCCCTGCGACCACGCCGACCGGTCTCCAGGTCCAGCTCGACGTCGGTGCTTCCGGCGGCTGTGGCCACGGCCGTCATGGCGGCGGGCGACAGCGGGGCACGACCCAGGTTGGTGTGCACGATGACGCCCGTGGCGTTGATGACGGCCCGCAGCGAGCTCGCCGACTCGGGCAAGCTGCCAAGGGCGTGCTCGGCCACCTGGTCGGGGGCCAGCTGGCCTTCCCGGACCAGCTGCTGGGCGCGGGACAGGGCCGCCTTGACGGCTGCGCGACCCACCCGCTTCGCCGCCGCCTCCAGCTGCGGGTGCGCCAGCAGCACGTCGGTCCGCGGGACGCGCCGGCGGGGGTCGGTTGAGGGCTCGCCTGCCCGCGTCATGGCCGCAACTGTACGGCGCCCGCCCCGCCCTGCCCCGGCTCGGTGCGGCCCGGTGTGGCCCGTTGCGGACCGGTGCCGCCCAAGCACGGACGGTTGCTCGCAGGCAGGCCGCTGTCGCGGAGGCGGACGGGAATCGAACCCGCCAGCGACAGGTCCTGCCGCTCATCGGTTTTGAAGACCGTGGGGGGCACCAGCCCGCCGAACGCCTCCGCGGCAAGACTAGCGACCGACCGTCGGGCTCCAGCGAGCCGAGCCGCGGCCTAGGGTGTCGGGTGTGACCGTCGGTGCTGCCTCCACTCCTGCCGCAGCGGTCCGGCTCACCCAGTTCGCCCACGGTGGCGGCTGCGCCTGCAAGATCCCTCCCGGTGAGCTCGAGCAGGTGGTGGCGGGGCTTCGTGCCGGTTCGGCTCCGCGTGACCCACTGGGTCGGCTTCTGGTCGGGCTGGACACCGGCGACGACGCGGCCGTGGTGACCCTCGACGCCGGCCCGGCCGTCGTGGTCACCACCGACTTCTTCACCCCCGTCGTCGACGACGCCTACGACTGGGGCAGGATCGCGGCCAGCAACGCCCTCTCGGACGTCTACGCGATGGGTGGGCGCCCGCTCGTGGCGCTCAACCTGCTCGGCTGGCCGCGCGGGAGGCTGCCGGTCGAGCTGGCCGCGCGGGTGCTGCAGGGCGGGCTGGACGTCGCCCATGAGGCGGGCTGCCATGTCGCCGGGGGGCACAGCATCGATGACCCTGAGCCCAAGTACGGCATGGCCGTGACCGGGCTGGTCGACCCGGACCGGCTGCTGCGCAACGACGCCGCACGCGCGGGACTGCCGCTGAGCCTGACCAAGCCGCTGGGCATCGGGGTGCTCAACACCCGGCACAAGGCGACCGGCGAGGTGTTCCCGCAGGCTGTCGCGGCGATGACCACACTGAACCGGGACGCGGCCGCTGCGGCGTTGGCCGCCGGAGCGGTTGCCGCCACCGACGTCACCGGCTTCGGTCTGCTCGGTCACCTGCTCCAGCTCACCCGGGCCAGCGGGGTCGGTGCGGTCATCGACGCCTCCGCGGTGCCCTATCTCGAGGGGGCGCGTGAGGCGTTGCGCGACGGGCACGTCAGTGGCGGCACCCGGCGCAACCTCGACTGGGTCACCCCGCATCTGCAGTCTCGGGTGAGCGTGGAGGAGCTGCTGCTGCTCGCCGACGCGCAGACTTCCGGTGGGCTGCTGGTGGCCGGTGAGGTGCCCGGCTACCCGGTCATCGGCGAGCTCGTCGTGGCCTCGGGCCACCCGCGCATAACGGTGCGCTGAGCACCCCGGGCTGCCGGTGCCGGATCACCGTCGGCTCACCCAGCGGTGAGCACCCCGGTGGCCAGCACGCCGATGAGGGCCACCCCCAGCGCCACCCGGTAGGGGACGAACGCCGTTATCCGGTGGTGTGCGACGAAGCGCAGCAGCCACGCCACGCTGGCGTAGGCGACGACGAAGGAGACCAGCGTGCCCAGCGCCAGAGCCCCCAGCGGCACATGCGCCTTGAGCGCGTCCTTCATCTCGTAGGCCCCAGCCCCCACCAGGGCCGGGATGGACAGGAAGAAGGACAGCCGGGTCGCACTGACCCGGTCCAGCCCGCGCATCAACCCGGCGCTTATGGTCGCTCCGGAGCGGGACACCCCAGGCACCAGGGCCAGGCACTGCACGAGGCCGACCACCAGCGCGTCGGGCAGGGTGGTCTGGCGCTCCCCGCGGTCCTGCCGGGCCACCCGCTCGGCCAGCACCATGACGGCGCTCCAGAGGATGAGCCCGGCAGCCACGAACCATAGGCTGCGGAACGGGCCCTTGATCACGTCGCGTGCCGCGTAGCCCACGACGCCTATGGGCAGCGTGCCCCATATGACGAACCACGCGAAACGGAAGTCGAAGGCGCCACGGTGCTCGGCGTGGCGCAGCCCCGAGACCCAGGCAGTGGCAAGACGGACGATGTCGCGCCAGAAGTAGACGACCACCGCCGCGATGGCGCCCACCTGGATGATCGCCGTGAAGGCAGTCACCCCGGCGTCGGCGGTGTTCAGGCCGAGGATCTTCTCGGCCACCGTGAGGTGCCCGGTGCTGGAAACCGGCAGAAACTCGGTGAGCCCCTCGATGACGCCGAGCAGGGCGGCGTCGAGCAGGCTTATCGGGTTGGTCACTGCGGCTCCTCCAGTCCGGCGGCGGTCAGGGCCTCCCGTGCGGTGCGCAGCACGCCGAGACGCTCGTTCAGGTCCGCGCCGTACGCCGCGACACTGAGCGTGCTGACACCGGCCTCGGCGAAGGCGCGCATCCGCTCGGCGATGCGACCCGGCGGGCCGAGCAGGCTGGTGCTGTCGATGAAGTCGAACGGCACCGCCGCGGCGGCCTCCCGGTGCCTGCCGTCCAGGTAGGCCTGCTGCACCCTCTCGGCCGCCTCGGCGTGGCCCATCCGCACGGCGAGCCGGTTGTAGAAGTTCTGCTCCCTGCTGCCCATGCCCCCGATGTAGAGCGCCGCGTAACCGCGCAGCTGGTCGGCACAGCGCTGCACGTCCTGGCCCACCACGACCGGCACGGTGGGCACCACGTCGAAACCTTCCAGGGTGCGCCCGACCCGTGATCGCCCGGCGCGGACGTGCTCGAGCAGCTCGCGGGCGTGCGTCGGGGAGAAGAAGATCGCCAGCCAGCCGTCGGCGATCTCCCCGGCCAGCTCGAGGTTGCGCGGACCGATCGCGGCGAGGTAGATCGGGATGGTCTCCCGCACCGGGTGCACCGTCAGGCGAAGCGCCTTGCCCGGCCCGTCGGGCAAGGGCAGGGTCCAGAACTGCCCGTCGTAGCGCACCGTCTCGCGGCGCAGCGCCATCCTGACGATGTCGACGTACTCCCGGGTGCGGGACAGCGGCTTGTCGAAACGCACCCCGTGCCAGCCCTCGCTGACCTGCGGCCCGCTGACCCCCAGGCCTAGCCGGAAGCGCCCCCCGGACAGGGTGTCGAGGGTGGCCGCGGTCATCGCTGTGTTCGCCGGGCTGCGCCCGGGGATCTGGAAGACCGCCGAGCCGACATCGATGCGCTCGGTCTGGGCGGCGACCCAGGCCAGCACGGTGGCCGCGTCCGAGCCGTAGGCCTCCGCGGCCCACGCGCAGGAGTAGCCCAGCCGGTCCGCCTCACGCGCCAACGCGAGGTTGTCGGCATTATTGCCGGCATTGTTGCCGGCATTGACGTCGGCATTGTTGCCGGCGCCCCAGTAGCCGAGGTTGACCGCCAGACGCATGCGCCCTCCTCCCACCCGTCCGCGCCGACCCTATCGGCCGGCGCGGCGCAGCAGTCCCGGGCGCATCCGCTCAGCCGCTGGATAGCCTCCCCTCATGCAGCAGCGACTCCTCGGCCGAAGCGGGCTGCGGGTCTCACGGATCGGGCTGGGCACCATGACCTGGGGCCGGGACACCGACGAGCACGAGTCCGCCGACCAGCTGCGAGCCTTCCTCGATGCCGGCGGCACGTTGGTGGACACGGCGGCCGGCTACGGGGACGGCGCGTCCGAGACGGTCATCGGTGGGCTGCTGCGCACCCTGGTCGCCCGCGACGAGGTCGTCATCGCCACGAAGGCCGGGATCTCCCGGCGCACCGGGGAGCGGGTCGTGGACGTGTCCCGGCGGCGGCTGCTGGACGAGCTGGACGCGAGCCTGCGCCGGCTGGGCACCGACCACGTCGACCTGTGGCAGGTGCACACCTGGAGCGATGCGGTGCCTGTCGAGGAGACCCTCGGCGCGCTTGATGCTGCCCTCGCCTCGGGGCGCTGCCGCTATGTCGGGGTGTCCAACTACTCCGGTTGGCAGACCGCGCACGCGGCGACGTGGCAGCGGGCCTGGCCCGGGCGGGCGCCGCTGGTCTCCACCCAGATGGAGTACTCCCTGCTGGCCCGCGGGGTGGAGCGCGAGGTCCTGCCGGCCGCCGAGGCCCTTGGGCTCGGGCTGCTGGCATGGTCGCCGCTGGGTCGCGGTGTGCTGACCGGCAAGTACCGTGGCGGCATCCCGGCCGACTCTCGGGCCGCCTCACCGCATTTCTCCGCCTTCGTCGAGCGCTACCTCACCCCGGCGGCCAGACGGGTCGTCGACGCCGTGGTGACCGCCGCGGAGGGCCTGGGCGCGGCTCCGCTGGAGATAGCACTCGCCTGGGTGCGGGACCGACCGGGGGTCGGCGCCGCCATCGTCGGGGCGCGTACCGCGGCACAGCTGCGCGGCAGCCTGCCCACCGAGGAGATCACCCTGCCGGTCGAGATCCGCGAAGCCCTCGAGGACGTCTCGGCCGTCTGCATGGACTATCCCGACGCGGGGCGATGAGCTTCGGGTGATCGATCCGAGCGAAGGGCAGGGGCCTGCCGCGGCGGTCCAGGCGCTGGGGGTGCCCGGGCCGGTCGCGTCGGGCCTTGCCGCCGTGCTCGGACCCGATGCCGCGCAACGAGTGGCGACCGACCCCTGGCTGGTGCTGGAGGCAGGAGATGTCACCCCGGTGCAGGCCGACCGTTTCGCGGCCGGGCGCCTGGGCGGCCTGGACCCGGGGGACCCGCGGCGAGTGGTTGCCTTGTGCCGCTGGGTGATTCGCCGTGTCGGGCACAGCGGGGCGACGCTGGTGGCCCGAGAGGTGGTGCTGGCGGCGCTCGCGGGGCTGGGGCTGGGCGAGTCAGCCGTGGCCGTAGCGGTGGAGCACGGCGGGGTCGTCGCAACGGCCGATGGGTCGTTGCTGGCACTGGCCGAGGTGGCCGCGGCCGAGCAGGAGCTGGCCGGGCACGTCGAGCGGGCGGGCACGCAGGGCGCGGACCGACTCCTCGTGGTCAGCGGGCCGCCGGGCCCGTGGCGGGACGCCGCGGTGGCGGCGGCCGCCGGCGAGGGTACGACGGGTGGAGGCACGACGAGTGGCGGTACGACGGGTGGCGGTACGACGCTCATCCGCGATCGGGCCGAGCGCCTCGACACCCACGCGGTCCTGGCGTTGCTGCGTGAGGTCGGCGACGGCGGCCGGGTCGTGCTCGCCGGGGACCCGTGCGCCCGGCACGCCGCGCCCGGTCGGGTGCTCGCCGATCTGGTCGAGCGCGATCGCGTCGCGGTGCGTCGCGTCGAGGCGCATGCCTCCACCGCGCTGGGCCGGCTCGCCACGGCGGTACGTGTTGGGCGGCTGGAGCCCGCGGACCCGGCCGAGCACTCCCTCGTCGTGGCGCCGGTGGACTCGGTGGAGAAGGCACGCCACCGGGTGCTCCAGCTGGTGAGCGACTCGATCCCCGGTCGGCTGGGCCTCGGTGCCGCGCACATCGCCGTGGTGACGCTGCGCGAGACCGGCCCGCTCGGGGCGGGCGCCCTCCGGGGGCACCTTCAGGCCGAGGGTGTGCACGTGCGCGTCAGTCGTGTCGACGAGCTGGACGAATCACCTGTGCCAGCCGTGGTCCTGGTGCTGGCCGCGGATGCGACCGGATCGCTGGAGCGGACCATGCTGGTCTCGGCCGTCGGGGCCGCGAGCGCGCACCTCAGCGTGGTCACCCAGGTCGGCAGCGTGCTTGCGCAGGCGTTGGCCCGTCCACCGGCTGTCCCCCGCACCGGCCTGGCCGCGCGGCTGGGCCCGCTCGAGGGGTCCGCGGGCTAGGGCGTGTCCTCTATCTCGAGGCCGTCCTCGCCGTCCTCATCATCGAGCTCATCGAGCTCATCGAGCTCGTCGTCCTCACCGTCGTCCTCACCGTCGTCCTCGTCTTCTTCGTCGTCCTCGTCGTCCTCGCCGTCGACCACCTCGAACGGGGTCACCTCGTCGTAGGTCTCATAGAGGGCGTCCTCGTAGGCCAGGAAGGCGTCCCGGAGCTGGTCGAAGGCGGCGAAGACGTCAGGGTCGGTCTCGCCGCTGCGCGACTCCACCGCCCCCAGGTGCGCGTCGATGGCGGCGATGAAGTCTGTCGCCAGCTCACGCACGCGCACGCTTGCATCGGGAATCGGTGAGGTCATGGGGTCACGCTACCCATCTCCTGCACCCCGGTGCGACACAATGCCGGCGTGGTCGAGTACGAGTACCGCCAGGTGTTCGTGCCGCGCGGGGTGAGCCGACCTGCCACGGTGAGGCTGCTGACCGACCACGCCGAGTACGGGCACTGGGAGCTCGCCCGGCTGCGGCTCTACCCCGACGGCACCCGCAAGGTGTGGCTGCGCCGCCGGATCATCCGCGCGGTCCGCACGCTCTAGCCTCACAGCGCCGGACACCGTCGGGATCGACTGCCGGTGCTCAGCAGGCGTGCAGGAGACGGGAGATCACTCGGGCGCCGAAGCGCAGCCCCTCGACCGGGACCCGCTCGTCCACACCGTGGAAGAGCGCCGGGAAGTCAAGCTCGGGCGGAAGCCGCAGCGGCGAGAAGCCGTAGCCTCGGATCCCCAGCCGGGACAGCGCCTTGTTGTCGGTGCCGCCGCTGAGGCAGTAGGGCACGGTGTCGCTGCCGGGGTCCTCGGCCTGCAGGGCGGCGGTCATCGCGGCGACAAGCGGGACGTCGTACGGCGCCTCGAGTGCCACGTCGTGCAGCACCGTCTCGCGTCGCACCCTGGGGCCGACTAGCTCGTCGATGGTGGCCAGGAACTCGTCCTCGGCGCCGGCCAGGAAGCGTCCGTCGACATGCGCGGTCGCGCGCTGCGGTACGACGTTGACCTTGTAGCCGGCCTCCAGCATGGTCGGGGTGGCGGTGTTGCGCAGCGTGGCCCCGACCATCCGGCCCAGCGAGCCGAGCCGGGCGATGAGAGCGTCGGGTTCCTCGGGGTCCAGCGCCACCCCGAGCTCCTCGCTCATCCGGTCCAGGAAGGCCCGCACGGTCGGTGTCCAGCGCACCGGCCAGCGGTGTGCGCCGATCCGGGCCACCGCCGACGCCAGGGCGCTCACGGCGTTGTCGGTGTTGGTCATGGAGCCGTGCCCGGCCGTGCCGTCGGCCACGAGACGAAGCCAGGCCATCCCCTTCTCCGCCGTCTCGATGGGGTAGAGACGACGCCCGGACGCCACGGTGATCGAGAAACCGCCCACCTCGCTGATCGCCTCGTTGCAGCCCTCGAAGACCTCGGGGTGGTTGTCAACGAGCCATTTCGACCCGAGCCTGCCGCCGGCCTCCTCATCGGCGAAGAACACCAGCACCACGTCGCGCGCAGGGGTACGACCGGCGCGGGCCCAGGCCCGGACCACGGAGAGCACCATCGCGTCCATGTCCTTCATGTCCACCGCTCCGCGACCCCACAGGCAGTCGTCGCGAATCTCCCCGGCGAACGGGTCCACCTGCCAGTCCGCCGCCATCGCCGGCACAACGTCGAGGTGACCGTGCAGCACGAGGCCCGGGCGGTCCGGCTCCCGCCCCGCCCACCGGGCCACCACGGTGGCGCGCCCCGGGGCGGACTCGAAGATCCGCGGTGTCAGTCCCACCTCGTCGAGCAGCCCAGCGACGTGCTCTGCGGCGGCCCTCTCCCCCGGTCCCCGGTCGTCACCGAAGTTCGAGGTGTCGATCCGGATGAGCTGGCGGCACAGCTCGACGACCTCGCCGTCGACGTCCTCGCACGGTTGCGGTCCGGCTTCGGGCTGCTGGGTGTCGCTCACTGGTGCCTCCGGTCGAGGTGGTCACTGGGCCGGTGTGGGGAGGGTCGCTGGGCTGGACACTCGATGGTGCGGGGCGGTCGCTGGGCTGGACACTCGATGGTGCGGGGCGGTCGCTGGGCTGGACACGGTCATCCTGCCGCAGCCGTGCCGCAGCCGTGCCGCGGCGGCGTCGCAGCCGGACTTCTGGCGGTCGCCGGATCAGCGATGTCTGCGGGATTTGCTAGTGTTTCCCACCGCCGCGCCGGCTGAGCCGAGCCGCGGCATGTCCGGGTGGCGGAATAGGCAGACGCGCTAGCTTGAGGTGCTAGTCCCCGAATAGGGGGTGGGGGTTCAAGTCCCCCCTCGGACACTCCGTCTTGTACATGCACCCACCGGGGTCGCTTCCGCGGCGACCACCTGTCGGTCGGGGTGGTAGGTCAGTTTCACCCCGAGTTGGGCGTAGACCCGGGTGCGGTCGGCGGGGCCGGCTTGTTGGAGTGCGGCCAGCAGCCCGCCGACCTGTTCGACCAGCGTTCGGACCTGTTCGCTGCTCAGACCCTGATCCTTCAGCCGGGGTGAGTGCGGGGGTCGTGTCGTGACGCGGAAGTGCCCTTGCTGCAAGGGAGAATCGCGATTGTCGAAGTCGCGATCAACCGAGCAGAAGGGCACCCGCGCTCGCCTCACTTGGACTTTCGGGATTCCTTCGCCGGAGACGACGACGCGCCTGCGTCGCTGCGCTTCTTGCGCTACGTACCGTCCTGGTTGCGGGACCGCGGCTGAACGCCGCCACCCGAGCTGGGTACGTACGGGCCCTGGTGCGGGCCCGCCCTGCGATCTGCCGCGGCAGACCTCCTTCGTCCCGGCGGGACGCCGGTCGTTAGCACTCACCGATTGCGAGTGCTAACTCCGATGGTGGGGGTGACGTCCGACACCTCCGGGCTCCGACACGCCGATCGATGAGATGTTCCCGCCGGCGCAGCGGTGGGGCCGTGGCCTTCAGGGTTCGCTCGAGAGCGGTCGGCTGCTCCGCCCAGACCGGGACGTGGGCGAGAGCTTGCGGCCTTCCCATCAAGAAGCGCCCTTGACCTATTCCCCCAGCATGCGCACGCTTGCGTTACAGGAGGGATGAGATGGCCGCAACAGGCGAGACGATCAACATGCGCACGGATCGCAACCGCAAGCGTCGGCTGCAGCTTGCTGCGGACCTGTCCCACGAATCGCTGACTGCGTTCGTGCTGTCGGCAGCGGACGAGAAGGCCGAACGGATCATCGCGGAGTCTCGGAACACGCCCCTGCCCGCGGCGTTCTTTGATGAGTTCTTCGACGCCCTCGCGCCGGAGCCCCCTCCGGCCCTGACCGCGGCCGCTACGCGGCACCGGCGCCTGGTTCGCCGTGCCGACTGACCCGGCCTACACGTCGCACGTCTACCAACCCGGCCGGCACGACTGCCGAACCTTCGCCTGCGGCGAGCCGGCGCTCGACGCCTGGCTGCGGGACAACGCCGCCGACGCGGGCCGCGCACGGGTCACGCAGACCTTCGTCTGGGTCGACGGGGCCGGGCACGACACCGTTGTGGCGTACTACGCGCTGAGCGCGCACGCGATCCCCCGGACCGAGGCACCCAGCCGGATCGGCCGTGGTGTGCCGGACCCGGTGCCGGCCGCACTGATCGGCAAACTCGCCCTGGACCAGCGGCTGCACGGTCAGGGGCTTGGCGAGGTCGTGCTCATCGATGCCCTGCAGCGCATCATCGACGCCGGAAACCAGGGGCCGACCGTGCGGGCGATCGTCGTCGACGCCGCAACCGACGCCCGTCGCCGGCTCTACGCCAAGCTGGGCTTCGTCGAGGCGCCGAACCGTCCCGACCGCATGCTCATCCGGACCGAGACCGTGGTGAAGGCACTCAACCGGTAGGGCCGTGCGGAAACTCGCCGCTCACGGTCCATGTGCCTAAAGACCTTTCGGTGATCGAGTAAGCACGGGTCATGGAGAAAGGCCGGTGTGGGCGAGGAAGGCGAAGCACAGGTCGTAGCTGGAGCCGATGCGGTTCAGTCCGGACTCGGCGGCGGCGTGAGCTTCGTCGATGGTGTCCGGGCACAGGTTGGCCAGTTCAACCGTCTTGATGGTGCCCCAGACCATTTCGATGGGGTTGATGTCGTGGGCGTAGCCGGGGAGCCGTTCGACGACCAGCCAGTCGCACTGGGTGGCGATCCATGCGGTCATGGCCTTGGACTTGTGTGAGGGCAGGTTGTCCCAGATCAGGGTGATCTTGTCGACGCCGACCTCGTCGTGCAGATCGGTGAGAAACTCGGTCAGCGAGTCGGTGTCGTAGGGGCCCGGCTTGATCCGGAACATCAGCGAGGCCGCGCTGGCCTCGGGTCGGTAGGCCAGCGCCAACGTCACGCTCCCCGGCAGCCCTGACCACGACCCGGCGACAGCGGCGTCAGCGACCTCAGCGGCGTCAGTGCCGTGAACAGTAGGCACGGTCTTCCACGAGCGGTCCCCTTCCTTGCGGGTTTGCTTGGCGGTTCACCCGAGACCTACCACTCGGCAGATCTCAGGTGGGGGACCGCCACCCCAAGTTCGGCAAGGACACGGGACAACCTCGCGGCGACGAACCCGAGGACTACCAGTAGTGACGCCGGCCAGCGACAGCGTGGCCCGTGCGGCCGAGGACGAAGAGCACCGCGCCGACGAGGATCAAGATGATCCCGATGGTCTGCAGGACGGCGATCGTGGCAACCAGGCCGACGATGAACAGGATGATCCCCAGGATGATCACGGTGTCTCCTTCACGTTCGGGGCTGCGTGCGTGCTGTCTGCGAGGCGTTCGTTGCGTTCGTCGTCGAGCTGCTGGCTGAGCCGGTCACGGTCCAGGCGCAGATCCGTGCTCTCGCGCCGGGAGGTCTTTAGCGCACGCCGGGACCCACGGGAGGCCAGCCGACGGGTGAAGGCGCCGAGGAGCATGCTCAACCCCAGCATGCCCACCACACCCACGCCGATGCCGAAGGCGAACAGCTGTCCGGTGGACAGACCGGTCGGGTGTTGGCCGAAGATCCCGAAACTGTCGCCCAGCGAGTGGGCGCTGCCGCTGTTGCCGGCGACACCGGCCACCGCGACGCCGGCCGATGCGATGAGGACGATCAGCCCGATGATGACAATCATGGCCGTGCCTCCACGTGCTCCAGAAGGAATCCCTGTTGAGCCCCGCGGTGCCTCGGCGGTGGGAGCGACGAACTGATCCATTGCCCGTAGTCCTACGGTGTAAACATAGTGAACGTTAGCCTGGTGTCACTTGTCAAGGTCGTAGTACTACATCGTCTTGCTACGCAGCCTGTCTATGCCGGATAGCATGGGCCATGAGGCGGACCGAGTGGGAGGAGGTGAGCCGAGTGGCTGCTCCTATCGCTGGGCCTGCCCGCGACACACAACCGATGAGCCGCGAGCTGGTACTGAGCACCGCGTTGGAGATCATCGACCGGGACGGCGTGGAAGGGCTGTCCATGCGACGCCTCGGTCAGGCGCTGGGTCGCGACCCGATGTCGCTGTACCGCTATGCGCCCACTAAGGCCGCGCTGCTCGATGGGGTGGCCGAGCTGGTCTTGGACCATCTCACCCTGGACACCACCGACGATGACTGGGCGGGTCAGCTGCGCGCCGTCGCTCGCGCGTTCCGGGCCCTCGCCCTGGCCCACCCGCACGTCGTGCCGCTGCTGGTCACCCGGCCGCTGTCCACCCCGCTCGCCCTACGGCCGCCGGGAACCCTGCGCCCCCTCGAGGCCTGCCTGGAGCTGCTCACCCGCGCCGGCTTCACCGATGTCGACGCCCTGCACGTCTACCGCTACTTCTTCGGCTTCCTGCACGGCCACGTCCTCAACGAACTCCAAGAACTAGTCGACAACCCAGAGGAAACCGACGACCTGCTCCGCCTCGGCCTGCACCGCCTACCGCTTCGAGAGTTCCCGCTGCTTCGCGGCCTGGCACCCGCCCTGGCCACCTACGACGGTGCCGCCGAGCTCGAACGCGGTCTGGACATCCTGCTCACCGGCCTGCAGGCCCAGCTTCCGTCGACCGCGCCGGCGCCCAAGCGCTGAGGCAACCCGGCGACACCGCGACCAGCCCGGCTCGAAGGCCGGTAGGAGCGTGGGTCCGAAGGGGCCATGAGGCTGAGGGGTAGAACCGGAAGCCAGACTCGTCCAGGTAGCGGGGTGGGTGCTCGAGGTCCACCGCGCCTTGGTGGGTGGAAAGCAGCCATCGTTTGGCCAGCGCCGCGACACGGCGCACGACACGGTGCACGCAGGGCAGCGGCTTGCCAATGTCCTCGCCGAGCGCCTTGGCGGCGCACTGGCTGCGTCGGTCATGGGTGTAGCCGGCCTTGACAATCCCCAGGTAACCGAACCATCCGTCGGTGACCACCGTGGATCCTGGCGCGACGTTGTCGGTGATGAACGTGTGCAGCGTGCGGGCCGAGCCATCCGGGATGACGCTCATCCGGCACCGTCCGAACCCCTTGGGGGGCTTGACTTCCACCGCGACGGCGACCAGCGCCTTCTTACCGTTGGCCCGGGACTCATCGCAAGCTCGGAGAGTCCCGCAAAGACTTGCCGACTGCCTCGTCGGCCTTGCTTCTCGCGTGCCCGACCTTCTCTTCAACCCCGCCACCGGAGTATCGAACGCCTCGCTCACAGCTATCCGCTACGGCGTAGATTGATGACGTAGCCCTACAATACTTGACTTCGCTGCGACCTAGGCGTCTACTGAGGAGACGCCGTAGATCTACGGCACCAGGTCATGGTGCACGGTCCCCGGCCGCAGCGCCGGGACCACGTCCCGGGGGTCTCACCCCGCGCCGGAGCACCGCTCCGGGCGTCCCACCGAGACCTCATCCCCGTCGCTGCCCAAGGAGACCAACATGATCATTCCCGGCATGGTCCTGATCATGATCGGCCTGGTCGCCAAGATCGCGATCCTCCAGACGTTGGGGCTCATCCTGCTCCTCGTCGGCGCCGTTCTCATGGTCCTGGGCGCCACCGGCCGAACGGTCGCCGGGCACCGGCACTACTGGTGGCGCCGGATCCCTCCGCCCCAACCCCCGCTCTCGACGCGGCCCTCGCGCGTCCGTCTCTGAAAGGAACGTCCATGGGAATCGGCTTCAGCATCTTCCTTCTCGCGGTCGGCGCAATCCTCACCTTCGCCATCCATGCCACAGTCGCCGGTATCGACATCCGGATCGTCGGCCTCATCCTCATGGCCGCCGGCGCTCTCGGTCTCGTGCTCACGATGGTGGTCTTCACCCCCCGGCGGAATCGCAGCGTGACTTCGACCCACACCGTCGACGCGACGCCGCCGCCCGCCGTCCAGCAGCGGGTCACCGACCAGGAGATCCGCAACGACGGCGCATGATCCACCTCCAGGCCGAGGGCGACGCGCAGACCCGCACCGCCGAAGCCGCCGCGCACATCGACGACGCGAAGGACAAGGCCCTCGAGGTCCTCGACCACACCAAGGACAAGCTCGCCGACGCGGCTGAGAAGGCCAAGGACATGCTGCACCAGAAGTAGCAGCTCGATGAGCAGGCACGAGCCGGGCCGGCCCAGGTCCGGCGAGCACGCGATGACACGCACGGTTCTCCAACACCAGCGCGGCCGGCCGAGGGAGTCATCCCCTCGCCGACGCCACCTGGCGCGAGATCATCAGGGCCCAAAGGAGTCGATCATGAAGAGCCCACAGTCGAGGCGCAGATCATCCATCCTCGCAGCTGGTACAAGCGTGCTGGCCCTAGCCATTGTCGGATCGCTCGTCCTGCTCGGATCCGACGCAGCAGCCGCACCCGTCGCAGTCGGACTCGGCACAGCGGACAGCTTCGCCGTCCTGGCAGGGACCGGCATCACCAACACCGGCCCGACCACGATCACCGGGGACATCGGAACCTTCCCGACCGCGACCATCACAGGGCTCACCTCATTGACCCTGATCGGGACCAACCACGCGGGCGACAGCGTCACGCAAGGCGCCAAGACCGATCTGACCACCGCCTACACGACCGCCGCGGGCGAGGGCCCGACCACCGCGATCACGCAAGACCTGGTCGGCCAGACTCTCAAGCCCGGCGTCTACAACTCCGCATCCGCGGTCGGCCTGTCCGGCGCGCTCACCCTCGACGCCGCTGGCGACCCGAACGCCGTCTGGGTGTTCCAGGCCGGCTCGACACTGATCACCGCGTCCGGCAGCAAGGTCGTCATGCTCAACGGCGCACAGGCCTGCAATGTCTTCTGGCAGGTCGGCAGTTCGGCCACCCTGGGCACCAACTCGACTTTCACTGGCACGGTGATGGCACTGACCAGCATCAGTCTCCAGACTGGCGCGACGGTCGACGGCCGGGTCCTTGCCCGCAACGGTGCCGTGACGCTCGACCACAACACGATCACGCGCTCCGCATGCTCCACCGCGACTAGCACTCCGAGCACGCGGGCCTCGAGCACCGCGACCACCGCGACTAGTTCTCCGAGCACGCAGGCCTCGACCACCGCGACCACGGGCCAGGCTCCCCAGGTCATCGCCACCGCGACCACGGGCCAGGCTCCCCAGGTCACCACCACCCCCAGCGGACCTGTCGGAACCGGGGACAACAGCACCGGATGACCGACGCGCTCTACCAGCGACGGAGCGTACCCACCGGCCGCCGGCTCCGGGCTGACCTGCCACCACGAGCCGATAGCCAGGGGACACCACCCCAAGCGAGGGACACCATGACGGTCCGCAAGCACGGCGATCACCGGGCCGGCACGACGACGCGTCTGCTGGCCACGGTGGGTGTCGCGTGGGCCGCGGCCGGCGGGATTGCCATCGCCGTCGCTGTCTTCATCGCCGGAGGCTCGCACCCCACGGTGATCTCCGCCCTCACGACTTCCGGCGCGAACAGCCTCACCACGACCGCGTCGCCGACGTCTACGCGCGCACCAGCAACGACGACGCCCTCAACCGCCATCGCGGCGGGGGGCGCCGCCCCAGCACCTGGAACAGCAGGGCTGACACCCGTCCGGATCAGGGTCCCGGCGATCGGAGTCGACGCCACCCTGGTGAGGCTCGGTCTTACGTCGTACGGCGCCCTTGCGGTCCCGACCAGGGCCATGACCGCAGGCTGGTACACCGGGTCGCCGGTCCCGGGACGAGTCGGGCCAGCAGTCATCGCGGGCCATGTCCACTGGAGCGGTGTCCCCGCCGTGTTCGCCCACCTGGCCGACCTCAGACCCGGGGACCGCGTGATGGTCTCCCGGTCCGACGGCACCACCGCTACGTTCGTTGTCGACCGTGTCGCCACCTATCCCAAGACCCGGTTCCCCACCGCCCTCGTCTACGGCTCCCTCGACGTCCCCGGCCTGCGAATCATCACCTGCGGTGGATTCGACCCGGTGGCCCGTGCCTACGAAGCCAACGTGATCGTCTTCGCAAACCTGGCCCCCACGAGACTTCGTCACCGTTGAGGCATCTTGGGTTCATCTATAACCCCTCCCCCGACACGGACGATCGGGCGGGAGTCTTCCGGGGAGGAGGCCTGACCTCGTCCTACCGTGGAGCCGGTTCCCGGATCCGCTAGCGGTTGCCGCCCCGAAGTCGCCGCGCTGTGGTGCTTCGGCTCAACCGACCGGATGGTGGGCGCGCTGAGCGCCGGCACTGCCAGCCCTCGTGAGCTGTCCGCCCTCGGACACTCGACGGTGGGATGGCGCCCACCAGGTCAGCGGAAGCGCACACGGTCCATGTCGACGTCCAGGCACAACGTCGCGGGATCGGACGCCTGCTCTACGGCGAGGACCGGCCCGCAAGACGAGCCAGCACCGTGGGGAACCGCGGTGATCTCTTGACGCGGAAATGACGTAACTTGGCAAGCCATTGACCGCCCCTTGAGGCACGCGCATAGTGAGGTCGCCTCGCCTCTGGCCGACGCCAGGAGTCACCGGCCAGGGGCCCTGTCCCATCAACCGGGAGGACCTCATGCGCGTCAGACGCTTCATCGCCGTGGCTGTGTCCGTTCCGCTGCTCACCTTCGCCGGCGCCGGCGCCGCGGTCGGAGGGGAGGTCGCCGGCCCACCTCAGGATGGCTTCGCAACTGGCGAGTTGACCCCCGTCGCGGACTATGTCGCCAACTCGATCTGCGCGTTCTCCGGCCTCAACGCCTACCACCCTGGCAAGGACGATGTGTTCCCGACGGTCCAGACGTACGGCGCCTTCGTGGCCGCGGGTGACAAGGACGCCGTCCCCAGCCCTGGGGACGCCTGCAACGGCCACACGGGTTGGCTTGCCGGGAGCTGAGGGTCGGTCACGGCAGGCTGGCAGGACCGCCCTGTCCGGCTCGGGAGGGGGAGCCGGACAGGGCGGGGCCCACGTCGCTGACAACGCTGCTCACCGCGGAGCCGAGGGCGCTCGCCACGCCGCTGAGCTGAGCGGTCAGCGGGGTGAGGACCGAGGACCCGGGCGGGGTCGGTGAGGGGCTCAGCGACGGTTGCGGCGTCGTCGCGGGAGTCCGGGCCGTCGGAGGGCGGCCGGCCCGGTTGCCGGTCGGGGCAGAGCCGGTCGGGTTGCCGGTCGGGTTGCCGGCCCAGCCGGTAGCGGTGCCCGAGGGTGCCAGGGTCCCACCCCCCGCGTGGGAGGAGCCCGTGCCGAGCGGTCCCGGGGTGATCTGGGAGGCCACCGGGGGTCTCGGGTGCGGGAGGGGCAGCAGCAGACCCCCCGTGCCCAGTACCAGGGCGGCACCACCCACAGTCTTGGCCACGCCAGCTGCACTGACCGCTTGGCGGCCGAGGATGGCAGCATCGGCCAACCAAGCCAGAAGCCCCTGCGTGCGGCTCAACCGCGGTGCCGAGACCGCCAGCATGGCACGCACCACGACCGGGTCGAAATGCGAGCCGGAGCAGCGAGTCAGCTCACGGTAGGCCGCCGCGCGGCTCATCGGCTTGCGGTAGGACCGAGCTGCTGTCATGACGTCGAAGGCATCGGTTACCGCCACGATGCGGGCGCCCAGGTGGATCTGCTCGCCGGCGAGGCCGTTGGGGTAGCCGGTCCCGTCATAGCGCTCGTGGTGCTGGTCGATGACCGAGCCCCATGGTCCTAGCCAGGGCAGCAGGGCGCCGGCGATCTCCTTGCCCGCGCTGGGGTGTTGTTTCAGCACCACCCATTCAGCCGGGTCGAGCGTGCCGGGCTTGTTGAGCACCTCGGCGGGGACCCGCAGCTTGCCGACGTCGTGCAGCAGCGCCGCCCAGCGCAGCAGGTCCCTGTCCCGGGAGGGCAGCCCCAGCTGGTCGGTGACGACGTCGGTGAGCAGCCGCACCCGCTCAGAGTGCCCACGGGTGACCCAGTCGTGTCGGCTCAGTGCTGCAACGAGCCCGAGGATCTGCTCGGCCGCCTCCGCGGGGTCCCCGGCGGCCGAGGCCTGGCGCAGCTGCTCGGGCAGCGGCCGGCGGGTGGCGGCGCGATGGGCCATCGCGGCGCGTGAGGGGGCCCGGTCCGGGAAGAGCAGGGTGAGTTCGAGCAGAGTGGCCAGTGGCACCAGCCGCTGTGCGGCCCGGTCGATGGCGAGCAGGACGAGCAGCGAGAACACCAGCAGCGCGCCACCCCGGCCGAGCCAGTCCAGGCGCGAGGCCGGCACGGGAAGCAGCCGTTGGACCACCCAGGTCAGCGTGGCCGCGATGAGCACCGGACCCAGCAGCACGACACCCCGGATCAGCCGGGCCAGCCGAGGGTGGGCCAGCCAGCGCTGGCCGTCCTCAACTCGCTCGGAGTCGCGGCCAGGACTTGGCATCGCCACCTCCGTCTGAGCCCACCATAGGTGGCCGTCGTACGACGGGGAAACCGGAGGTCGCGCGCGGCCAGCCGGGTGCCCTGCCCCCGCCGAGACTCACCCGGCCGTGACACTCAACCCCGAAGCGTGAGAGGCCTCGCAGCCACGCTCGACCTCATATGGGCAGGCGGCGGAAAAGTGCGCGTGGCACATGGCGCAGCACGAGCATCACCCAGCGCAACGCGGGGGGCGCCCACACCGTGCCACGACCGCTGGCGATGGCGGCGGTGACGACCTCGGCGACCTGCGCGGGTGTGGTGCTCAGCGGCGGGATCGGAAGCCCGCGGGTCATGCGGTCCTTGACGAAACCGGGTCGCACCACCAGCACGCGCGCCCCCGAGCCGTGCAGAGCGTCGGCCAACCCCTGCCCGAGCGCGTCGAGCCCGGCCTTGGCCGATCCGTAGACGAAGTTGGACCGTCTGGCCCGCTCCCCCGCCACCGAGGACAGCAGCACGAGCACACCATGTCCCTGCTCGCGCAGGCGCCGGGCACAGCCCAGCCCCAGGGAGAGCCCACCGAGGTAGTTGACCCTCGCCCAGTCCACCGCCAGCCCCGGATCGGCCTCGGCGGCACGCTGGTCACCGAGCACCCCGAAGGCCAGCAGCGCCACGTCGATGTCACCACCGGCCCAGACCCGGTCCAGCAGCGACTCGTGCGTGTCGGTGTCGGCGGCGTCGAAGGTCTCGACCGCCACGGCCGCCACCCCGTTCGAGCGGAACCGCTGCGCGATGACCTGCAGGGCCGCCGGGTCTCGACCGGCCAGCACGACCCGGCGCAGTCGCTGTGCAGAGAAGCGGTCCAGGACAGCCGTGGCGATCTCGGAGGTGCCGCCGAGGACGAGCACCGACTGCGGAGCACCGAGCGCGTCGATCACAGATTCAGCCTCCTGGACAGGTCGGTGCGGAAGATCCGATCGGGATCCAGCCGGTCACGTGTGCCCTTCCACTCCTCCAGCCTCGGGTACATCATGCTCAGCAGCTCCGGGCGCATGCGGGAGTCCTTGGCCAGGTAGACCGCCCCGCCGGCCTCGGCGACGAGCAGGTCGCACTCGTCGAGCAGACCGGCCAGCCCCGGCAGGCCCGCGGGGATGTCCAGCGCCAGGGTCCAGCCCGGTCGCGGGAAGGACAGCGGGCCCGGGTCGGCCGGCCCGAACCGCTTGAGGACGGCGAGGAACGAGGGCACCCGGGCACCGCGCAAACGGGCCAGCACCTCCCGCAACGTGTCCTCGCGCTGGATGGGCACGACGAACTGGTACTGCAGGAAGCCGCGCCGGCCGTAGACGGCGTTCCAGTCGCCGACCCCGTCCAGGGGGTGGAAGAACCTCGGGAAGGGCTGCAGCTCACCCGCCCGGTGTCGGGGCGCCTTGCGAAACCATGCCTCGTTGAACGCCGCCACACTGGCTCGGTTGAGCAGCCCAGCAGGTAGCGGGCCCGGCAAGCTGACCAGCGGGCCGGAAGGGACCGCCCAGGCCCGGGCCGTTGCCCGGCCGTGCAGTGCGTCGGCAGGTGCGTGCTCCCCGCGGGTGATCACGCCTCGTCCGGCGCTTCTGCCGGTGGCCAGGCAGTCGATCCAGGCCACCGAGTAGCGGTAGAGGTGGTCGCGCGAGCTCAACCTGTCGAGCAGGTCGTCGAGGTTGGCGGCCCTCTCGGTGTCCACCAGCATCCACGAACTCTGCACCGGCAGCAGCCGAAGGGTCGCCTCGACGATGACCCCGGTCAGGCCCATCCCGCCCGCGGTGGCCCAGAACGCCTCCGGGTCGCTTTGCGGACCGATCAGGTGCGCCTCACCGCGCCCGTCGAGCAGGCTCAGGGACTCGACATGGCTGGCGAAGCTGCCGTCTCGGTGGTGGTTCTTCCCGTGCACGTCCGCCGCGATGGCCCCACCCACCGTCACGTAGCGGGTGCCTGGCGTCACCGGCACGAACCACCCCTGGGGCACCAGCAGGCGCAGCAGGTCATGCAGGCTCGCCCCGGCCGCACAGGTGAGAAGCGCATCCCCTTCGCGAACCTGCAGGTCCCGGACCGCGTCCAGCCCGGTCAGGTCCACCACGGTGCCACCGGCGGACTGCGCCGCATCGCCGTAGCTGCGCCCCAGGCCACGCACCGCGACCCCGCGAGACGGCGCAGGGCCACCCGCCCGGACCATCTGGAGGGCGTCGCGCACCTGTTCGACAGTGCTCGGTCGCAGCACCCGCGCCGCGGTGGCGGCGGTGCGGCCCCAGCCGGTCAGCAGGCTTCGGGTCAGGCCAGCGTCACTGGCGGCGGGCCCTCGCGAGACGGGCGGCTCAGACACGGAAGGCACCGAGGCTGAACATGACGAGCCAGATCACCCCGAGAGCCTGAAGCGCCCGGTCCTGCAGGACGAGCTGCTCCGGGGCCCCGGCCCGGCCACTGTCGATGTCCACGGCGTAGCGCAGCAGGGCGATGACGAACGGGGCGATCGACAGCTGCTGCCACGGGACGGCGGCTTGTGCTGAGCTGGTCTCGAAGGCCCACAGCGCGTAGGCCACGATCGTCACTCCGGCCGACACGCTCCACACGAAGCGCAGGTAGCCCGGGGAGTAGCCGGCCAGGGAGCGTCGGGTCCGACCGGAGCCTGCTCCGGCCAGCAGCGACTCGGCGTAGCGCTTCCCGGAGACGAGGAACAGCGCGCCGAACGCGGCGACCAGCAGGAACCAGCGCGACAGCGGCAGACCGGCAGCCAGCCCACCGGCCATCGCGCGCAGCAGGAAGCCCGCGGCGACCACGGCAAGGTCGATCACCCGCTCGTGCTTGAGGAACGCCGAGTACGCCGTGGTCAGCGCCAGGTAGACGACGATGACGTCGAGCAGGCCGTCGGAGCGGTTCAGGGCCGCCAGCGCGACCGCGGTCACGCACAGCAGGGCGGCTGCCCCCACCGCCACCCGGGGCGAGACCAGGCCCGAGGCGATCGGCCGATGCTGCTTGTCGGGATGGTGCCGGTCGGCTTCGACGTCGAGAACGTCGTTGAACAGGTAGCCAGCGCTGGCCGCCAGGCTGAAGGCCACGAACGCGATGAGGGTCGCCAGCGCCACCCGGGGTTGGGTGATCGAGGCCGCAGCCAGCGGAGCCGCCCCCACCAGCACGTTCTTCACCCACTGTTTCGGCCGCATCGCCCGCAGCAGCCCCAGCCATACGCCCACGGCCGGCAGCGTGGCGGGCTGGGCGGTCATGGGCACACGCTAGCCCTGCGACCCGCTGGGGTCGGCAGGAGAGCCCGTCGCGCCGCGAGACCACCGACAAGGGTCGCTGGCCCCGGTTGGGAAGTCGTTAAGGGATCGTCCCCATTCTCGTTAAGGCCAGGACATGGTGGGCGTGCCCGACCACCAAGCCACTCGGGGCGTGGGAACCTTGTCCGTGGCAACGCCGTTGTCGGCCCGGCTTGCGGGATGATCGGAGGGGCACGAGGTGGCTGCATCGGCGAAGCCGGGGACGCGACGGGACCCCCGGGCGCCTGCGCGGCGGGTGCGGTTGAGCCGGCGGGGGCGGCTGGTGCGCACCGCCGGTCTGGTGGTGCTCACCCTCGGTGCCTACCTCGGTGTCTCACTCGGTCAAGCGTTGGCCGCGCCGGGCACGGACTCGGTGGCCGCCCGTGTCGCGGAGTGGGGACGCAACCACGGCATGGGCGTCATCGTGACCACGCTCGAGCAGCTGCAGTACCGGCTGAACCCGCCGAAGGTG
>JAJZTN010000133.1 GCA_021848885.1 Actinomycetes bacterium
GCACGGCCAGCCAGCCGAAGAACACGCCGAGCGGCCAGGCGGGTGACCCGGCGAGCGGCCAGGCGGGTGACACGCCGAGCGGCCAGGCGGGTGACCCGGCGAGCGGCCAGGCGGGTGACCCGCCGAGCGGCCCGGCGAGCAGCCCGGCCAACAGCGCCGCACCGACGTGCCAACTCACGGACAGCCTCAGGTACCGCGCCTGCCCCCGCTCACGGATCATGGTCTTGACGAAGAACACCGTGCCGACGAAATAGAGCGCCAGCACCACGAAGGCGGCCCAGACCGCCCCGTCCAGGCGTGGCTGCGGCGCCGCCAGCGCCGCAAGAGGCACACCGAGGCTTCCGCCCACAGCTGAGACCGCGCCGTTGAGCAGCGCCCGGTCCCCGCGGCGCCGGGAGTGCCAGGCGTTGACGGCGAGCAGGGCCAGGAACGCCGGGCCGAGCAGCAGCAGCTGTGGGCGCGCCAGCAGTGCCACCGCCGCGGCCGTCACGGTGACGGTGCCGAACCCCACCAGCTGCGCGCGGACCTTCCCGGGGCGGCCAGTCTTGACCGCGAGCATGGCGAAGTAGGACAGCCCGTAGCCACCGAGCCAGGCGACCAGCAGCGGTAGCTGCACCCAGCCGGGGCCGGACAGGGCCACACCTGCCAGGAACGGCACGCCCAGCATGGCCCAGGCGCCGTGCTGGGGAGGCACCCAAGCGCCACGCCGGCGGCGAGGGCGGGTGCGGGCGGGGCCGCTGGCGGCCAGCGCGCTCACCCCAGCGCCGCCAGCCGGTCCCAGGAGTCCCCGCCCAGCGCTGTGGCAGCCGCCGGGAACAGTCCGTTCTCCTCCCGGTCGATATGCCGACGCAACAGGGTCTCGAAGGCCGTGATCTCGCTGGGGCGCCCCGCGATGATCTCGCGCAGGGCGGTGTCCAGCTCGACGTGCTCCTTGGCCAACGCCTCGATCGCCTCGGTGAACTCCGGCTGTTCGCGCAGCTCGGCGAACAGCCCCTGCTCCTCTGAGCGGGTGTGCGGGTCGAGCAGCGAGGCCAGCCGGTCGGCCAGGTTCGCCACCTGCGGCGAGTCACCCGAGGCGTGGGCGCGGCGCAGTTCACCCATGACGTTGATGATGGTCTCGTGCTCGGCCGAGAGCCGGCCAATGACGGCCAGGGATCGGCAGCCGCAGTAGGAGCACATGTTCAGCCCCTGGCCACGGGCGGCCCGGCCGCCCGCCCGGCCCCGCGCTCGGCCGCCCGCCCGGCCGGCTCAGCATGCTGCCGGCGCAGCTCGGTGACCGCCGGCGCCCCCCTACGGCCCGGATCGCTCAACACGCTCTCCCCGCTCACCCGGCGCTCACCCGGCACCGCCGTTGCCGATCTCTCACCCGCCGACCAACACTTTTCACGAGTGTAGTCGTCTTAACCGGCGTACGACGCCCGCCCCGGTGAAGGGCGGCCGAGGTGATGACCGCCCCGGCAGCTCCCTCAAGCGGCGGCCGAAGCGGTTCCGGCGGGGTCAATGCCGTCGGACTCTCCCCGATCAGTGGTAGAAGTACGGGTCGAGCACGCTCACCGCGGTGACCGAGTCGACCGGCAGACCGTTCGCACTGGCCGCGCGGTGGATCGACTCGGCATCCGGGCCGTCATAGATGCAGTAGGTCTTGCCGTGGTCGGCTGTGACGTAGGAGTGCACCCACGTAACCCCAACACTTGCGTTGTTGCCCACCACGTTCAGGCACGTCGTCGCGCCACCCTCGGTGGGCGGGATGTGCAGGCCCTGCGGGAAGGTGCGCTCGACCAGGTAGCGGGGCATGGCTGGCTCCTCTCGTCTGGGACCGTTGCTCGGCCCGCCGCCTGACCAGTCAGCCAGCCGGGTGCCGCTGCGCGCATCGGGAAACCGACCCATGTTGGTCCATGGGACTGCCCATCTCCCGCGCCGGCCGACCCCCCATGCCGGCCGGGTGCCGCCCCCCATGCCGACCCCCCACGCCGGCCGGGTGCCGCCCCCCATGCCGGCCGGGGTGGCTGCCCCCCATGCCGACCCCCCAAGGCCGGCCGGGTGCCGCCCCCCATGCCGGCCGGGGTGGCTGCCCCGGTGCCGGGCTAGCCAACCGCGGACAGATCTCTCGCGCGTCGGACCGCCTCGAGACGCGAGGATGCGCCCAGCTTGCCCAGGATCGAGGAGACGTGGTGCCCGACGGTCTTCTCCGACAGATGCAACCGTTTGGCGATGTCGGCGTTGCGCAGTCCCTCGTCGAGCAGGTCCAGCACCTCCACCTCGCGGTCGGTGAGGCCGCCGAGGTTCGCCTGGGTGCTCGCCCGCGCGCCGCGGGGCACCCTCGCCCCGATGGAGCGCAGCTTCGCGTCGGTCCGCTCGACGAGGACGCGGGCACCGAACTGCTCGAAGCGGGCCCGGGCCTCGCGCAGGTCGACCTCGTCGTCGCTGTCGAGCAGCGCCCAGGCAGCCTTGTAGGGGGCGCCGTAGGACGACCAGAGGGCCGCGGCCTCGCGGTGCCGGCCGGTCATGGACAGCCGCTCGGGCTCGCGCAGGCCCGCCGGCACCTCGTCGACGAGTCCGGCGCGCCAGACGAGTATGGTCAGCTCGGGCAGCAGCTCGGCGTCCTGGAGGCGGACCGCCTCCTCGTACCACGGCAGCACCTCGGTCCGCACCCCCTCGACGTCGTGCTCGAGCAGGTGCGCCTCCCCCCGCGCGGCCGCGATGAAGCCTTGGTAGCCCAGCGTCCGGGTCTTCGCGATGTAGTCGCGCGCCTCGTCGAGGTAGGCCCACACGTCGTCCCGGTCCCCGCGCCGTGCGCCGATCAGGCCGATGGCCGACAACGGCGCGATCCGGCTGGCCCGACCGGTGTTGCGCACGTAGAGCAGGTCGTGCGCCTGCTCGAGCGCCTCGTCCCAGCGGCCCAGGTCGAGCTTCCAGGTGATCTCGGTGGCGAGCACGCACATGAGGTGGCCGTGCAGGTCGTGCTCGGCGGTGTAGCGCTCCGCCTCCTCCATGAGCGTGTGGCCCTCCGCGAGGTCGAAGTCCAGCCAGCTCAGGCTCGCGACGGTCTGGTGGATCCGCCCCGCCATGTCGTGCAGGTCGTGGTCGATCGCGATCCCGAGCCCGTTCTCCGCCTCGCGCCGCCCGGTCTTGAGGTCCCCGAGCAAGCCGTGCGCGACGCCGAGGTTCGCGGTCGCCTGTGCCAGCACCTCGGCGTCGCCGACGGTGATCGCCATCTCGCGACCCCGCTCGAGCCACGGGATCGCAGCCGCGCACTCCGAGTCCCGCAGGTACTTCGTGCCGCGGCGTGCCAGGGTGAGCGCGAGCTGCCGGCTGGGTCCGGTGCCGTCGAGGAGAGCAAACGCCTCGTCGACGAACTCGGTGCCATGGGTGTTGTCGCCGATCGTGTAGTGCGACTCGTCGAGCCCCATCAGTGCGTCGACGATCTCGAGGTCCCGCCCGCGACCGCGGAGCAGCTCGATCTGCTCGTTCCACGCGTCGATGGCGCTCTCGTGCTGGTCGGCGATGGCGCACTGCTCGGCGCGCTTGCCGAGCAGTGCGATGCGCTCGTCGAGGTCGAGCAGCCCGGCGTAGGGCATGGCCCGGCCGTACTGGTAGGCCGCCTCCCGGTGCGACCCGAGCCGCGCCGCGGAGTCACCCGCGGCCACGGCGAACTCCAGCACCGCCTCGGCATCACCGGCCATCTCGGCGTGCTCGGCCAGGCGGGCGTACGGCGGGTGGGACATCGGGATGTCCCGCAGACGGTCGAGCACCTGCCAGTGCAGCGCGCCGAGCCGTCCGGGAGTGATCCCGGACAGCACGGCCTGTCGGACCAGCTCGTGCCGGAACGTGTACGCCGGGGCGGCAAACACCAGCATGGCGGCACACACGCACTCATCAACGGCCTGGGTGCTGACCCCGGGCATGCGGTGCAGCAGCTCCGGCTCGATCCGCGAGCCGATCACCGCCGCGGACTCCAGCGTCAGGCGGGCCTGCGCCGAGAGTCGCGCCACCCGGGCGAGCACAGCGTCCTGCACCGTGGGCGGAAGCTGGGCACCGCCCGATGCGAGCACCTCGGTAACGAAGAACGGGTTGCCCCCGGTCTCCGCGTGCAGCGCCTGGGCGTCGATCCCACTGTCGTGGACCAGCTCGGCGACACCGGCCGGCGACAGCGGGGGGACTGGTAGCCGGCGCACCTCGGGCATCGCGGACACATCGCCGACCATCACCCGGACCGGGTCATCGGCCAGCAGCTGGTCGTCCCGGTACGTCACGAGGACGAGAAGATGTGTTGAGCCCACGCGGCGAGCCAGGAAGCGGAGCAGGTCGAGGGTGGACATGTCCGCCCACTGCACGTCCTCCACGACCAGCACTGCCGGAGCCACAGCCTCGAGGGCTGCCAGCGTCGCGGCAAAGAGGCTCTCGCGCTCGCTCGAGCGCAGCAACTCGGCCACCCGGGGGTCCAGCTCGGGCGCCACGTCCAGCAACGGTCCCAAGGCGCGCGGTGAGGACAGCGGGTCACAGGCACCCCAGAGGACCGTGGGGCCGGGCATCCGGTGCCGAACCCACTCCCGGACCAGAGCCGTCTTGCCGACGCCGGCCTCACCGTGCAGAAGCGCGAGGCGACCGCTGCCGCAACGCGCCTCGTCGGCCAGGCGGGTGAGGGTGTCGCAGAGGTCGGCCCTCTCGACGAGTGCCACGGGCCCAGAATAGATGCCCGGCTCCGGTCCGGTCAGCAGCGAATCAGCCAGGCCATCGGCGTTCAGGGTGGGGTCCTGGCGAAGGATTCGCTGCTCGAGCTCCTGCAGCGCTGGGCCCGGGTCCACGCCGATCTCCTCGGCCAAGGTCGTCCTGGCCCGCCGGTAGGACGCCAGTGCGTCGGCCTGCCGGCCGACGCGGTACTGCGCGCACATGAGCAGCCCCCAGAACGACTCCCGCAGTGGGTGCCAGCGAACCAGCGCCTCCAGCTCGGCCACCGGCGGGGCGGTGCCGGTGCGACGCAGGTCGGCGGAGATGCGCAGCTCGAGCGCGTCCAGCCGCAGCTCCGCGAGCCGGCGCGCCTCAGCTTCCAGCGGCTCGCAGTCGGCGAACTCGGTGTAGGGCGCCCCTCGCCACAGCCCGAGCACCTGGCCGAGCAGGGTGCCGGCCTCCTCGACCCGCCCTGCGGTCAGCGCCGTACGACCCTGGGCCAACCCTTGCTCGAATCGCACCGCGTCGACGTCGCTGGGGTCGATGTCCAGCAGGTAGCCACGGCGCCCAGTGCGCAGCACCTGCCCGTCCGGCAGGTCACGTCGCAGTCGGGCGACGTGAGACTGCAGTGTGCCGGCTGCCGCGGATGGCGGGCCTGCTCCCCACAACCCGTCGATGAGCTGGTCGGCGCTGACCTCACGGCCAGGAGTCCGGGCCAGAAGGGCCAGCAGCCGCCGCGGGATCCTCCCGCGCACCTCGACCGCGCGGCCGTCCGCGCTGACCTCCAGCATGCCAAGGACACCGATCCGCACATCCGGTCACGCTAGGCACGAATACGCAGCCGGGGCAGGGGAGAACTCCCCAGATTGGGGGTCGGGGCCCGCCCAACCGGGGGCCAGACCGCCGTCCCGGTGGTTGAAGCGGTCTGCCAGCGCCCCCAGGGACAGTCGTGACCGAGCCGCCGCGTGGCGGAGAGAACCTCAGCGAGGAGTCACGATGAGCCACACCGCACGTAGCCACTTAGTCACCAGCCCGGTCCACACCAGCGCCTCACCCGTGGTGGAGCCGCTGCCTCGTCGACCCCGCCGTAGGAAGCACCTGGCAGCCATCGCCGTTCTCGCCCTGGCCATCGGCCTGACCGTCGCCCTGGCCGTCGGCCTGTCCGGCGGCGGGGTGCTGGGCTGGCCTGCCATCGGGTCAGGCAGCGCGAGCACACCGAGCCAGGTGGTGCGCGCGACCGAGGACCTTGTCGCGCACGGTGGAGGTGGGGTGATCCGCAGCCTCAGCGGAACGTTGCTCGGCGAGGCGGCCGGATCCGGTCCGAACGGGTTCGCCTCGTTCACCCCGTCCGAGGATGCGCACGGTCTCGGCACGTCACTGAGCACCGGAAGCGGCCGCCCGATCGGAGCCGGGCGTTAGCCGGGCCTGGCTACCGGTAAGGGCCAGGTGCCACCGCGTGGGGCCAGGTGGCCGAGACCCGCAGCCCCTCGACCTCACGGGCGTCGATGCCTCCCCCATCAGCCCTCCACGATCACCACGTGCAGCGTGCGCGGCCGTGCACGCCCTCGACCCGGCTCAGCTCGATGTCGCTGGTGGCGCTGGGCCCGGAGATCCAGGTCAGCGGTCGGGTCGGGACGAGCCGCGCCAGGGCCTGCGGCACATCGCTGACGATGCTGTCGCGGCGTACCAGACAGATATGGGTGTCCGGCACGAGCGTGATGGCCCGCCGGCCCTGGCCGGGGCCGTGGTCGAGCACGACGGTCCCGGTCACCGCGATGCCAAGCGCCGAGGTGGTCAGCACGGCATCGAGGTTGTCGAGCACCTGGGGGCTCACAGGTTCGTCGGAGGGGTCGGGGGCCACGGTCACGGTGGCGGGCAACACCTCGACCGGGAAGCCCTCCGGTACGACGACCCGCGTCCCCGCCGGCAGCAGCCCCCCGAGAACAACCGGGAGGGCATCCGGGGGCGCGTGGCGCACCCCCGGCCCGGTAGTCGGCGACCCGCTCGGCGAACAGCGCGACAAGATCCGCCGGCGTGGCCACGGGTTCGGGGGCCGCCGGGGTCTCGGCCGTCCGGGCGGGTTCCTCCCGCCGTACGCCGCCACCAGGCGCGGAAGGACTCGGCGGCCGGGGCGGGCGCGTCACGTGACCCAGCCGGTCGCT
>JAJZTN010000134.1 GCA_021848885.1 Actinomycetes bacterium
GCTCGTGCCTGTCAACGCCCGCTGGCCGGTGGCCGAGGCACTCGACGCGGCGCGTCGCTACGCGCAGCGCACCTCACGACGCGTCAGTATCGAGTACGCGCTCATCCGCGACGTCAACGACCAGGCATGGCGAGCCGACCTGCTCGCCGATCTGCTCACCGCCCGCGGGCGGGGCTGGGTGCACGTCAACCCGATCCCGCTCAACCCGACCCCCGGGTCGCGGTGGACGGCCTCGGCACCTGACGTCGCGGCGGAGTTCGTGCGGCGGCTGCGTGCGCGGGGTGTGACCACCACGGTTCGGGACACGCGAGGTCGGGAGATCGACGGGGCCTGCGGGCAGCTGGCTGCAACCGTCGAGGAGGTCTAGTCGGGGAGGGGTCGTGTCGGCAGAGGATGCCCGGTTCAGCCGGTGCTCACGCTGGGTCAAGGGCTATGCGCCGGCCGAGGTCGACGCGCTCTGCGCCGCGGTGGTCGCCCGCCTGGATGCGGCGGAGGCGGGGACCGGACCGGTGGTGACTGCCGAGGAGATCCGCCACGTGGGCTTCACGCTGGTGCGCGGTGGCTACCGGATCGAGCCGGTGGACGACTACCTCGACCAGCTGGAGGAGCGGGCCCACCGCGGCGACGGCTCCGAGGTCACCGCGCGGGTCCCCGGCGCAGCAGCGCTGGTCGGGCCCGTGCTTGAGCACCCACCCGGTCAGCGCTTCCCGCGCGCGCACACGGCGCTGGGCCGGGGGTACGACGTCGACGCGGTCGACGACTTCTGCGACCGGTTGGCCCGCGCGCTGACCGGCGGCCGGGCAAGTGCCCCGCTGGAGGTCGACGAGGTCCGATCGGTTGCCTTTCACCTGCGCTGGCGTGGCTACGACGAGGACGCGGTGGACGAGTTCCTGGACGCGGTCGTCGACCATCTGCTCGACGTGCGTGCGAGCCATACCAGCGCCCAGGCCGGCTGAGCGGGCCCGGTGCCCGGCCCGCTCGTCGCAGGATCGGTCCACTCGTCGACCTCGGCGACCAAACGCCGGACGCGGTCGGGCCCGAACGGCAGGATCACGCCATGGGTGACTACCACACGACCTACCAGCGCAGCCTCCTCGACCCGGAGGGCTTCTGGCGTGAGGCGGCCGAGGCGATCGACTGGATCCGTGAGCCCGAGCAGATCCTCGACGCGGCCAACCCGCCGTTCTACCGGTGGTTCACCGGTGGCGTGCTCAACACCTGCTACAACGCACTGGACCGCCATGTCGCGGCCGGGCGAGGGGGGCAGGCCGCCCTCATCTACGACAGCCCGCTGACCTCGAGCAAGGCCACCTACAGCTACGCCGAGCTGCTCGAGCAGGTCGCCGCCTTTGCCGGGGCGCTGCGCGCGATCGGTGTCGAGCAGGGCGACCGCGTCATCATCTACATGCCGATGGTGCCCGAGGCCGTCGTGGCCATGCTGGCCTGCGCCAGGCTGGGTGCTGTGCACTCGGTGGTCTTCGGGGGGTTCGCCCCCAACGAGCTCGCCGTGCGGATCGACGACGCCAAGCCGAAGGTCATAGTCTCGGCATCGTGCGGCATCGAGCCCACCCGCGTGGTGGAGTACAAGCCGATGCTGGACCGGGCCATCGAGATCGCCGGGCACAAGCCGCGCCACTGCATCATCCTTCAGCGCCCGCAGGCACAGGCTCATTTGGCCGAGCGTGACCTCGACTGGGCCGCCGTGATGGCCGCCGCGCAACCGGCCGAGTGCGTGCCGGTCGCCGCCACGGACCCGCTCTACATCCTCTACACCTCCGGCACCACAGGCAAACCCAAGGGGGTGGTGCGCGACAATGGCGGACACGCCGTCGCGCTGGCCTGGTCGATGCCCAACATCTACGGCGTCAGCGTCGGGGATGTCTACTGGGCCGCCTCCGACGTCGGCTGGGTGGTTGGGCACTCCTACATCGTCTACGCGCCGCTGCTGGTCGGGGCCACCACCGTGCTCTACGAGGGCAAGCCGGTGGGTACCCCGGACGCCGGGGCGTTCTGGCGGGTCGTCGCCGAGCACCGGGTCAAGGCGCTCTTCACCGCCCCCACGGCGTTCCGGGCGATCAAGAAGGAGGACCCGTCGGCGGTTCTGCTGGCCGGGCATGACATCTCGAGCCTTCAGACGCTGTTCCTGGCGGGCGAGCGGCTCGACCCGGAGACCTACCGCTGGGCCAGCGACGTGCTGGGCATACCGGTGGTGGACCACTGGTGGCAGACCGAGACAGGCTGGCCGATCTGTGCGAACCTGCGCGGCCTCGACCCTATGCCCATCAAACCGGGCTCGCCGAGCGTCCCGGTGCCCGGCTACGACGTGCAGGTGCTCGACGAGCACGGCACCCCGCTCACCTACGGCCACGAGGGTGCCATTTGCGTCAAGCTGCCCCTGCCACCCGGCTGCCTGCCCACGCTGTGGGGTGACGACGAGCGCTACGTCGCCAGCTACCTGAGCGCGTTCCCCGGCTGGTACCTGACCGGCGACGGCGGCTACAAGGACGATGAGGGCTACCTCTACGTCATGGGTCGCACCGATGACGTCATCAACGTGGCCGGTCACCGGTTGTCCACCGGGGCGATGGAGGCGGTGCTGGCCCAGCATCCCGCGGTGGCCGAGTGCGCGGTTATCGGCGTGCACGACGAGCTCAAGGGCCAGGTGCCTCGAGGTTTCGTCGTGCTCAAGGCCGGGGCCAGTGCTGATCCGGCCCAGCTGCAGAGCGAGCTCGTCGCCGCAGTGCGCGACCAGGTCGGGCCGGTGGCGGCGTTCAAGGAGGTCGCAATCGTCCCGGCGCTGCCCAAGACCAGGTCGGGGAAGATCCTGCGCAAGACCATGCGTCAGATCGCCGACGGTCAGGATGCCCCGACACCGTCAACCATCGAGGACGCGAGCGTGCTCGACAAGATTCGCCCGGCACTGCTGCGCCAGGACACCTGACCCGCACCTGACCCGAACCTGACCCAGGTTTGACCTGGGTCTTGGCTGCGGCCCTTGAGCCCGACCCCCGCCCCGCCGATGCACTGGTGGTGAGGGGGAGCCCATGAGGTGTCCGCGCTGCGGCACGCTGTGGCGGCTCGGTGCACTGCGCTGCGGGATGTGTGGCGCCGAGCCTGACTTCAGTGCACTCGGCGTGGGCCCGCCCATGCCTGCCCGGCCCGCCCCGGCGCCGCCCTCCCGCCCGCAGACCAGCCGGTGGGCCGCATCCGCCGTCACCTTCGGCCCGGCTGGTCGGATCGTGGCGACGCTGCTGGTGCTGGTGGTCGGCGTGTGGTTGCTCTGGGCAAGCTTCTTCGGCTTCGTGGGCGCGCTGCTCTGGCTCGGCGTGATCACCCCGTGGGCTCTGCGTGACATCTGGCGCCCGGTCCGCCGCTCTGGTCCCTCACCTTGATCGGCCGTGCGGGCCGTGCGGGCGGTGCGGGTCGTGCAAGCGACACTTCCGGCCGCCACGGTGTCAGCGTCCGTGTCAGTGCCCGTGTCACTGCCCGTGTCAGTGCCCGCCCGTGAGTCGATCCAGCAGCCTGCCGAGGCGGGCCGGGCGACGGGTCAGTCGTTCTTCGGCGTCGGCGGCCGCAGCCAGGCGTAGCCCGGCGTTGACCCCCAGCCAGCGGGCCGGCTCGGGCTCCCAGCGCGGCGAGCGGTGTCCCACCCACGGCAGCCGGGTCAGCTCGGTGTCCCGGCCCAGCAGCAGGTCGGCCAGGGTGCGTCCGGCCAGGTTCGATGTGGCGACCCCGTCCCCGACATACCCCCCGGCCCAGGCCAGCCCGCGGGCGCGGTCCAGCCCGACCGAGGCCATCCAGTCCCGGGGGATGCTCAGCGGGCCGCCCCAGGCGTGCGTGAAGCTGTGTGCGGCCAGGTCCGGGAACATGTCCACCAACGTGCGGCGCAGTGCGGTGAAGACCCGCGGGGAGCGGTCGAAGTCCGGGCGCACCGCCGAGCCGAGGTGATAGGGGGCTCCCCGCCCACCGAAGGCGATCCGGTCATCGGCGGTGCGCTGCCCGTAGACGACCAGGTGCCGGTGGTCGGAGAAGGTCTCGTGCTCGTCCAGTCCCGCGCGCGCCCAGAAGGCCCGAGGCAGCGGCTCGGTGGCCACCATGAGGGAGTAGACCGGCACGACAGTTCGGCGTTGCCCCGGCAGCGCGGCGGTGTAGGCCTCGGTGGCCCGCACCACGTGCCGGGCACGCACGACCCCACGGGTGGTTCGCACGGTGCGCGGTCGGATCGAGGTGACCGGGGTCTGCTCGTAGATGCGCCCGCCATGAGCCAGCACCGCGCGGGCCAGCCCGGCCACCAACCGGGCCGGGTGCACCCTCGCGCAGTGCGGGGTGAACGTGGCGCCCAGCACTCGCCTCGCCCCGATCCGACGGGTGGCCTCGGCGGCATCGAGCAGCAGCAGGTCCTCATGGCCCAGGCCCAGCTCGCGGGCGGTGCCCACCTCGGCACTGGCCCTGGCCAGCTGCACCTCGCTACGAGCTGCCACGACTGTGCCCGACTTGCGGTAGTGCGCCTCGATGCCCTCCAGGGCGCACACCGCGCCGACCTCGTCCACGGTGGCGGTCATCGCCCGGTGCATGCCCAGGGCGGCCGCCAGCCCGTAGCGGCGGGCAAGTGCCGCGGTTCCGGTGGGGAAGAGCGCCGAGCACCACCCGCCGTTGCGCCCGGAGGCGCCGAACCCTGCCACCTGTGACTCCAGTACGACGACCTGCAGGCTCGGGTCTGCGGCGAGCAGGTAGTAGGCGGTCCACAAGCCGGTGAACCCGGCACCGACGATGGCCACGTCGGCGTCGGTGTCGCCGACCAGGGCCGGGCGCGGGGTCCAGTCCTGCTCGGCGGTCTCGTGCCACAGGGACAGGCCGGCGTAGTCGACCGGCGCGCTCACCTGTGATCGCCGTGACCTGGGACGGCGGGTGCGCGCCGCGGGATCACAGCCGGGTCCAGGCCTCGCTGAGCACCGAGCGCAGGATCTGCTCCATCTCGTCGAAGTGGCTCTGGTCGACCACCAGCGGCGGGGCCAGCTGCACCACCGGGTCCCCGCGGTCATCGGCCCGGCAGTACAGCCCGGCGTCGAAGAGCGCCTTGGACAGGAAGCCGCGCAGCAGCCGCTCGCTCTCGTCGTCGTCGAAGGTCTCCCGGGTGGTCTTGTCCTTGACCAGCTCGATCCCGTAGAAGTAGCCGTCCCCTCGCACGTCACCGACGATCGGCAGGTCCAGCAGCTTCTCCAGGGTCTGGCGGAAGGCGTCCTCGTTGCGTCGTACGTGCCCGTTGAGGTCCTCGCGCTCGAAGATGTCGAGGTTGGCCATCGCCACCGCCGCCGAGACCGGGTGGCCGCCGAAGGTGTAGCCGTGCGGGAAGTAGGTCGTGCCGTGCCGGAACGGCTCGAAGAGCCGGTCCGAGGCGATCATCGCCCCGATCGGGGAGTAGCCACTCGTGAGCCCCTTGGCGCAGGTGATCATGTCAGGGGTGACGCCATAGCGGCGGGAAGCGAACATGTCGCCGATCCGACCGAAGCCGGTGATCACCTCGTCGGCCACCATGAGGACGTCGTAGGCATCGCATATCTCGCGCACCCGCTCGAGGTAGCCGGGCGGCGGAGGGAAGCAGCCCCCCGAGTTCTGCACCGGCTCGACGAAGACTGCCGCCACGGTCTCGGGGCCCTCGAACTCGATCGCCTCGGCGATCCGGTCGGCGGCCCAGCGACCGAAGCCCTTGTAGTCATCCCGCCACTGTGCCGGCGCACGGTAGAAGTTCGTGTTGGGCACCTTGTGGGCCCCGGGCACGAGTGGCTCGAACATCGACTTGGCGGCCGGGATGCCCGTTATGGACAGTGCGCCCTGCGGGGTGCCGTGGTAGGCGACAGCTCGGCTGATCACCTTGTACTTGGTCGGCTGGCCGGTGAGCTTGAAGTACTGCTTGGCCAGCTTCCATGCGGTCTCCACCGCCTCACCACCGCCTGTGGTGAAGAAGACCCGGTTGAGGTCGCCAGGGGTGTAGCCGGCCAGCCGCTCGGCCAGGGCGATCGCACTCGGGTGGGCGTAGGACCACAGCGGGAAGAAGGCCAGCTCGCTGGCCTGTCGGGCGGCCGCCTCGGCCAGCTCGGTGCGACCGTGACCGGCCTGTACGACGAAGAGCCCGGAGAGCCCGTCGAGGTAGCGCCGGCCCTCGGCGTCGTAGATGTAGGGCCCCTCGCCTCGCACGATGACCGGCACCCTCCCGCCCTGCTCGTAGACCGAGTGGCGGGTGAAGTGCATCCACAGGTGGTCGCGCGCGGAGTCGCTCAGCGCGGCGGCGTCGGTGACCGGGTTGGTCTGCGGGGTCGCTGTCATGACTCACGTCCTCAACTGAGCTCGTCGCACCAGTTATCGCACACTTCTGTCCATCTGACAAGTGAATCCGGTGGCCAAACGGCCAAGACACAACGGTTTCGTGACACATTGCTTCTTCACGCAACGGAATCCGAAACGTCGTCGTATCGTCACCTGAGCTGCTCCGGGCGCCTGCTCGAGTTCCTCCGGCCCCGGTCGATGTGGCGCCGCAGCCACGCCTGGTCGGCCGAGGTGGATCGACCGGTGCGGGACAGGCGGTGGGGGACGACCGGTTCGGGACTGGCGGCGGGGGACGGCCGGTGCGGGACTGGCGGCGGGGGACGACCGGTGCGGGATGGGCGGGCCGGCCTAGCGCGCCCCCCAGGAGTAGGTCTGCTTGCGCAGCCTGAGGTAGACGAAGGTCTCGGTCCGGCGCACCCCGGC
>JAJZTN010000009.1 GCA_021848885.1 Actinomycetes bacterium
GGACCACCACGCCAACGAACCCAACGCATCAACACCCGCGCACACACCCGCCAAGGCCACCGCCAACGGTGTGGCCCCCGCCTCAGTCGGGTCACCCGCCACCCACGACGGCACACCCGGCGCACGCGCCGCACCCGGGTGAGGCGCCACCCACGACGCCGCACCCGGGGCACCCGGCACACCCGGGGCCGCAGGCGCCAGCGCGGCACCGCGCTGTTCCTCAGCCACCAGCAGACCCGCCTGCCCGACCTCCATGACAGCACGCTAGAACCGAGCACCGACAAACCCGCCCGAACCCACCCCCATGTGCACAAGAGGGTGGGCACAAGAGGCTGTGCACAAGAGCTTGTGCACAAGAGGACCCGGCCACCCGAACCACCCAGCCGAGCCCGCGCCCTCACACCCGCCCGCGACCGGCTGCGACCCCTATCCCCCGGCTGCCAGACACCCCCGCGCAGGCAGGCAGCACTCGAGGCGGGCCCGCAGCCGGCACCGGCACAGATACCTGCCCCACGCCATCGTCAGCAGGCCCATCGTCAGGGGGAGGGTGCCGGGATGAGGCTGACGTAGACGTCGGTGTTGCCGAACTGCCTGCCCGCCGCATCAGGTGAGCAGTCCGACCTAGGCGCCGGCTTCACCGTCGACGTCCCGTCAACAAGAGCCTGCTGGTATGCGTCAACCGCCCGGCAGCCGACTCCGTTGCGGCTGTCGGTGTAGATGAACCAGGCCCCCGACTCGTTCGAGACGAGGGTGTTGTAGTCGCCCCAGAACTGGCGGGCCAGATTGTTCTGCGCACTCGCGGCCGGGTCCGAGGAGGCCGCCGACACCCTCAGGGGAGTCGACCACGTCGTCCCGCCATCACCCGACTCGGAGTACCAGGAGTCGATGACGGCATTGCCGGTACCAAAGGACCCCGGGTCGGTTGCGGTCAGGCTCTGCCAGCCCAGGTCGACCCGACCGTTCGGTGCTACCCCGAGACCCTGGAAGAACGGGAATCCGCTGCTGGTCGTGCCCGAGTACGGCGTGGCCACGAGGCTCCAGCGGGACCCGCCGTCCTTCGTCTGGTAGACGACAAGGTCGGCGCTGGCGGCCCCGGTGGTGGTCGCGCCGGTCGACGAGACCCAGGCGGCGTACGCGGTCTGGCCTGTGCTGTCGCTCGGGTCAGCGGCCAGGGACAGGAAGCTGTCGGTGCGGAAGTTCGCCCCCGGGATCGGGTCGGGGATGTCGGTGACCGGGCCGAGGATGATTGGCCGGCTCCACCGGACCCCACCGTCGTGGCTGATGGCCACTACCTGGTTGAAGCCCTGCTCGAAGGCGACCATGATGGACCCGTCAGGGGTGACGGCGATCGCCGAGCCCTGCCGACCGTTGCCGGTGACGTTGTTGCCCGCCGGGGACAGCTGCTTGGGCGAGCTCCACGTGTCAGCACCGTCGGTCGAGAACGACACCATGATCGGCTCGTTGCCGTACCCGGCGCCGCGGAAGGCGGTCCAAGAGACGTAGACCCGCCCGAAGTAGGGGCTTGTCGGGTTGGTGTCGACGCCGAGGGCGTTCTTGTCGTTGAACGTTATCGGGTTGTCCCTGTTCACCACGACCGGGGTGCTCCACGTGACACCGTTGTCGTCGCTGTGCGTGACGATCTGGAACTCGTTGTACCCGAAGCCACCCTTGTAGGGGCTGGAGCCGGGCCGGTAGGACATCAGGCTTGCGTAGTAGACCCGCGTCCCGTCGTAGCTGAACCCACCGTGGCCATCGGGCTTGGGGCCATAGGCGATGGTCGGGTCACCGTCGCTGACGAAGTCGTGGTTCCACGTCGACTGGTCATCGAGCAGACCCCGGTTCGTCCAGGTCAGTCCCCCATCGCTGGAGGTGTAGACGCCGTCCGTACCCACGCCGGGGAAGAATGAGCAGTCGCTGGGCGAGGCCTCGGAGCCGCGCACCGTTCCCGGCCCGCAGGCGGGCTGCTGCTGCTCGTCATTGGCCCCGGCGACCAGCAACTGCGGATCCACCGGATTGACGGCGATCGAGGGCTCGTTCTGCTTATTCGTCGGGAAGAGTGCCGATGTGTTGCTGCCCGTGGATCCGGCCACTTGGGGGTTGTTGGCCTGCACATCGGTCACACCCACCGCATACGCCGCCAGCGTCCCCACAGGTACGGCGAGAGCCATGGCCGAGACCCCGGCCACCAGCATTCGACGAGCGGATCCTCTCATCACCGAACCCCCTTGATGCCTCAACCGAGTGGTGGGCTGCGCGCACCGCGACAGGGGCGCGATGGTGCGGCCGTCAGGGCGAACGTAGCCCCGCGCCCCTGCCCGCGGACCCGGTTTCACCCGACCGGAGCATCAGGCCTCCGTCCGCGACCGTCCGCCAGCCCCGACCCGCACGGTCCTGGCCCTGCGGGTCGGTCAGTCCAGGTAGTCGCGCAGCACCTGGGAACGACTCGGGTGGCGCAGCTTCGACATCGTCTTCGACTCGATCTGGCGGATCCGCTCGCGGGTCACGCCGTAGACCTTGCCTATCTCGTCGAGAGTCTTGGGTTGGCCGTCGGTCAGGCCGAAGCGCATCGAGACCACGCCGGCCTCCCGCTCGGAGAGGGTGTCCAGCACCGAGTGCAGCTGCTCCTGCAGCAGGGTGAAGGACACGGCGTCAGCCGGCACGATCGCCTCGGAGTCCTCGATGAGGTCGCCGAACTCGCTGTCGCCGTCCTCGCCCAGCGGGGTGTGCAGCGAGATCGGCTCGCGACCGTACTTCTGAACCTCGACGACCTTCTCCGGGGTCATGTCGAGCTCCTTGGCGAGCTCCTCAGGGGTGGGCTCGCGACCCAGGTCCTGCAGCATCTGGCGCTGCACCCTGGCGAGCTTGTTGATGACCTCGACCATGTGCACCGGGATGCGGATCGTGCGCGCCTGGTCGGCCATCGCCCGGGTGATCGCCTGGCGGATCCACCAGGTGGCGTAGGTGGAGAACTTGTAGCCCTTGGTGTAGTCGAACTTCTCGACCGCGCGGATCAGGCCGAGGTTTCCCTCCTGGATGAGGTCGAGGAAGAGCATGCCGCGGCCGGTGTAGCGCTTGGCCAGGGACACGACCAGCCGCAGGTTGGCCTCGAGCAGGTGGTTCTTGGCCCGACGGCCGTCCTCGGCGATCCACTCCAGCTCGCGGCGCACCTTCGGTGCCAGCTTCTCGCCAGAGTTGAGCTTCTCCTCGGCGAACAGGCCGGCCTCGATGCGCTTGGCGAGCTCCACCTCCTGCTCGGCGTTGAGCAGGGCAACCTTGCCGATCTGCTTGAGGTAGTCCTTGACCGGGTCGGCCGTGGCACCGGCCGTGGCGACCTGCTGCGCCGGGGCGTCCTCGTCGTCCAGGTCGAGGGTGAACCCCTCGTCCTCCTCCTCGGCGCTCGCGGCGGCCCCGGGGGCGGGACGTGCACCGTCGGCCGCGGCGGCGCCGCCGGAGGCTGGCGCACCTGGCTCGGAGTCGGTGTCCTCCTCGCCGTCGGAGTCCTCGGTCTCCTCGATGTCGTCGCGGGGCACGGAGTCGGGAGCCTCGTCGACCTCGGCGACAACTTCGAGGTCGACCTCGGCGACGACCTCGAGATCGGCCACGTCCTCCAGGTCGACTTCCGAAATGTCCACCTCGTCGAGGTCCTCCACGTCGCTCAGGTCGTCCACGGCCGTGCTGACCTCGACGTCGGCAGTCGATGCGGTCGGGCTGGCCGGCTCGGTCGCCTTGCTGGCCTTGCCCCGTCCGGTGGCCAACTTGCCCTTGGTGGCCCCACCCTCCGGCCCAGCGGCCTCACTGTCGCCCTTGCGACGCGAGCGCCCGCCCGCGGCCGACTTCGCGGCACTGGCGTTCGCGCGTGGTGCCGGCGCGACCGCCTTTCCGGTCCTGCCCCGCCCGGCGGCAGGTTGTGCCGCCTCCTCCTCCGAGGGGGCGCTCCCGGCCCGGGTCCGGGTCGATGAGGTCACCGTCGCGGTGGCGCGGCGGCTGGTGGCCGCAACGGCGCGCCGGCTCGGGGTGGTCGCAGACTCCGCGGGCACGCTCACGCTGACCCCCTCGTCGCTGAAGCTTCGAAGCACGACCTTCATCCGGGCCAGGCTGATCCCGGCCTGCTCGCTGGCCTGGCGCATCTCGTCAGGCGAGACGAAGCCCCGTCCCTTCCCCTGACGGAAGAGCTGCTGGATCACCGGGTGCGCGAACTCGGGTGGAAGCTTCCGAGGAGTGCTGGCCGACACGAACAACCTCTCGACGCACGAACGACGGGCGTGACCCAGGAACCGTCGTGCGGAGATGGACGGCTCTCAGATCGGGGGGACGCGATCACACGGTCGCGTGTAACACAGCATTGTGACACGTCCGGGCACTGCCCTGACCCAGCAGGCGGCTTCGGCAGGTCGTTCCTGTGCCGCCCGGAGACCACCGGCCGGCCGGGATCCCCTACTCCTCGGCCTTGACCGCCAGCACGGGACACGGCGCATCCAGCAGCACGCGCTGCGCGTTCGAGCCGAGGATGAGCTTGCCCACCGGGCTGCGTCGGCGGAGCCCGATGACGATGAAGTCGGCCCCGACCTCCTCGGCGACGGCGATGAGGTCCTCGGCCGGCTCCATGCCGCGGACGAGCTGGCGCACCTCGTGCTCGACCCCCTCGCCGTCGAGCTCGTCGCGGATGTCCTTGAGCTCGCGCTCATAGAGCAGCGCGTCCTCGTCGTCGAGCTCCTTGCCACCGCGGTTGGAGTTGATCACGACGAGCCGGGTGTGCCGGAGCCGGGCCTCCTCGACCGCCCGACGCAACGCGGCCCGCCCCTCTGGTTTCGGGACGTAGCCGACGACGATGGTCATGAGGACTCCTTCCGGGATCGTGCCGGCGACGCTACCGGACACGACACACAACCGGCGCGCGCGGCCCGTGAAGCAGGAAGATCATGCCGCGCCCACGGCCTGGGCACCAGGGACCAGGGTCGCCCCGTCGAGGCATCCTGTCCCCACAATGGGCCAGAAGCCGTCCGGCGCAGGCCCGGTCAGCCCTGCTGGCCCGGTCAGCCCTGCCGGACTTGTCAGACCCGTCAGCTCGACGCCGAACCGGCGGCAGGGTCACGCCCCGTCGAGCGCCCGGTCGAGCCCCGGGTCGAGCCTCGGGTCGAGCGCCCCGTCGAGCGCCCGGTCGAGCCCCGGGTCGAGCGCCCCGTCGCGCGACCCATGTCGGTCCCCAGCTCGGTCATCGCCTCGGTCTCCAGCTCGCTCATCGCCTCGAGCACCTCGCCGAGCACGCTCGGAGGAACCGCGGCCTCAAGACCGGTCCGCAGCAGAACGGCCAAGGAGTACGTCGGATCGGCCGTCTGGGCGCGGTCCAGGGCAGCGGCCGCCAGGCATCCGTCACCGGCCAGGTAGGCGTGCCAGGCCAGCGCGGCACCGGCTGCGGCCAGCTGCTGGGGCCCGGCGCCGCGCACCACCTCGACCAGCGCCGCGACCGCGACGCTGGGACAGTGCTCGGCCGCTGTCAGCAGCATGGCGTCGCGGGTTGCCACGTCGCCCAGCCCGACGAGCAGCATGGCGATCTGCTCGGCCGAGCCGGCCCAGTCGCCAGCCTCCACCTCGCGCAGCGTCACCCGCCAGTGCTCCAGCACCTCCTGACGCACTCGCGTCAGCGGCTCCCCGGCATCGAGCCGCTCGGCCAGACTCCGTTCGGCGCGGGCGAGCGCCGCGGCGACCGCGCGCAGGAAGGCCGGCTCCGCCGGGTCGATCGAGGCGAGCACCGCATCGCGGTCGGGCAGCACCGCCCGGCCGGTCAGCACCGTCCCGGCGGCCAGCGGTGAGGCGGCCGGGTCGGGCGCCGGACGCCCCTCGGGTGGGCAGCACCTGGGGTCCTCGCACACCAGTGAGCGGAACCGACCCGACCACACCAGCAGCACGTCGCGAGTCGCGATGCCGCGGGACTGCAACCGCGCCCGCATGCGTGAGCCCAGTCCGGCCAGGCCAGACCCCTGCGGGTCCTCCACGTAGAACAGCAGCACGGCGGCCTGCGCGCCGCTTCGCGCCAGGCCGGTGACCATCCGGTCCAGCAGGGCGGGCGGGGGGCGTCGGCCGGGGGGCAGGTCGACCCGTGCGGTCAGCTTGACCCGACCACTCGACCCGTCCACGCCCACGAGCACGAGGCTGTCGCGGGGCACGAAGCCGAGCAGGTGCGGCACGGCGGCGACGAGGTCGGCTGGGCCGGAGACCCGGACGGTGGGCTGTTGGGTGTCCATCGCTGCAGCCTGCGCGCTGACCCCGACCGGATGGGCGCGCTGGTGCCGGCCTGGGGATCGCGGAGCGAGGCGAGCTGGCTGTGCATGACTGGTTGTGCATGGCTGGCTGTGCATCCATCCAGGCCCTGACCGTTCCCCTCACCGAGACGACCGCGCCCGGGGCAGCCCGCCCAACGCGGCACACTGAGGGGGTGCGCATCCTGGTGGTCGACGACGACCGGTCGGTTCGAGAGTCGCTGCGCCGGTCCCTGTCCTTCAACGGCTACACCGTGGACCTGGCCGCCGACGGTGCCCAGGCACTGGAGCGGGTCGCCGCCGTCCAGCCCGACGCCATCGTCCTCGACGTGATGATGCCGCAGCTGGGCGGGCTCGACACGGCCCGGGCCCTGCGCGCGGCCGGCAACGACGTACCCATCCTCGTTCTCACCGCTCGCGACGCGGTCGCCGACCGGGTCGCCGGGCTGGATGCCGGGGCCGACGACTACCTGACCAAGCCGTTCGCGCTGGAAGAGCTGCTGGCCCGGCTGCGCGCGCTGCTGCGCCGCTCCGCACCGGGCCCGGCAGGGGCCGGCCCGCTCACCTTCGCCGACCTCAGCCTCGACCCGGCCTCCCGCGAGGTGGCCCGCGCTGACCGGGGCATCCGCTTGACCCGGACCGAGTTCGCGCTGCTCGAGCTGCTGCTGCGCAACCCGCGGCGGGTGCTGACCCGCGAGCGGATCCTCGAGGAGGTCTGGGGCTATGACTTCCCGACCACGGCGAGCTCGCTTGAGGTCTACATCGGCTACCTGCGCCGCAAGACCGAGGCGGGCGGGGAGCCACGTCTCATCCACACCGTGCGCGGTGTCGGCTACGTGCTGCGCGAGGACCCGCCGTGACCGAGCCTGATCGCGCCGCCGCGCCGCCCAGACCCGGGCCCGGGCCCCGGCCCGGCGAGACCGGAGCAGTCCCGCGGCCGCGGGCTGCCTGGGCAGGACTGCAGTCGCTGAGCCTTCGGGCCAGGTTGAGCCTGCTGGCCGCCGTCGGCGTGGGGCTGGCCGTCGCGCTGGTCTCGGTGGCGGCGTACGCGACGCTGCGCGTGCAGCTGCAACACAACCTGGACCAGGCCCTGCTGGACCGGGCCCGTGCGGCGGTGAGCTCCCCCTTGGGGGACCCGGCGGCGCTGGCCCAGATCCCGCCGGGGGCTCTGGCCGCTGCCGATCTCCGGATCGCCCTGCTGCGCGCCGACGGGCATGCCATCTCCGCCGAGGGAGCAGCCAGCGCACCACCGCTGGGTCCGGCCGAGCTGGCTGTGGCCAAGGGCCATGCGAGGCAGTCGACGCGCACCGCCGACCTGCGGGGCGTGCCCTACCGGGTGGTGGCGGTGCCGGCCGCACCCGGTTTCGCCCTGGTCCTCGCCCAGCCGCTGGCCGACGCCAACCGCACACTTGACCGGCTCGGCCTGGTGCTGCTGATCGTCGGCGGGCTCGGCGTGGCAGGTGCCGCCTGGGCCGGGCTGCTCATCGGCAGAGCCGGGCTGCGGCCGGTGCAGCGGCTCACTCAGGCCGCAGAGCACGTCGCGCGCACGGGGCAGCTGGACCCGATCGCGGTCAGCGGGGAGGACGAGCTGGCCCGGCTGGCCCGGGCCTTCAACGCGATGCTGGCCGCGCTGGCGCAGAGCCAGGAGCAGCAGCGCCGGCTGGTGGGCGACGCCGGGCACGAGCTGCGTACGCCGCTGACCAGCCTGCGCACCAACCTCGACCTGCTGGCGCAGAGCGACCAGCAGGGCGGGATGAGCCCCTCCGACCGGGCCGACCTGCTCGCCGACGTGCGGGCCCAGGTCAGCGAGCTGGGTGACCTCGTCGGTGACCTCGTGGAGCTGGCGCGGGAGGACCCGCCCTCCTCAGCCGACACCGACGTCGACCTGGGCGACGTGCTCGCCCAGGCCGTCGAGCGGGTCCGCCGTCGCGCGCCCCTGGTGAGCTTCCAGGTCGACTCGACCCCGTGGGTCGTGCACGGCGACGCGCACTCGCTGGAGCGGGCAGTGACCAACCTGCTGGACAACGCCGCCAAGTGGAGCCCACCGCACGCCACCGTGCGGGTCGCCCTCATCGACGGAGCCCTGCACGTCGCCGACGAGGGCCCCGGGATCGCCGACGCCGACCTTCCGCACGTCTTCGACCGCTTCTACCGCTCCCCCGAGGCGCGCAGCATGCCTGGATCCGGTCTTGGGCTGGCCATCGTCCGGCAGGCCGCCGAGCGGCACAACGGCACGGTCAGCGTCGCCCGGGCTCCGTGGGGTGGGGCGTGGTTCACCCTTCGGCTTCCCGGCCGGCCCGCGCTGACCCAGCCTGTCCCCGCAGCGGCAGGGACCCGCTCACCGTGGGGCCGCTGGCACCGCGAACACTGAAGAGCGCCAAGGCACGCCGAGCGGGGCCACCGGGGGAGTTCTTCGGGTCCTCTTGGATCACTCTCAGCCTGCTCTCAGGCCGCATGGGCAACCTTCCTGTCATGGACGAGACCAACAGCAGCACGCTCCCGATCGAACCGCTCCGGCCGGCACAGGGTGCGGCGCCCTGGTGGACCGCCCCGACCCGCCCCGAGCCTGGCCCGCAGCTGTCTGCCACGACGGTGCTCGACCCCTACCAGGTGCCCTGGCAGACCGGCGACCCCCAGACCCAGCCCGGGGATGCGGCGGGGGGGCCACCGTCAGCACCGCAGGCCCCTGCCGGCGGTGGTGGTGGTCGCCGTCGCGGGATCACCGGGCTGGTCGCCCTGGCGTTGGCGGCCGGTCTCTTCGGCGGTGCCGGTGGGGCCGCGGCCACCTACGCGATAACCCAGCACGACGCGAGACCCACCACGGTCAGCTCGCTGAGCGCACCGCCGGTGACCGCAGCGGCCAGCAAGAACCTCGGCCCGGTCAGCCAGGTGGCAGCTGCGGTGCTGCCCAGCGTCGTGTCGATAACGGTGCTCACCGGGCAGGGCGGTGACACCGGCAGCGGGGTGATCCTGTCCGCCAACGGGGACATCGTCACGAACAACCACGTGATCGCGGCCGCCAACGGTTCGGGCGGGACGATCTGGGTGACGTTCAGCAACGGCAAACGGGTCCAGGCCAAGGTGCTGGGCGCCGACCCGGTGACCGACATCGCGGTTATCCAGGCGGCGGGGGTCAGTGGTTTGAAGCCGGCCGCGCTTGGCAACTCCTCCTCCCTCGTCGTGGGCCAGCAGGTCGTGGCCATCGGCTCCCCGCTCGGGCTCTCCGGCACCGTCACCAACGGCATCGTCAGTGCGCTGAACCGGCCGGTCAGCACCGGCGGCCAAGGGGGCCGCACCAACCAGTCCACGGTGATCGACGCGATCCAGACCGACGCCCCCATCAACCCGGGCAACTCCGGTGGCCCGCTGGTCAACATGTCCGGCCAGGTCGTCGGGATCAACTCGGCGATCGCAACCCTGGGCTCCTCATTCGGCGGGCAGAGCGGCTCGATCGGGCTGGGCTTCGCGATCCCCATCGACCAGGTCCGACCCATCGCCCAGCAGCTGATCACCCGGGGTGTGGCCACCCACGCCCTCATCGGGGTCTCGGTGACCGACGCGACCCAGCAGGGGCTTCCCTTCGGTGCGGCCGTGCGGGCGGTCTCCCCCGGCAGCGCCGCCGCGGCGGCCGGGCTACAACCAGGCGACGTCATCACCTCTGTCAACGGTCAGGCGGTGGACAGCGCCGACGCGCTGGTCGCCCAGATCCGCGCCCAGCGACCGGGTGACATGGTGAGGATCACCTGGCTGCGCGGTGTCGGGTCCAACGGATCGGGTGGCACCTCGATGTCGGCCACTGTCACCCTCGGGTCCGACCGGGCCAGCTCGGGCGGCTGATAACGGCCCGCCCGCCAGGCCTGCAGAGCCCGGCAGCGCCGGGCAGAGCCCGCCAGGCCTGCAGAGCCCGGCAGCGCCGGGCAGCGTTACCGGGGGACTCGCCAGACCAGGCGGGTCCCCCGGCCGTGCCCTGCCACCGCGGTCGCGCTGAACTGCCCACCAAGGGCCTCCGCCCGCTGGGTCAGGTTGCGCAGCCCGCTGCGCCGCCCGCTGGGCTCAAGACCGACACCGTCATCGACCACGACGAGCGCTATCGCCTCGTCATCGACCTGGACAGTGATGTGCACCCGGGCCGCCTCGGCGTGGCGGGCCACGTTGGTCAGCGCTTCACGCAGCGCCGCCACAAGGTCGTCGGCGACGCCGTCGGGAACGGCGCTGTCGATCGGCCCGATAAGGGTCATCGTCGGCTCGAAGCCGAGAGCCTCCGCGACCTCACTTGCCTCTCGGCGCACCCGCTGGCGCAACGACCCGTCATCCTCGGTCGGGGTCTGCAGCTGGAAGATTGCCGAGCGGATCTCCCGGATGGTGGCGTCAAGGTCCTCGACCGTCTGGTTGATCCGAGTGCCCACCTGGGCCACCTTGGTCAGCTGTGCGACCGCCTGAAGCCCTAGCCCCGTGGCGTAGAGCCGCTGGATGACCAGGTCGTGCAGGTCCCGGGCGATGCGCTCCCGGTCGGCGTGCACGGCCAGCTCCTGGCGGTCGTGCTGGGCCTGACCGAGCAGCAGCGCGACGGCCGCCTGGGCGCCGAAGGCCTCCAGCGTGGCCACCGTGTCGGAGGGGAAGCGCGGCTCGGGGCGCGGGCCGATAACCGCGAGCACCCCGATGCTGCGGTCCTCGGCGACCAACGGCACGTACGCCGCCGCAGCCTCGGCCAGGGGCCCGGCGCCGGGCAGGCCGGAGCCGAGCGCGTCGACAACCAGCGGGATTCGGGTGCGGGCGACCTCGGCGACCGGGCTCGCCTCGGCGGCCACCGCACCCAGCATGCCGAAAGTGCCCGACCCGGAGACCACCTCGACGACCAGGTAGCCGGCACGCTGCGGCAGCAGCACGACGGCCTGCTCAGCCCCGGAGATCACCCTGGCCCGGTCCACCACGAGCTGGAGCACCGCACGGGTCTCCCGGCCGCTCAGCACGGCCTGCACGATCTCGGCGTTGGCCCGCGCGGAGCGGGCCCGGCGCTCGGTCTCGGCCAGCAGCCGGGTGTTCTCGATCGCCGCACCGGCCGCCGCGGCCAGCGCGACGACGACGCGTTCGTCGTACTCGGTGAAGGCCCCGCCGCCGCCCTTCTCGGTCAGGTAGAGGTTGCCGAATACCTCACCGCGGGCCCGCACCGGGACACCGAGGAAGGACTCCATCGGCGGGTGGTGCTCAGGAAACCCGACCGAGGCGGGGTGCTCGGAGAGGCGAGCGAGCCGGATCGGCTCGGGATGCTCGATGAGCAACCCGATCAGACCGTGGCCCTGTGGCGTCGGACCGATCTTCTCGGCCAGCTCGGCGGAGATCCCGTGCGTGACGAAACGGTCGATGCGCCCGCCGGGCCCCAGCACACCCAGGGCGGCGTAGCGGGCATCGACAAGCGCCGCGGCGGCCTTGACGATGCGCCCCAGGACGGTGTCCAGCTGCGGCTCGCTGGACAACGAGGCCACCACACCGAGGAGCACCTCGGCCCGCGCGGCATCCGTCGAGGGCACGGCGATGCCGTCAGCCAGCATCGGGTCGGCCCCACTCACGGGCGCGCCCGGGCCGGGGCGACGACGGTGCGGCAGCCTCGCGGCTCAGCGCAGCGTGCCGCTTCGACGTGCCTCCGTGACGTAGATGGCCGCCTGGGTACGCCGGTGCACCCCCAGCTTGGCGAGCAAGCTGGTGACGTAGTTCTTGACCGTCTTCTCAGACAGGTGCATGCGCTGGCCGATCTCACGGTTGGTCAGGCCCTCCCCGATCAGCTCGAGCACCGAGCGCTCCTGATCGGTGAGCGTAGCGATCCTCTCGTCGCGGGGCCTACCGCGCCGGACCCGGTCCAGCACCCGGGCCGTGGTCGCCTGGTCCAGCAGCGACCGACCCGCGGCAACCTCGCGGATCGCCCCGACCAGGTCGCCGCTGCGGATCTCCTTGAGCACATAGCCGGAGGCACCGGCCATCACCGCGTCGAAGAGTGCCTCGTCGTCGGCGAACGAGGTGAGCATGAGGGCCTGCAGGCCGGGGATCTGGTCGCGCAGCTCACGGCAGGCCTCGACCCCGGAGCCGTCGGGCAGCCGGACGTCAAGCACCGCCACGTGCGGGTTCACCAGCGGGGCACGGGTCAGTGCCTCGGCCATCGTGCCAGCCTCGCCGACGATCTCCATGTCCGTCTGCGCGCTGATCAGCTGCGCCAGGCCGCGGCGCACGATCTCGTGGTCATCGAGCAGGAAGACCCGGATGGGCCCAGTGCGGTCAACTGCCATGTGAGCAGGGTGACACATCAGGTCCCGGGACCCCGAGGACCTTCGTCCCAGCGACACGGCCCCGCGGGTGGCTGGGCGGCACGAGCATCGCCCCGGTGGCCGGGGGTCAGACCCGGTGGGGCAGGATGGCGGTCGTGCGTCTCGACCACGTCTCCTACGCCGCAGGCCCGGATGGACTGGCCGCCGCGGTCCAGCGGATCGGCTCGATGCTCGGCGCGGGCCTCGTCGACGGGGGCCTGCACCCGCGGTTCGGGACCCGCAACTTCACCCTGCCGCTGGCCGGTGGGACCTACCTGGAGGTGGTCGGGGCGCTGGACCACCCGGCCACCGACAAGGAGCCCTTCGGTCAGGCGGTCAAGCGCCGCGGTGCCGAGGGCGGGGGGTGGATGGGCTGGGTCGTCGCCGTCGATGACATCAACGACGTCGAACAGCGGCTCGGCCGGCCCGCGGTGCCAGGCAACCGGCACCGCCCAGATGGTCACGAGCTGCACTGGCGCCAGATCGGGGTGCGCGACCTGATGGCCGACCCTGCCCTGCCCTTCTTCGTGCAGTGGCTGGGGGACTCCAGCGATCACCCCTCGGCCGGGGCCAGCCCCTCGATCGGGATCGAGCGGCTGGAAATCTGCGGGGACCCTGCGGCGCTGTCTCGCTGGCTGGGTGAGCCGGCCAGCCATCCGCTCGAGCGTGTCGCGGTCGACTGGGTCAGCGCCGAGGGGCCGGGCCTGGTGGCGGTGCACTTCGCCACCGCGCACGGCAGCGTCCGCATCGACTGAGCCCCATCGACCCACCCCGGTGCCTGAACCCGGTGTCAGGGTGCCCCGGCCGGGGCGGTCAGCCCCAGCTCGACCGCCTCCTCCCACAGCTCCTCTCGCGCCGAGGGGTGCGCGGCCTGCTCGATCAGGTTGCGGGCCTGGGCGAACTGGTCGTGGCCGAAGAGCTCGGCCGTGCCCTGCTCGGTCACCACGGCGCTGAACTGGAAGCTGGTGACCGGCTCGTCCACCAGCGGGATGATCGTGGAGCAGTCCGCCCGCGGGTGCCAGGAACGCAGCGCGATGATCGCCTGCCCGCCTCGGGAGTGCAGCGCCCCGACGATGAAGTCGGTCTGCCCGCCGAACCCGGAGTAGATGCGACCACTCACCCGCGAGGCGTTGGCCTGCCCGAACAGGTCGACCTGCAGGGCTGAGTTGATGCTGGTCATCGCGGGGTTGCGCGCGATGAGCGCCGGGTCGTTGGTGCGCTCGGTGCGCAGCACGCGCACTCCAGGGTTGGCGTCCACCCACGCGTAGAGCTCAGAGGAGCCGAAGACGAACGAGGACGTGATCGGCGTGGACTCCTCAAGCGCGCCGCGCCGGGCCAGGTCGAGCACCCCGTCGCTGAACATCTCCGACCAGATCCGCAGGCCACGACGGTCCGCCAACCCGTGCAGCACCGCGTCGGGCACCATGCCGATGCCCATCTGCAACGTCGCCCCGTCACCGACCCGGGAGGCCACCCGCTCCCCGATCGCCGCGGAGACCTCGTCCAGCGGGGGCAGGGTCGGGCTGGCCAGCGCCTGGTCGACCTCCACGGCGTAGTCGATGTCGTCCACGTCGAGCACCCCGTCGCCGTACGTCCATGGCATCCGTGGGTTCAGCTGGGCCACGACCAACCCGCCGCGCCCACGGACCGCCTCCAGCGCGGCCGGCAGCACGTTGACCTCCACCCCCATCGACACCGCGCCGGAGCGCTCCGGGGTGGTGTGCAGCGCCACGACGTCGGGCGGGCAGGTGCTGGTGAACAGCAACGGCACGGTGGACAGCCGAGCCGGCAGGTAGCGCAGCCGGGGATGACGGCGCATCCCGTCGCCAACGAAAGGTGTCTCGTAGACGACCCCGTCGCGGTCCGGAAGACCACGCTGGGCGTTGAGCACGAACAACCGGTACGCCGGCACAACCGCATCCAGCTGCGCCAGCAGCGGCCAGGGGGTGGCGAAGTTGCCGGCTGTGACGATGCGCGGCTCCTTCGGCAGCCCGGACAAGATCCGGCCCAGGTGCTCAAGGGAGACGACTCGCACGAGCAGAGCCTGCCAGCCCCGGTGGCCGGCGTCAGCGCACGGCGGGGTGAGGTTGGTCAAGTCGAGGCCGCGACCTGCCGATCAGGCCTGGACGAGACGATGTGCGGAGGTGCTCATGCGCGGCGCCCGACCCACCGTGTGGCGGGAGGCGCTGATCTTCGGCGGGCGGCACAGCCCCCAGATCCTGGCAACCGGTGCCGTGCTGGCGGTGACCGGTGCACTGGCCTACACCCGGCTGGCCCCGACCAGGCCGCTGCTGGCCGGAGCCGTCATGGGAGTGCTCGGCACGGTCTTCGTCTGGACCATCGTGTGGCTCACCTGGGTCTCCAGCGGCCTGTCCCAGCGGCTGCAGGGCGCGCTGGCCGACGAGTGGACCGCGACCGCGCTGCACCGGTTGCGGCTGCGCGGCAACTGGCACCTGGTGAGCGCGGTTCGGGCCGGGGACGAGCTGGTGGACCTCGTGCTGACCTGCCCGGCTGGTGTCGTGGCCATCGACTCGAAGTGGTCGGTGCAGCCGTGGGTCTCCGACGACGTCAACCGGGCCGCGGAGCGTGCCGCCACCGCCGCCGGTGAGATCGAGCGGCACCTGCAGGCCACGGGGCTGCAGGCGCCGGTCAGCGCCGCCATCGTGGTGTGGGGGCCGGCCGCCAGCGGGCTGGTACGCCGCCAGGTGCCCATGGGCCGCCACCTCGTCGACCTCGTCCCGGCCCGCGACCTGAAGGCCTGGTCGCGGGCGCAGCGGAGCGGCCCCGTCGAACGTGACGAGTCGGCCCGGCTGGCCACGGTGTTCGCGGACCTGCTCGCCAAGCAGGCGGCCATCGAGGCGGCCGAGCGGGCCCGCCTACGCCCGGGCGTGGTGCTGCGCTGGCTCACCCGGCCGCGCTGAGCCCACCGAGGGGGTCGGCCAGGCGGCGCAGCTGGGCGGTCCGACTGGGTGGTTCAGGCACCTATCTGCCCTCGCGGTCGGCGCCGGTTCGGGGGAAAACGCCGGTCGGCCTCGGCGGCGATGCCGCGCAGCATGAGGGTGTCCAGCCCCGCCCCGATCAGCCCGCCCGCCAGCGGGAGCGCCCGGCCCAGCCGGGACAGGCTGCGCTCGCCCAGGCTGACCATGATCCGGAAACCGACGGCCTTGTTCACCACCATGAGGGTCGGCCCGCTCAGCCGGGACAGCACCGCCTCGGTGACCGGTCCGGTCACGTGCACCCCGCTGCGTCGGAGCAGGTCGGTGGCCTCCGAGCCAACCAGGCTGAGAAGCACACCGGTGCGCACCCCGGGTCGGTCGACGTCGTAGCCGCGGACCACGGCCGTTGTGGCGACCATCCGGGTGGCCAGCACATAGAAGCCGGCCACGTTGGCCGGCATCGCCACCGGCAGGGTGATGAACCCGCCCAGGCCGGTGACGAAGCCGGAGGCGGCGGCCAGCCGGGTGTGCAGCCCGACGTTGCGACCCACGGCATCCTCGAGCGACACCGAGCCGACCTCCAGCCGGCCGGCCAGCTGCACCGCACCCTGGAACGGGCCCCTCCCGTCCACGCCGACGTCGAGCAGGGTGCGCAGCAGACGCTCCACCCGCGCCTGGGCGGCACCGGGCTCGAGCCGATGTGGCGGCCGGTCGGCTCCGTCCGAGGACGCCTCGCTCACTGACTCCCCCTGCTCTGGCCGTCGTACCCGTCGGAATCCTCGCACGCGCGCATCCTGCGCCCAGGGGCGTACCCTTGTTCACTCGTGCGGTTCCTCACCGGCCAGGCGCCCGACTTCGACCTGACCTACGACGACGTCTTCATGGTCCCCAACCGATCCGCCGTGGGCTCCCGGATGGACGTGGACCTGACCACCGTCGACGGCAGCGGGACGACGATCCCTGTCGTGGTGGCCAACATGACGGCGGTAGCCGGACGACGCATGGCCGAGACCGTGGCGCGACGCGGCGGGCTGGCCGTCATCCCGCAGGACATCCCTGCCGAGGTCGTCGCGGACGTGGTCGACTGGGTGAAGTCCCGCGACCTCGTGCACGACACCGCCTTGACCCTCGGCCCCGCTGACACGGTCGGGGATGCGCTGGCGCTGCTGCCCAAGCGGGCACACGGGGCACTCGTCGTGGTCGACGAGGGGCGTCCGGTCGGCGTGGTCACCGAGGCGGACTGCTCGAGGGTGGACCGCTTCACCCAGCTGCACCGTGTGATGTCGCCTGACCTGCTCACCCTGCCGGCGGGCATCGACCCCCGGCTCGCCTTCGACCGGCTGCACGAGGGACGGCACCGGCTGGCACCGGTGGTCGACGGCAAGGGCCGGCTGGTCGGCCTGCTCACCCGCAACGGTGCGCTGCGCGCCACGCTCTACCTGCCCAACGTCGACTCCGCCCGACGGCTGCGGGTGGCTGCCGCTGTGGGGGTGAACGGTGACGTGGCGACCAAGACGAGGGCGCTGCTGGATGCCGGGGTGGACCTGCTCGTGGTCGACACCGCGCACGGCCACCAGGAGAAGATGCTGGCCGCGCTGGCCGCTGTCGCCTCGGTGGGGCCGGGCGTGCCGGTGGCGGCGGGCAACGTCGTCTCGGCCGAGGGCGTGCGGGACCTGGTCGAGGCGGGCGCCGACATCATCAAGGTGGGCGTGGGGCCCGGTGCGATGTGCACCACCCGGATGATGACCGGGGTGGGGCGCCCGCAGTTCTCCGCGGTGGCGGAGTGCGCGCAGGCGGCCAGCCGGCTGGGCCGCCACGTGTGGGCCGACGGCGGGGTGCGCCACCCTCGCGACGTCGCCCTCGCACTGGCCGCTGGGGCCTCCAACGTCATGATCGGCTCCTGGTTCGCCGGGACGCACGAGTCCCCCGGGGATGCCCACCGGGACGCTGACGGGCGGGTTTACAAGGAGAGCTTCGGGATGGCCTCGGCCCGGGCGGTGGCCTCCCGCACGACGGAGGACTCAGCCTTCGAGCGGGCCCGCAAGTCGCTTTTCGAGGAGGGCATCTCCAGCTCGCGGATGTACCTGGACCCGGCCCGCCCGGGTGTTGAGGACCTGCTGGACTCGATCGTGGCCGGGGTGCGCAGCGCCTGCACATACGCCGGGGCCGCCACCCTGCCCGAGCTGGCCGAGCGGGCCACCATCGGGGTGCAGAGCGCCGCCGGGTACGCCGAGGGACGGCCGGTGCACAGCAGCTGGTGAGTTCGCCCCCCGGGTTCGTCGCGCCGCTCAGGGACGGGTGATCGGTGGGTCCAGCCGGGTCACCGACCCGGTGCGGTAGAGCCGGGCCGGTCGCCCGCCGTGCCGGGTGGTGACCTTCCGGGTGGCCGCCAGCAGCCCCGGGGTGCCGGTGAGCTTGCGGTGGAAGTTGCGCGCATCCAGCTCGGCGCCCCACACCGTCTCGTAGACCCTGCGCAGCTCCCCGACGGTGAAGTCGCGCTGGCACAGCCCGGCACCCAGGGTGCTGGACTGCATCGCTGCGCCCAGGCGTGCGATGCCCTCGCGCACGATGGCGGCATGGTCGAAGGCCACGCCGCGGGGCCGGGCGAGCAGCTCGGCGACCGGCACCCACCGCCCTCCCCCGCCGTCGCTGGCCTCGACCGCCTCAGGGCGGGCCAGGCCGAGGAAGGCGACACTGAGCACCGGCCCGCGCGGGTCCCGGCGTGGGGAGCCGAATGCGGCGATCTGCTCGAGGTGGGCCAGCGAGCGATCCGACCCGAGCGCCTCGCGCAGGCCCCGGCGCGCCGCGGTGAGGAGGTCCTCGCCCGGCTGCATGCTGCAGCCGGGCAGTTCCCAGCGCCCGGGATAGGGCGCGCTGAGGCGGCGGCGGACGAAGGTGAGCAGCTCCGCGTCGGGCGCGGCGAGCAGGACGGTGTCGGCCGAGACGGCGAAGGCGGGGCGGAGCGCACCAGAACGTGCCATGTCGGACACCATGAGGACACGCTATCCCGATGGGTCCTGTCCGGCCCGTGGAAGGGGGTCCGGCGCGTCGTCCTGACGCCTCCGGCGGGCGGGGCGGAGCGGTGCGGTGTGCGGCGGTGCGGCGTTCGGGGTGGGGCCGCCTGCGGCGGTGCGGCGTTCGGGGTGGGGCCGCCTGCGGCGGTGCGGGGCGGAGCGGTGCGGTGTGCGGCGGTGCGGCGTTCGGGGAGTGCCACGGTGTGACACCGTGCCAATAGGAATGCCGCAGCGTGACGTCGTGGCATACGCGGGCCCGGCGGTTGCTCAGGCGCTGAGCACTCCGCTGAGCTTGAGCACGGTGCCGATCCGCAGGTAGTCCGGGTTGGCGCCCACCTCGGCCTGGTTCGCCCTCCACAGCGCCTTCCAGCCGCCGGGGACGTTGAACCGGGTGGCGATGCCGGACAACGTGTCACCGGCACGCACCGTGTAGCTGGCCGCCGAGGTGCTCCCGGTGGCCGGCTCGCCTGTCGCCACCGACCTTGACACCGGCGCGGTGCCGTTCGTGTCCGGTCGGCCCTGCGCCGGGATGCTCAGCGTGGTGCCGATCCTGATCAGGCCCGGGTTGGACCCGATGACGGCGCGGTTGGCCTGCCACAGGGCTCGCCATCCGCCGGGCGCGGCGAAGCGTGCGGCGATGCCGGAGAGGGAGTCACCGGCCCGTACGACGTAGGAGCCGGATGTGGCCTCGCTCGCACTGGCCTGCTCGACGCTCACGCCGGATGGGCGGGAGGAGGAACGCGACGCCGGGGGATCGGTGCGCGCCAGTCCGAGCATCGCCGAGCACGCCGGCCAGGCACCCCAGCCCTGCACGGACAGCACCCGCTCGGCCACGGTGATCTGCTGCTCGCGAGTTGCCAGGTCGGCCCGCTGGGCATAGGCCCCGCCGCCGAAGGAAAGCCAGGTGGAGTAGGCGAACTGCAGGCCGCCGTAGTAGCCGTTGCCTGTGTTGATGTTCCACCGACCGCTCGACTCGCACTGCGCGAGCCGGTCCCAGGTGCTGCTCGACACCGCCTGCGCCGGGGTCACCGCCGCCAGAACCGGCGCGGTGGACACCGCGGCGGTCGCGGCGGCCATGGCCAGCCGACGGTTCGGGTTGGACGGCCGACGGTGCCGTGGTGCATAGCCCATGCTGAACCTCCGACGCCTGCGAGGTGAGCTGTCGGGTTCGGGCGGGACGTTCGCCCGGCCGGCCGATGACGCTCGGCCAGCTTCACCCCGAGGCATCGCGGCGGCGATGCCGGTCACGGGTCCCCCGCTCCCGCCCTGGTGTCGGGAAAGCCGCGCACCGTCGGGCGGGACTCGGCGTGGTGCGGAGCGCGGGCCCGCTAGCGCGGACGGTTCCTGAGACTACGGAGATCGACAAGGTCAGGGCAAGCCGATCGTCCACAACGGGCCCACCCGACCACCTCGCGGCACCGGGCTCGCGGCACCGGGCTCGCGGCACCGGGCTCGCGGCACCGAGCGCGGGGACCGAGCGCGGGAGAGATTCGCCATGACCCCACGGGCCGTGCAAGTCTGCTGGGGTGGCCGGCTCACGCTCCGCCGGGCGCTGGTCGCGACCGGCGCTCCCACTGCCACCCCGGTTGGCGTGGCTGGGAGTCGCGCTTCCGCTGGCCGTGGTGGCCGCCCTGCTCACCCTGGACCTGCGCGCGGGCCCCACGCCGCACTATGTCGGGCTGCTCGTTGCCGCGCCGTTCCTGGCCTCTGCCCTGACCGGTGCCACCCCCACGGCGTTCGTCGGGGCGCTGACCCTGGCCTCGGCCGCCGTGGTTGGTTTCGTCCAGCGCGACGACACCTTGACGCGTCCGGCCGCGACGAGCACGCCACAGCTGGTGCGACTGGGCTTCATCCTGGCCTCGGTGCTGCTCGCCACGACCCTGGCGGCCCTGACCCGTTCCCGAGACGCACGCATCGACCGGCTACGCAAGATCTCCGAGGTCGCCCAGCGCACCATCCTGCGTGAGCTGCCGGCCCGGGTGGGCTGGCTGGACTGCGCGGCCCGCTACCACTCGGCCAGCAGCGAGGCGCGCGTGGGCGGAGACCTCTACGAGGTCCTGCTCACCCCGTTCGGGGTGCGGGCGGTGGTCGGCGACGCCCGCGGCAAGGGGCTGGCCGCGGTGCGGCTGAGTGGCTATGTGCTCGGCAGCTTTCGGGAGGTCGTCTGGACCGAGCGCGACCTGGCCCGGGTCGCCGTGGCGCTGGACCGGGCCGTGGCCCGGGTGGCCGGCCCGGAGGACTTCCTCACCGCGACACTGGTCGAGGTCGGCCCGGACGGCGAGGTGCGCACGGTGCTGTGCGGACACCCGGCTCCCCTGCTGGTCGCGCCACCCGGGGCCGCGGGCCCGCCTCGCCGGTCGCGAGGGCGGATGCGCCTTCGCCGCCGCCCGGACCCGGTGGTGGTGCCCGAGGTGCGCGCCGTGCGCTGCGCTCAACCGGCACCGCCGCTGGGGCTGCTCGACGCCACGCCCGCGGTGGGCGTCGACCACCTGGACCCAGGACACCGTCTGCTGCTGCTCACCGACGGGGTGCTGGAGGCTCGCCGGCGGGGGCGCTATCTCGATGTCGGTGCCGCCGTTCAAGCGGCGTTTCGTGCCACCGAGCTTGACGCCGCCCTCGACGGGCTCATCCGGCAGGTGCACCGGCACGTGCGGGGGCGGGTCACCGACGACCTGGCGCTGCTGGCCCTGCAGCTGCCCCGCACTCCCCCGGCGCAGCTGAGGGCCCTGGGGCGACTGTCCGGCCAGCCCCACGACCTGCTAGAACCCAGCGCATGAGTGCAGAACCGCTGGGCACGGCCGATGCCGTTCCGCGCGACGTCACCCTGCCGGACGGGCGGGCGCTGCGGGCCTACCTGACCGGGGATCCGGCCGGGCTGCCGGTGATCGTGCACCACGGCACTCCGTGCTCGGGCCTGCTCGCGCCCGCCTGGGCCGCCGACGCGGCCGCCCGCGGCATCCGGCTGATCGGCTTCGACCGGGCTGGGTACGGCGGCTCCAGCCGGCAGCCCGGGCGTGGGGTGGCGGAGGTGGCCGCGGACACCGCGGCACTCGCCGACACGCTGGGGGTGCACCGCTTCCGCACCTGGGGGGTCTCCGGTGGTGGGCCGCACGCCCTGGCCTGCGCGGCGCTTCTGCCCGACCGGGTCATCGCGGTGGCCAGCGTGGCCGGGATCGCGCCGCGCGAGGCGGACGGGCTGGACTGGCTGGCCGGCATGGGTCAGGACAACCTCGACGAGTTCGGTGCGGCGCACCGGGGCGAGGTGGCCCTGCGCGCCTACCTCGCCTCGGTGCGGCAGGCCCTGCTGTCCGCCACGCCGGCCTCGCTTGCCGACGCGATGGACTCCCTGCTGCCCGAGGTGGACCGGGCGGCGCTGGCCCACGGCATGGACCAGTTCGTGCACGCCTGGATGGCCACCGGGATCCGTGAGAACGCCGATGGCTGGGTGGATGACGACCTGGCGTTCGTGCGCGACTGGGGCTTCGACCTCGGGCAGGTCAACGTGCCCACCCTGGTGCTGCAGGGTGAAGCCGACCTCATGGTGCCCAAGGCACACTCCAGCTGGCTGGCTGCACACGTGCCCGGCGCCCAGCTGCGGCTCGAGCCCGGGCACGGGCATCTGTCGCTGCTGGACAGCATCGGCACCGTTCACCAGTGGCTGCTGGCGCACGGCTGAGCTCTGGGCACCGGCCGGGAAGGCTCACGGCCGCGAAGGTTCAGATGAACAGCAGCTGCGCTCCGGCCGTCTTCTCGATGAAGTCGCTAGCGTTGATGATCCCCTCGACGTCGTCACGCAGGGCGCTGGCGTCCAGGTGCATCATCTCCGCGGACAGCCGGCAGGCCCACAGATGGCCGCCGGCCCCGACGATCTGGTCGAGGAAGGCGGGCACCTCAGGAACGCCGAGGTCGGCGATCTGCTTCTTCAGCATCTTCGTCGCCGCGCCGGTCATCGCTGGCGCCAACGCCTGCGGAAGGTGAATGTCCTTGAACGGCAGGTGCATCGCGGCGTTGCCGGCCGGGCTGAACTGCAGGTTGTTCATCCGGGACTTCACGATCATGTCGAAGCCCCAGAAGGTGAAGAACAGGTGGGTCTCGACGCCCTCACCCAGAGCGGCGTTGCCCAGGATCAACCCCGGGTAGGCCATGTCCAGGTTGCCCTTGGAGCAGATGATGGCCAGCTTGCGGCCGCTGTCCTCCTCGTCGTCGAAGGACGGGACGATCGCCGGTGCGGACTCGGTGGCGGTCATGATGTGGTCTCCTCGCGCTCGTCGTGCCGGTCAGACGCAGCCGTGCGGCTTGGGCAGCCCGGCGATATAGGCCATCTTCTTGGCCGGCTTCTTCGGGAACAGCTGGAACTGCTCCTTGGTCGGGAAGCCCCCGACGGTGTCGACCCGCCGCGTGGTGGCGGTCTCGCCCTGCTTGGCGTAGTCCGCGCGCAGGAAGCGGATGATCTCCCAGTGCCGGTCGGTCAGGTCGATGCCGATGTTGGCGGCCAGGGTCTTGGCCAGCTCCTCGGTCCACTCGTCGTACTGGGTCAGGAAGCCCTCGTCGTCGACGTGGACCTCGTGCCCGTTCATCGTGGTAACAGGCATGTCAGCTCAGTCCTTTCTTGGGTGCCACGCTGGGCTGCTCCTCACCGAGGGTGCGGAGCATGGACAGGGTGCGGGCCATGCCGCGGCGCACCTCAGGCTCGCGCATCTGCCGCAGCAGGCCGATCGTCGAGGGCGGGGTGACGGGCAGATCGGCCTGCTGGGCGGTGACGGTACGGCGCAGCATGGTCATGACCTCTGGCTGGGTCATCTCCTTGACCGTCTGCAGGATCAGCACGATGTTGTCCCCGAGCGCGCGCACGTCGTCCTCGCTGAAGGAGGTCACGACGTTGTCGGCGATGACACCACCCTGTCGGGCGAAGGAGAAGTAGCCCTTCTGGTCCAGGATGGCCAACCGCTCGGTCAGCGCGGACATCGCCGGGCCGGCAAGGCGGGTCAGCTCCTCGCCGAGCTGGGCCAGGCTCTCCAGCTGCACCAGCAGCGCATCCAGCCGCGCCGCCGATGCCGCCGCGTGCCGGGCCAGGCGGCCAAGCTCGGCCAGGCTGACCTCGGCATCAATTTCGCCCAGCTCGTCGCTGACCTTCTGCATCGCTGCGGACAGCACCGGGGTGAGGTCGTGGCTCAGCTCGGCCCAACGCTCCCGCGCGGCGCGCTGAGCCCGCAGCTCCTCCGCGATCGCCTCAACCTGCTCACTGAGCCGGTCAAGCTTGTCGACGTCGGAGGCGGTGCTTCTCATGACAGCTCCTCGACCTGCTTGCCAGCCATCGACATCAGGGCAGGCAACGGCAGCTCCTTGCCCGGCAGCAGCAGGTTCCAGTACATCCAGCGGAACATCAACTTGCCCCAGTGGTTGAGCTCGGTCTCCTTGAGCAGGCTGAAGGGCCCGACACCGGGCAGCGGGTACTTGCCCGGCAGCGGCTCGGTGTCGTAGTTGAAGTCGATGAGCAGGCCCTTGCCGTGCCCGGACTCGATGAAGCAGTTGGCGTGACCGTCGAACTTCTCCGTCATGGGCAGGCCCTGGACATGGCGGAGGAAGTTGTCCGGGAACAGGTCCATGGCGAAGTGGGCCACCGAGCCAGCCTTGGACGCCGGGATGTTGGAGGCGTCACCGACGGCGAAGATGTTGTCATAGGCCGTTGACAGCAGCGTCTCCTTGTCCACCGGGACGTAGTTGAGGTCGTCACCCAGCCCGGAGCGGGCGACGAAGTCCGCACCCATGTTGATCGGGATGGTCACCAGCAGGTCGTAGGGCACCTCGCGCTCGTCGAAGGAGACAAGCTTGCGGGCCTCGGCGTCGACCGACTCCACCATGAAGTCCGGCTCGAGCTGAATCTTGCGCTCCTCGAGCATGCCGCCGAGGTGCCGGGAGGCGACCGGCTTGGTGAAGGCACCCTCCAGCGGCGTCACGTAGGTGATCTCCACCCGGTCCCGCATGCCCTGCTCGGTGAAGAACGCGTCGGCGAGGAAGGTGAACTCCAGCGGGGCGACCGGACACTTGATGGGCATCTCGGTGAGCTGGACGACGAGCTTGCCGCCTTCCCAGGTCTTGAGCTTCTCGGCCAGGCGCGTCGCGCCCTCGAGGGTGTAGAACTCGTGCACGTTCCCACCCATGTCATCGGCCATGCCCGGAGTCTGGTCCGGGCGCGGCGAGGTCCCGCTGGCAATGACAAGGAAGTCGTAGCCGAGCTCGCGGCCGTCGGCGAGCAGGACCTTGTTGTCCTCGGGCACGACCCGCTCGATCGTGCCGAGCACGAGGTCCACCCCGTCGGGGATGAACCGGTGCCGGGGCTTGGTGACCTCGTGGGGCTGGTAGATCCCGAAGGGGATGAACAGGTACCCGGGCTGGTAGTGGTGGACGTCGTCCTGGTCGACGATCGTGATCGACCACTGCGCGGCGTCCAGGCGGGGGCGCAGCTTGTTGACCGCCATCGTTCCCGCGGTGCCCGCACCCAGGACCAGCAGTTTCCTCATGTCGCTCTCCCTCGCACCGAATCTGTCGAAACCGAGGCTAGGTGGGGGTGTCCGCACGAGCCCGTGACGAAGGTCCCCAGCGTGGTGAGACGTGGGGCACATGCCCGACGGGGTATACCCGGACGAGGTCTGCGGGGTTGTCGGTCCCGGTGGCGCGAGCCATTGGGCATGGCAGGTGCCGGTCTGCGGGAGGGGTCCCCGGCCGGGGGTCAGTCGGCAAGGGCCACCCGCCGCGCCTGCAGCCGGGCGCGCCTGTCCTCGAACGCCGAGGCGGTGACCTCCAGCCTGTCCAGGAAGGCGGCGAGCTGCTCGCGGGCCTGCTCGGCCGGGCCGTCCAGCCCCTCGATGTCCCACAGCCGCCAGTGCTTGAGCACCGGGGCGAGAACCTCGTCGCGGTGGATGCGCAGGTCGTAGATACCGGCCATGGCGATCTGCACCGAGCGGCGGGCGAAACCGGCCATGCCCGCTCCCGGCATCTGGAAGTCGCGGACCACGTCCCAGACCGCCTGGACGGTCGGGGACGGGGCAACCTGTAGGGCGCCGGCGAGCAGGTTGCGGTAGAAGACCATGTGCAGGTTCTCGTCGGTGGCGATGCGGGTCAGCAGCGCGTCGGCGACCGGGTCCTGGGTGTAGCGACCGGTGTTGCGGTGCGATATCCGGGTGGCCAGCTCCTGGAAGGTCACGTAGGCCACCGTGTGCAGCATGTCCAGCTCGTTGGCGCCCTCGTAGCCGGCGCTCATGTGCGCCATGCGCTCGCGCTCGAGCGCGACCGGGTCGACCGCCCGGGTGGTCAGCAGGTAGTCGCGGATCGCGATGCCGTGCCGGCCCTCCTCTGCCGTCCAGCGGCCCACCCAGGTGCCCCAGGCCCCGTCGCGGCCGAAGACCCGGTAGATCTCCCGGTGGTAGCTGGGCAGGTTGTCCTCGGTCAGCAGGTTGACCACCAATGCGGTGCGGGCCACCTCCGACAGCCTGGACTGACCCTCGTCCCAGCCGCGGCCACCGAGGGGGCCGTCGAAGTCCTCGCCCTGCGACCACGGCACGTAACCGTGCGGGAACCACTCGCGGGCCACACCGAGGTGCCGGTCAAGCTCGACGCCGACGACCGGCTCGAGCTCGCGCATCAGGTCTGCCTGGTCGAACTGGCCCACGCGGCCACCTCCCCGGGGTCGCCCCCGTGGTTACGGTTGCGTAGGTTGACCCTACGGCAGCCACGCCACCGTGGTCGACCCGTGGCATGCGTGAGGGTGGCTCGAGACCGGTTACCCGCCAGGTCCTCAGCGCCCGCGTCGCCGCGGGATGTGGCTTTCGGTCACTGTCCTGGGTGAGCCGGATCTCGAACCACCGCCACCATGCTCACCCCGACCGGCTCGGCACGGAAGGGCCGAACGTCCCACCCGGGGTCTCGCCAGCCGTTGTCCCGAAGGCCGCAGTGACCTAGCGTCGGGGAAGCAACCTCGCGACGGCAGGCAGGGATGCACCCAGTGGCTGAGCAGCCAACCCTCATCTCCTCGGTGCGCCGCGCGCTGCACCTGCTCGACGCGGTGGCCGCCTCACCGCGGCCGGCCACCGCGAAGGCCCTGTCAAGGGCGACCTGCCAGCCGCTCCCCACGACCTACCACCTGCTGCGCACCCTGGTGCACGAGGGCTACCTGCGCCGCGTCGACGGCGGGTATGTCATCGGTGCCCACGTGGCCACATTGGGGACCCAGGCGCGGGCCCAGCTGCGCACCGAGCGGATGCGCACGAGCCTGCAGGACCTGCACGACCAGCTTCGCGCGGCCGCCTACCTGACGCTTTACCAGGACGGTGAGATCCGCCTGCTCGACGTGGTGGACTCCTCCTCCGCCCCGCGGGTCGACCTGTGGGTGGACCTGCGCGACTCCGGGCACGCGACGGCGCTGGGCAAGGCTGTGCTGGGTGCCCTGGACCCCCTCGAGCGGGCCGACTACCTGGACCGGCACCGGCTGCCCGACCTCACCCCGTACACGCTCACGGACGAGCGCGAGCTGGTCCGTCGGCTCGAGCACCAGCACGGCCCCGCGGTGGACCGGCAGGAGTACAGCCTGGGCACTGCTTGCGTGGCGACCCCGTTGCGCATCGGCATGCCCGAGGGCGTCGTGGTCGGCGCGGTCGCCGTCTCGGTCCCCTCAGCCCGGCTGGCCCGCACGCTGCTGCGGGTCGACGCGCTCATCAGCACGGCCCGCTCGGTCGAGCTGGCCCTGGTCGGCTGACAACGGCCCGCTCGACCGGGCGGGCCGTTGTCACCATCTGAAAACCCCGCCGTTGCTGGTGCGGTACGCAGCAGGCACGTTCTGGGCAAGGGCGACGCCACGCCGCCCGGTTCTGTCGCGTCCACCTTGCACCACCAGGGAGGCAGTCATGACCGTGACAGCCCCCGGCACGGCGAGCAGGCTCGATGCCGCCGTACGCCGGGACCTCTACAGCCAGATGGTGCTCATCCGCACCTTCGAGGAAGCGCTCCTGCGCGACTACCACGCGGACAAGAAGCCCGTTTGGGACATCGCCGCAGGCCTGATCCCCGGGGAGATGCACCTGTCAGCCGGTCAGGAACCGGTCGCCGCGGGGGTGTGCGCGCACCTGAGCACCGCTGACGCGATCACCGCCACGCACCGGCCGCACCACCTGGCCATCGCCCACGGCATGGACCTGGGCGCCCTCGCCGCCGAGATCTTCGGCCGCGAGACCGGCCTGGGCCGCGGGCGCGGCGGGCACATGCACCTGTTCGACCCGGCGACGCACTTCTCCTGCTCCGGCATCATCGCCGAGGGCTACCCGCCTGCGCTCGGCCAGGCCTTCGCCTTCACCCGCCAGGGCAGCGACCGCATCGCCGTGGCGGTGACCGGGGAAGGCGCGGCCAACCAGGGGGCCTTCCACGAGGCGATCAACCTCGCCGCGCTGTGGAAGCTGCCGGTGGTCTTCGTGGTCGAGGACAACGACTGGGGCATCTCCGTGCCGCGCAGCGCATCCACCTCGGTGCCCTCCAACGCCACGCGGGCCGCCGCCTACGGCATCCCCGGGGAGCGGATCGAGGACAACGCCGTCGAGGCTGTCTACGCCGCGGCCGGACGGGCCGTCGCCCGGGCCCGCGCGGGCGAGGGGCCCAGCCTCATCGAGGTCCACACCCTTCGGCTGTGGGGGCACTTCGAGGGCGACGCCCAGGGCTACCGCACCGACCTCGACGGGGTCCCTGACCGCGACCCGCTGCCCACCTACGAGCTCACGCTGCGCGAGGCCGGGCTGCTCGACGACGAGCGCGTCGCCGCCATCCGCGCCGAGGCCGCCGCGAAGGTGGAGGCGGCCATCGACTTCGCGAAGTCCAGCCCGGTCCCGGACCCCGCGTCCGCGACGTCGTACGTGTTCGCCTAAGCGATGAGGAGGATGACGTGACCGCGACCACCAGCGACACGCTGACCGTGCAGGCCCCCGGGCGCCGGCTGACCACCGCGAAGGCGATGGTGGAAGGCATCTCCCAGGAGATGGAGGCAGACCCGACGGTCTTCTACCTCGGCGAGGACGTCGGGGCCTACGGCGGGATCTTCAGCTCGACCACAGGGCTGCTCGAGCGCTTCGGGCCGAAGCGGGTGATCGACACACCGATCTCGGAGACCGCCTTCATCGGGTTGGCGATCGGTGCCGCCGTGGAGGGCATGCGCCCGATCGCCGAGCTGATGTTCGTCGACTTCTTCGGCGTCTGCTTCGACCAGATCTACAACCACATGGCCAAGATCCACTTCGAGTCCGGCGGCAACGTCAAGGTGCCCATGGTGCTCACCACGGCGGTCGGCGGGGGCTACTCCGACGCCGCCCAGCACTCGCAGTGCCTGTGGGCCACGTTCGCCCACATGCCGGGGATGAAGGTCGTCGTGCCCTCAACGCCGTACGACGCGAAAGGCCTGATGATCTCCGCCATCCGCGACGACAACCCCGTGGTCTACATGTTCCACAAGGGCGTCATGGGGCTGCCCTGGATGACCAAGAGCCAGCGCACCAACGACGTGGTCCCCGAGGACCCCTACGAGGTGCCTATCGGCAAGGCAAGGCTGGCCCGGGCAGGCAAGGACGTCACCGTGGTGACACTGTCGCTGTCGGTGCACGACGCCCTCGATGTCGCCGACCGGCTGGGTGCCGAGGGGGTGCTCGACGCGGAGGTCATCGACCTACGCAGCCTCGTCCCCCTGGACCGCGAGGCCATCCTGACCTCGGTGGCGCGCACCGGCCGGCTGGTCATCGTCGACGAGGACTACCAGTCCTTCGGCCTGTCCGGGGAAGTCGTCGCCACGGTGACCGACCACGACCCCAGCATGCTGCGCGCCCCAGCGATCCGGGTGGCGGTGCCGGATGTGCCGATCCCCTACGCCCACGGCCTGGAGGAGGCCGTGCTGCCGGGACCGGCCCGCATCGAGGCCGCACTGCGAAAGGTGACCGGTGCCTGACCCCTCATCCGGTGGGCCCGGCGCGACACCCCAGCCGGTGGAGTCGGCTGGGACGGTGGTGGTCTTCCCCGTCCTGTCCCGCTCCGACCCGCAGGCCGAAGGAGTGCTGTCCACCTGGTTCGTCCGCGAGGGCGAGCCGGTCAAGGCCGACCAGCTCATCGCCGAGGTCGCCGTGGACAAGGTCTCCGTCGAGGTGCCCGCCCCGCGCGCCGGCACCGTGCACCTGCTGGTCGAGGAGGAGGCGGTGGTCCGGCAAGGAGCCCCCATCGCCCGGGTGGACTGAACCAGCATCCCGGCCAGGCACAGGCCAGGCACGGGCCAGGCTTGCACGTGCTGGTCGCGGCGGCCAGGCTCGCCCTGCGGTGGTGAGCCTGGCCGCTCAGCCCACCCGCACGACGGTGCCACCGGCCGCCGAGGCCCGTGCCGCCTCGAGCAGCTCGAGCACCGTCACGGCATCGCGAGCCGGCACGGGCACCGGGGCGCCCTCGCGCAGTGCCGCGACGACGCCCAGGTAGAAGGTGTCCCAGCGCCCCCGCTCGCTCGGCACCGGGACCGACTCCTCGCCGCGCACCAGCCACCCGCAGCGTCCCGCCGGTTCGACTCCCCAGTCCGCCCCGTCATCGGGGCGACGCCCCGCCCGCAGGGCCTCCTCCTGGCTGTCCAGCTCGGGTACGACGAAGGCCCCCGCCGTCCCGAGCACGCGCAGCCGGGGCCCAGGCGAGCCGGCCAGCGCTCCGGCCCACAGGTGGGCGCGGACCCCGCTGGCGTGGGTCAGCGCGACGAAGACGTCGTCATCTGCCCCGCCACGGCGCTGGTCGATCTCGGCGTAGACGGCGGCAACCGGGCCGAACAGCGTCACGGCCTGGTCGACCAGGTGCGTCCCCAGGTCCAGCAGCAGACCGCCGCCGGCCGCGGCCGGGCGCACCTCACGCCACTTGCCGGTGTCCAGCTGGGGACGCCATCGCTCGAAGCGAGACTCGTAACGCAGCACCTCGCCGAGCTCCCCGGAGCCCATGAGCCGGCGCAGGGTGAGCTGGTCGCAGTCCCAGCGCCGGTTGTGGAAGACGGTAAGGATGACGCCGGCATCCTCGGCCTGGGCCACCAGGGCCGCCGCGGATGCGGCGTCGGGGGCCAGTGGCTTGTCCACCACGACGGCAACGCCGGCCTCGACGGCGGCGCGGGCCAGCGGGACGTGCGTGTCGTTCGTCGTGGCGACCACGAGAAGGTCCAGCCCGCCGGCCAGCGCATCGGGCACGCTGGCGTGCACGGCCACCCCGGGGTGATCGGCACGGGCCTGCTCGGCCCGCACCGGGTCGCGGGTCACCACGGCGGCCACCCGGGCTCCCGGTGTGGCGGCCACCAACGGCGCGTGGAAAAACCGCCCGGCCAGCCCGTAGCCGGCGATGCCGACCCGCAGCGGCGTACCAAGATCCACCTCGCGAGCCTACGCCGCCGGCGTGAGTGCTCCCGGGCAGGTGGCGGCGCTGTCCCGACAGTGCACCAGGATGAGTGGATGGCCACCCACCCCAGAGCCGGGCAGCCGGCTGCACCTGAGGACCTCGCCGACATCCCGCGGCTGGTCAGCGCCTACTACACCGAGCACCCCGACCCCGAGGTGGCCGAGCAGCAGGTGTCCTTCGGCACCTCCGGGCATCGCGGCTCGTCACTGAGCCGCGCCTTCAACGAGGACCACATCCTCGCCACCACCCAGGCGATATGCGAGTTCCGGGCCCAGGCGGGCATCGACGGCCCGCTCTTCCTCGGCAAGGACACCCACGCGCTGAGCGAACCGGCCTGGGCCAGCGCGCTGGAGGTGCTGGCGGGCAACGACGTCACCGTGCTGGTCGACTCCCGGGACCGCTTCACCCCGACCCCGGCGATCTCCCACGCGATCCTCACCCACAACGCCACCGGCGCTCGCCCGGCCGACGGGATCGTCGTGACCCCCTCGCACAACCCACCGGAGGACGGGGGGTTCAAGTACAACCCGCCCGACGGGGGGCCGGCGGGTGCGCAGGTCACCCGATGGGTGCAGGAACGCGCCAACGCGCTGCTGCGCGCCGGGCTGGACGGCGTACGACGGGTTCCTCTGGCGCGGGCGCGGGCCGCCGAGACCACCGGCCGGTTCGACTACCTGGACAGCTACGTCGCCGACCTGCCCAGCGCGGTGGACCTGGCCGCGGTGCGTGCCGGGGCGGTGCGCATCGGCGCGGACCCGCTGGGCGGGGCGAGCGTGGACTACTGGGCGGCGATCGCCGAGCGGCACGGGCTGGACCTCAGCGTGGTCAACCCGTTGGTCGACCCGACATGGCGGTTCATGACGCTGGACTGGGATGGCAAGATCCGGATGGACTGCTCCTCGCCCTCGGCCATGGCCGGCCTCATCGCGGCGCGGGAGCGCTACCAGCTGGCCACGGGCAACGACGCCGACGCCGACCGGCACGGGATCGTCACCCCGGATGCCGGGCTGATGAACCCCAACCACTACCTGGCCGTGGCGATCGACTACCTGCTCACTCACCGGCCGGACTGGCCGACCGGGGCTTGTGTCGGCAAGACCCTGGTGAGCTCGAGCATCATCGACGCGGTGGTGGCCAGTCATGGCCGCAGGCTGCTGGAGGTGCCCGTCGGGTTCAAGTGGTTCGTGCCCGGCCTGTCCGACGCCTCGGTGCTCTTCGGCGGGGAGGAGAGCGCCGGTGCCTCGTTCCTGCGCCGCGACGGGGGTGTCTGGACGACCGACAAGGACGGCATCCTGCTGGCGCTGCTGGCCGCAGAGATCCTCGTGGTGACCGGCTCCTCGCCCAGCCAACGCTACGCCGAGCTGGTGGGGCGCTTCGGGGATCCTGTCTACGCGCGGGTCGATGCCCCAGCCACCCGGGCCGAGAAGGCCCGGCTGGCCGCCTTGTCGGCCGAGCAGGTGCGCGCCACGGAGCTGGCCGGGGAGGCGATCACGGCGAAGCTGACCACGGCGCCGGGCAACGGCGCGGCCCTGGGCGGGCTGAAGGTGGTCTCTGCTTCTGGCTGGTTCGCCGCCCGACCGTCGGGCACCGAGGACGTCTACAAGATCTACGCCGAGAGCTTCCGCGGGCCCGAGCACCTGCGCGAGATCCAGCAGGCGGCCCGCGAGCTGGTCAGCGCGGCACTGGC
>JAJZTN010000010.1 GCA_021848885.1 Actinomycetes bacterium
CCATGCCTCGAAGGGTGAGGGGGGCAGATAGACCCCGCGCGCCAGCATCTCGTGGAAGAACGCCGGGTAGCGGAAGGTCTGCTGGGCCCGGGCGGCGGCGTACTCGGAAACCTCGCCGTCGGTGAAGAACACCGAGAACAGGTTGCCGGCGGCCTGCACCCGGTGCTCGACCCCAGCCTCGGTCAAGGCAGCGGAGGCAAGCCCGGCGATCTGGGCCGCAACCTTGTCGAGGTGGGCGTAGACCTCGTCGGTGGCCAGCCGCAGGGTGGCCAGCCCGGCGGCGGTCGCCACCGGGTTCCCGGACAGCGTGCCGGCCTGGTAGACCGACCCGGACGGGGCCAGATGGTCCATCAGCTCCGCCCGTCCACCAAACGCGGCGGCCGGAAAGCCTCCGCCCATCACCTTGCCGAAAGTGAACAAGTCAGGGGTGACGCCCTCCAACCCCCACCACCCGGCCCGGGAAACCCGGAAGCCGGTCATGACCTCATCAGACACCAGCAGCGCACCGTGCTCGGCGGTTATCCGGCGCAGCCCCGCGGTGAACCCCGGCCGCGGGGGTACGACGCCCATGTTGCCGGCGGCCGCCTCGGTGATCAGGCAGGCGATCCGGCTGCCGTGCTGGGCGAAGACCGCCTCGACGGCCGCAAGGTCGTTGTAGGGCAGCACGATGGTGTCCGCGGTCGTGGCACCGGTCACTCCCGGAGAGTCCGGCAGGCCGAAGGTGGCGACCCCGGAGCCCGCGGCAGCCAGCAGCGCGTCGACATGACCGTGGTAGTGGCCGGCGAACTTGACCACCAGGGCGCGTCCCGTCACTGCCCGGGCCAGCCTGATCGCGCTCATCGTCGCCTCGGTGCCACTGGAGACCAGTCTCACCCGCTCGGCGGCCGGCACCCGAGCGATGATCTCCTCGGCCAGCAGCACCTCGCCCTCGGTTGGGGTGCCGTACGAGCTGCTTGCTGCGACCGCCTCCCCAACCGCCGCGAGCACCTCGGGATGGGCGTGGCCGAGCAGCATGGGCCCCCACGAACACACCAGGTCGACGTAACGGCGGCCATCGGCGTCGGTGAGCCAGGCCCCGGAGCCGGAGGTCATGAAACGCGGCGTTCCGCCCACCGACCTGAAGGCCCGCACCGGGGAGTTCACCCCGCCGGGGGTGACCGTGGTGGCGCGCGCGAACAGCTCGGCCGAGGCGGGGGCGTCGTACGGGTAGGGCTGTGGTAGCGAGCTCGGCGCGGATGTCACCGCGCCATTGTGGCAAGCCACACCAAGCGGGCCTGCCGCGCCCCGGTTGGGAACGCCACGACGTCACACCGCGGCATCCCTATCGGCGCAACGTCACACCGTGGCATCCGGGCCGCGCCGCCGTCACTGCCGGGCGAGCAGGCCTGCGGCGGTCACCGCCCAGTAGGTGAGCACGATGTCGGCACCGGCCCGGCGGATGGCGGTGAGGGACTCCAGCACCGCGCGATCATGATCTAGCCACCCGTTCGCCGCTGCCGCCGAGATCATCGAGTACTCCCCCGAGACCTGGTAGGCGGCCACCGGCACCCCGGCGGAGGAGAACGCGTCGGCGACCTGGCGCAGCACGTCGAGGTAGCCCAGCGCGGGTTTGACCATCACCATGTCGGCACCCTCGGCCACGTCCAGCGCGACCTCGCGCAGCGCCTCGCGGGCGTTGGCCGGGTCCTGCTGGTAGGACCGCCGGTCACCGGTGAGCGAGGACTCGACCGCCTCGCGGAACGGCCCGTAGAACGCCGAGGCGTACTTCGCCGAGTAGGCCAGAACCGCCACGTCGCTGCGCCCGGCACCGTCCAGCGCGGCCCGCACCACCCCGACCTGGCCGTCCATCATGCCGCTGGGCCCGACCACGTGGACCCCAGCCTCGGCCTGCGCCAGCGCCATGTCGGCGTAGCGGGCCAGCGTCGCGTCGTTGTCGACCTCCCCGCGGGCGTCGAGCACCCCGCAGTGCCCGTGGTCGGTGAACTCGTCAAGGCACAGGTCGGCCATCACCACGGTGTCATCGCCCACCTCGGCGACCACGTCGCGGATCGCCCGGTTCAGGACCCCGTCCGGGTCGGTGGCGCCGGACCCGACCGCGTCCTTGCGGGACGGCACCGCGAAGAGCATCAGCCCGCCGACACCAGCCTGCACCGCCTCGACGGCGGCCTTGCGCAGCGAGTCGCGGTCGTGCTGGTGAACCCCGGGCATCGAGGCGATCGGCACGGGTGCCGTGGCACCCTCCTTGACGAACATCGGCAGCACCAGCTGTCGGGGTTCCACCGTGGTCTGGGCGACCAGCCGGCGGATCGCCTCGGTACGACGCAGCCGGCGTGGCCGCTGCGCCGGGAACCCGCTCACTTGGCCCGCCGCCGGGCCGACCCGCGCCGCTCGCTGGGCCGGCGGACCGGCTCACCGGCCTGCACGGCGGCCAACCGGTGCGCGGCGCCGTAGCCGGCCAGTGCCTCCACCAGCATCTCCACGGTGGGAGCCGGGGCCAGCACGTCGACGGACAGCCCGTGCTCCTCGGCGGTCTTGGCGGTCTGCGGGCCGATACAGGCCACAACCGTCGTGGCGTGCGGCTTGCCGGCGATGCCCACCAGGTTGCGCACCGTGGAGGAGGAGGTGAAAAGCACCGCGTCGAAGCCGCCGCCCTTGATCGCCTCACGGATGTGCGGGGCCGGCGGGGCGGCCCGCACGGTGCGGTAGGCGGTGACGTCGTCGGCCTCCCAGCCCAGCTCGACCAGGCCGGCCACGAGGGTCTCGGTTGCGATGTCGGCGCGGGGCAGGAAGACCCGGTTGATCGGGTCGAGCACCTCGTCGTACGGGGGCCAGTCGGCCAGAAGGCCCCGGGCGGACTGCTCCTCACGTGGCACCAGGTCGGGCTCGACACCCCAGGACCGCAGCGCGGCGGCGGTCTTCTCCCCGACCGCGGCGACCTTGAGCCCGCTCAGCGCCCGGGCGTCCAGGCCGTACTCGACGAACTTCTCCTGCACCGCGCGCAGCGCGTTGACCGAGGTGAAGGCAACCCACTCGTAGCGGCCCTCGACCAGCCCGCGGATGGCCTTCTCCATCTGGTGCGGGGTGCGCGGCGGCTCCACCGCGATGGTGGGAACCTCGACGGGTACGGCGCCGTGCGAGCGCAGCAGCGCGGAGACCGGGGCGGCCTGCTCCTTGGTGCGCGGCACCAGCACCCGCCAGCCGAAGAGCGGCTTGGTCTCGAACCAGCTGAGCACCTCACGGTCGTTGACCACCTCCCCGACCACGGTCACCGCCGGGGGCTGCATCCCGGCCGCCTTGGCCTCGGCCGCGATGCCGGCGAGGGTGGACACGATGGTGCGCTGCCCGGTGGTGGTGCCGGCCCGGGTCATCGCGACCGGGGTGTCGGCCGGGCGCCCAGCCGACACCAGTGTCTGGGCGATCTCGCCGATCCGCTCGACCGCGGACAGCAGCACCAGGGTGGCCCGCCCGGCGGCCAGCCCCGCCCAGTCGAGGTCGCCCTCGGCCGTGTTGACGACCCGCACCTCGCGGTGCTTGCTGGTGGCCAGCGGGATCCCGGCGTAGGCGGGCACGGCCGAGACGGCCGAGACCCCCGGGACGACCTCGAAGGGGATACCGGCCTTGGCCAGCGCGGCGGCCTCCTCCGCACCGGTGGAGAACAGGAAGGGGTCACCCTCCAGCAGCCGGACCACCCGGCGTCCCGACCGGGCCGCGTTGAGCACGAGCTTGGCCCGCTGGGCGTGTGCGAGCGGAGCGCCGTCCTCGCCGATGGAGCCGTCGAGCACCTCGGTCCCCTCGCCACACAACCCTTCGAGCAGCTCGCTGGGCTGCCGGTCGCATATCACCACGTCGGCAGCGCGCAGCAGCTCGACGGCTCGCACCGTCAGCAGGCCGGGGTCGCCCGGCCCGGCACCGACGAAGGCGACCGATCCCAGGGGCGTGGGGTTCTTCGGAGTGGTCACGGAACTCGCTCCCGGTGCAGGGCGGCCAGGAGGTCCCCGGCGCCGTCATCGATCATCTGGTGGGCTAGCTTCTCGCCGAGCACCCGGGCGTCGTCGAGGGAGTCGACCCGAGCAGTGGCGGACCGACGGACGTGCTGGGTGCCGTCGGGGGTCACGGCCACGGCGCGCAGGTAGATCTCCCCCGCGCCACCGGGGGCGCCATCAGCCGGGTCCGGCTCGGCCAGCACGGCCAGCGCCCCGACCGGGGCCGAGCAGCCGGCCTCCAGGGTGGCCAGCAGCGCCCGCTCGGCGGTCACGGCCAGCCGGCTGGCCCGGTCCTCGAGGAGGGCGGACAGCCGCGCGGCCAGCTCGACGTCCTCGGCTCGGCACTCCACCGCCAGAGCACCCTGCCCCGGGGCAGGCAGCATGAGCAGCGGGTCGAGCACCTCGGAGACCTCACCGAGCCGGTCCAGCCGGGCCAACCCGGCCCGGGCCAGCACGACCGCGTCAAGTTCGGCCTCACTGACCATCCGCAGCCGCGTGTCGACGTTGCCCCGCACCGCGAGCACCCGCAGGCCCAGCCCGAGGGCGCGCAGCTGGGCGGCCCGGCGGGGTGAGCCTGTGCCGACCCGGGCACCGCTCCCAAGCTCGCCCAGGGTGCGGCCCCCGGCGCTGACCAGCACGTCGCGTGGATCTTCGCGGGCTGGCACGGCGGCCAGCACCAGCCCCTCCGGCGCGGCCGTGGGCAGGTCCTTGAGGGAGTGCACGACCAGGTCCACCTCACCGGCCAGCAGCGCCTCGCGCAGCGCGTTGACGAAGACCCCTGTGCCGCCCAGGCTGGCCAGCGGTGCGGCCGAGGTGTCCCCGTACGTCGTGATGGTGCGCAGCTCGACCGGACGGCCCAGCCCGGCGGCCAGCGCGTCGCAGACCGTGCCGGACTGGGCGCGCGCCAGCGCGCTGCCCCGGGTCCCCAGCCGCAGCCTCATGCCAGCTCCCCGTCCAGCTCCGGGCGGGTGACGGCCTCGACCCGCACCGGGTCCAGGTCGAACAGCTCGCGCAGGGCCTGGGCGTAACCCTGTCCGCCGGGCTCGCCGGCGAGTTGCTTGACCCGCACGGTGGGGGCGTGCAGCAGCTTGTCCACCACCCGGTGCACCGCCTGGCTGACCTCCTCGCGGGTGTGTTCGTCCATGCTCGGCAGGCGACCGGCCAGCCGGGTCAGCTCAGCGTCGACGACCTGCTCGGCCATGGCCCGCAACGCCACGACGGTCGGGGCGACCGCGCTCGCACGCAGCCAGCCGAGGAAGCCGGCCACCTCCTCGGTGACGATCGCCTTGACCGCCTCGACGTCGGCGGCCCGCTCGTCACCGGCCAGCATCCGGCCCAGCCCGGCCAGGTCGAGCAGGCGCACCCCGCTCAGCTCGGCGATGTCCGGGTCGATGTCACGGGGCAGGGCCAGGTCGAGGAAGAACTGCGGCCGCGGCCCGCGCACGGCGCGGGCACGGGTCACCGCGGGTGCGGTGACCAACAGGGCCAGCGCCCCGGTGCAGGAGAGCACCAGGTCAGCACCGGGCAGCTCCTCCTCCAGCTGCTCCAGCCGGATCGCCCGCCCACCCAGCCGGGCGGCCAGGTCGACCCCGCGCTCGAAGGTGCGGTTGGCCACCACGAGCTCGCCGATGCCCCCGCGAACCAGGGTCGTGGCGGCCAGCGCGCTCATCGACCCGGCGCCCACCACCAGCGCGCTACGACCGGACAGGTCCCCCAGCGACCGCCCGGCGTGCTCCAGCCCGACCGAGACGAGGCTGGCCCCGGCCCGGTCGATATCGGTGTCGGCGTGCACCCGCTTGCCGACCCGCAGCGCCTGCTGGAACGCCTCGTTGAGCAACCGGCCGGCGGCCCCGGCCTCCTGCGCCGCACGCAGTGCGGTGCGCACCTGGCCGAGGATCTGCCCCTCGCCGACCACCATGGAGTCCAGGCCGCTGGCCACCGAGAACAGGTGGGCGACCGCGCGGTCCTCGTAGTGCACGTACAGATGCGCGGTGAGCTCGTCGTGGGCCACGCCGGTGTGGTCGGCCAGCAGCGAGGTGATCTCGGCGACTCCGGCGTGGAACTTGGCAGCATCGGCGTAGACCTCGACCCGGTTGCAGGTCGAGACCACCACGGCCTCCCCGATGTGGTCGGCGCTGGCCACGTCCGCGACGAGCTTGCCGACATGCTCGGGGCCAAGCGAAGTGCGCTCGAGAAGCTCCACCGGGGCGGAGCGGTGCGACAGACCGACGACGAGCAGGCTCATGCGCGCATCGCCCCCAGCACCCCTGCGGCGCGCCGGACGGCGTCCTTGCGCTGTTCGTGGAAAGCCAGGATCTGCAGCTCGAGGGACAGGTCGACCTTGCGCACGTCCACCCCGTCGGGCACCGAGAGGACCACGGGGGCGAAGTTGAGGATGCTGCTCACTCCCGCGGCGACCAACCGGTCGCACATCCGCTGGGCGCTGCCGGCCGGGGTGGCCAGAACACCGATGCACACCCCGTGCTCGGCCACCACCCGCTCCAGCTCGGTGGCGGGACGCACCACGGACCCGGCGACGATCTGGCCGACCCGGGCCGGGTCGGCGTCGAGCAGCCCGACGACGCGAAAGCCGCGGTCGGCGAAACCGGCGTAGTTGGCCAGAGCCTGACCGAGCTTGCCGACCCCGACGATGACGACCGGCCAGTCCTGGGTCAGCCCCAGCTGTCGGGCGATCTGCTCGGCCAGCGTCGCCACGTCGTAACCGACCCCTCGGGTGCCGTAGGAGCCCAGGCAGCTGAGGTCCTTGCGAAGCTTGGCCGGGCTCACCCCGGCGGCGCGGGCCAGCACCTGCGAGGCGACCGTGCCGACCCGACGCTCGGCCAGCTCGTGAAGCGCCCGAAGGTAGACCGGCAGCCTCGCGACCGTTGCCTGCGGGATGTCGCGGACGATGCCACGCAGCCTCGCGGGGTCGTCCACCCCCCGGTTTCGGTCCTGGGTCACGGTGCTTCGTCGGCTCCCACGCACGGCCGCTGTGTCACCGGAAGGGTACGGCCTTTGTGAAGGAAGGCACAAAGCGAGCGATCCGGCCCGTGTCTGGCCGCTGCGTGCTAGCGGCCGAGCACGCCCGAATGCTGTGTTCTGGAGGCCACACCGCGCCCGTCCCGTCAAGACGGGACCCGCCAGGCAGGTACGCCGCAGACCGTGCCGGAGCCGACCGCCGGGCCGCCGGGCCGGGCACGGGCCCCGACCGGGTCAGGTCGACGTGAGGGCGCTCAGGGCCGCGCGCAGCGCGTCCTCCTCGACCCGGTAGGCCGCGAGCTCCACCCCGTCGACGAGCAGCACCGGGATGCGATCCCAGTAGCGGTCGTGCAGGTCCTGCTCCACGTCGATGTTGCGCTCCCACCAGGCCTGGCCGGTCTCGGCGGTGACCCTGGCCACGACCTCGCGGGCGATGTCGCACAGGTGGCAGCCGGGCCGCCCCACCAGGGTGACCCGTGGCCGGTCCGCAGGCGCCGCAGCCATGACCGGAGTCTGGCACGTCCGCCAAGTCGGGTGCCCCAGCGCTTAAGCCGGCCGTCCGGCAGGCCGATCCCCCTGACAGGAACACCAAACGGGCTCGACCCGCCGGTCCACAGGGAGGGCAGCGTGCAGCGCAGCCACGAGGCAGTCGTCAGGGCCGTCGCGCGGCCGGCTCCGGCCGTGCCCGTCTGGGCCGCGGGCCTGCTCGCCGTGCTGCTCAGCATCGCCGGGGTGCTGGGCCTGGCCCACCCGGCCGCCGCCGCAGGCCCCAACACCGCCGAGATCCTGGCCGCGGTCAACTCCGCGCGGGCCCAGGCCGGGCTGGCGCCGTACACGCTGTCAAGCGACCTGTCCTCGGTGGCGCTGAGCTGGTCCAACCAGATGGCCGCCAACAACGCCCTGTCGCACAACCCGCGGCTGACCAGCCAGGTGAGCAACTGGAGCTACCTCGGCGAGAACGTCGGGGTGGGCCCCACCTGGAGCGCCATCGAGACGGCCTTCATGAACTCCCCGGCGCACCGATCGAACATCCTCGACCACGACTTCACCCAGATCGGCATCGGCGTCGTGGTGAGCGGCGACCGGGTCTGGATCACCCAGGACTTCCGCCGGCCTCAGACCGTGGCCCGCTCCGCGCCCACCAGCCGGATCGCCGCGACCCCTGCCCGACCGGTCGCCACCGGGTCGAGCAGCCGGGCCACGCCGAGCAGCCCGCCGCGTCCGGCTGCCAGCACACCGAGCCCGCAGGCCACTCTGACCGCCCGGATCGACCAGGCCAGCAGCCGCGTCCCAGCCAGTAACCGGGACGCTGACCCGCTGTCCCAGGCGGTCACCTTCCTGCAGACGATGCGCTCCATCGCCAGCTGAGCCGGGCAGGACGACCCGCCCCGAGGCTAGTCTCGTGACCATGGCACGGGCCTCCCGCAGCCGCGGACCCGCAGCGGAACAGACCGCAGCTCATGACCCCGTCCCGCAAGCTGAGCTGGGCACGCACCTTGCCGGCCCGCCGCAGCAAGCCGGCGCGGAGGTCGGCCCGACGGGCCCGCTCGAACGGCAGCGTGGGTCCGCGGCCTTCTTCGACGTGGACAACACGCTGCTGCGCGGGGCCTCGATCTTCCACCTGGCCCGCGGGCTGTACCGCCGGCACTTCTTCGCCTCCCGCGACCTTGCCCGCTTCGCCTGGCAGCAGGTGCGTTTCCGGGTGGTGGGCAGGGAGGATCCCGGCCACATGGACGCCGCCCGCGAGGCGGCGTTGACCTTCGTCAAAGGCCACCGGGTCGAGGAGCTGACCAGCCTCGGCGAGGAGATCTTCGACGAGATCATGGCAGCCAAGATCTGGCCGGGGACCCGGGCGCTGGCCCGGATGCACCTCGACGCCGGCCAGCAGGTCTGGCTGGTCACCGCCACACCGGTCGAGATCGCCACAGTGATCGCCGAGCGGCTCGAGCTCACCGGCGCCCTGGGCACCGTGTCGGAGACCGTCGAGGGGGTCTACACCGGCCGCCTGGTCAGCGAGCCGCTGCACGGGCCGGCCAAGGCCGAGGCGGTGGCCGCACTGGCCGCCAGGCAGGGTCTGGACCTGGCCCGCTGCTCGGCCTACTCCGACTCCGCCAACGACATCCCCATGCTGTCGCTGGTCGGGGACCCGTGCGCGGTCAACCCCGACGCGCGGTTGCGCGCGCACGCCAAGCGCAGCGGCTGGCGGATCCGGGACTACCGCCGGGCTCGGCGGGCCGCACGGATCGGAGTGCCCACGGCCGCGGGGGTGGGCGCGGCCGCCGGTGCCGCGGTCGCGGCCGTGGCGATGCGCCGGCGCTCACGCTGAGCCGCCCCAACCGCGAGGAGCAGCAGGTGCCCAGCCCCGACCACGACACCGCCACGGTGCCGCACAGTCAGCCCGTGCGAGCCCACCGGGCACCCAGGCGCCGCCGGCGACCCGGCCGGGGCACCACGTGGGTCAGCCTCGGGGTGCTGGTCGCGCTGGTGGCCGCGTCCATCGGCACCGGGCTGCTGGCCATGGGGTCACTACCGGGCCAGCGGCTCTACGGGCTCAAGCTCGACCTGCAACGCTGGAGCCTGGGCCTGACCCGCAGCGAGTCCGCGCACGGGCAACGGCTGCTCGGACAAGCCTCCGATCGGCTCCTCGAGGTGGACCGGCTGCTGGCCGAGCCCTCGTCGGGCACCCGCGACCGGCTGGTCGCGATCACCTACGGGCGGGCCCAGACCGAGCTGCTCGACGCGATAGCCGAGCTGGAGGGCGCCTATCACGACCACCGGGACGGCATCGCGTTGCGCTCGATGGACGAGGCGCTGCCGACCGTGGCGGTCAGGCTCGCGGCTGTGCGCGCCGGGCTGGATGCCGTGCAGGCGGGGCAGGCCGGCGGGCTGCGCGATCAGGTGCTGGCGCTTCGTGCTCGGGTGCACACGATCCTGGTCACCTGTGGGCTGCCCTGCGACACGGTCACCCCCAGCCCGACCCCCTCGCCGTACCCGACGATCGGGGTGCCCACCCTGCCCGGTGGCTGAGCCACCGCGCCGCCGCCGACGGGCCCGGGTGGGGTGCCGCGGCACCCGGGCTCAGAAGAAGACCGACCGGCGGGCCATCAGCAACGAGTAGAGCGTGTGCTGGATCGTCTCGCGAACCCGGTCGGTGAGGTCGAAGACCAGCATCGGGTCCTCGGCGGCACCGTCGGGCAGGTCATGGGTCGGGATGGGCTCGGCGAACTCGATGACCCACTTGGACGGTAGGGGCACCAGGCCGAGCACGCCCAGCCACGGGAACAGCGGGGTGACCGGGAGGTAGGGCAGCCCCAACAGCCGGGCCAGGGTCTTCAGGTTGCCGATCATCGGGTAGATCTCCTCGGCTCCGACGATCGCCGCCGGGACGATCGGCACGCCGGTGCGCAACGCCGCTGAGACGAACCCGCCGCGACCGAAGCGCTGCAGCTTGTAACGCTCGACGAACGGCTTGCCCAGTCCCTTGAAGCCTTCCGGCCACACCCCGACGACCTCGCCCCGGGCCAGCAGCCGCTCGGCGTCCTCGTTGCAGGCCAGCGTCGAACCGCCCTTGCGGGCGACCTCGCCCAGGAACGGGGTCTGGAAGAGCAGGTCGGCGCCGAGGGGACGCAAGAGCCGGTGCTCAGGGTGCTCGTCATGCACTGCCAGCTGGGTCATGAACGCATCGAGCGGCAGGGTGCCGGAATGGTTGGCCACGACCAGGGCACCACCCTCGGCGGGCACGTTCGTCACCCCGCGCACCTCTACACGGAACCAGGAGCGGTACAGCGGTCGCCCGAGTGCGAGCAGCACGTGCTGGGCCAGGTCCGCGTCGTAGCCGAAGTCGTCGACCTCGTACTGCCCAGTCAGCCGTCGGCGCAGGAAGGCCAGCATCTCGGCTGCCCGGGTGTCCCAGTCGGGGCCCAGCGACGAGGATGCCAGCCGGGCCAGCAGCGCCGCGATGGCCTCGCCTGCCTCGACCAGGTCCGGCCCGTCAGGCCCGGCGGGCTGGCTCCCACCGTCGAGTACGGCGAAGGACCCCGGCGGACCGACCGGGCCTGCCTCGGCTGGCCGCCCGGACTTGCGGCCCGCGGACCGGCCCGCACCGGCGGGAACGGCGCCCGGGCCGCTGGGAACCGGCCGCAGCCGCGGCGGCACCGACGGCGGAACCGACGGCGGAACCGACGGTGTCACCGCGGCGGAGCTGCGCGGCACCGACGGCGGAACCGATGGCGCCACCGCGGCGGCGGAGCTGTGCGGCTCGAGCTCGGCCTGCCCGACCTCGCTTATCAGCGGCGTCGGGCGACGACGTCTGCGCTCCCGCTCGCCACTGGCCCGATCCGCGGCCGCGGACACGGCGGCGGGCTGTCCACCCCGGCCTGCGCTGGGCCGTCCGGTGGACCGCAGGGACCGCGCGGGTGCTGCCGGTGGCCCGGGCGGCCCCGGCTGCCCGGGCTCTCGCTCAGCCAACGCGGGACCGCCCCGCCGCGGCAGCGAAGGCCCCGGAGAGCACCCTCTCGACCTGCTCGACGCGCTCGGGGTGGAGCACGGTGGCCCCTCGGCGGGCCTGCAGGAAGTCCTCCAGCGCGCCGGCCGTGGTGAATTTCGGGTCGAAACCGAGCGAGGTGCGCATCAGCGTGGTGTCCACCACCCGACCGAAGGTGAGCAGGTCCAGCTGCTCGGGCGAGAAGTCGGCCACCCCGGCCCGGCGGACCGCCTGCCCCACCCAGGCACCCAGCGAGCGGGGCACCGGCAGCGCGAGCCGACCGGCTCGCCGCAGGGCCTGGCTGAGAGTGACCACGCCGTCGCCCGCGACGTTGAAGGTCCCGGGGTGCTCCGCCACGGTGGCCAGCCTGATCGCCTCGAGGGCGTCATCGGCGTGCACGAACTGCAGCCGGGGGTCGAAGCCCAGCGGGGTGGGCACCACCGGCATGGCCAGGAAGTCGGTCAAGGCGGTGCGCAGCTGTGGACCGACGACGTTGGCGAACCGCAGCATCGTCAGGGTGACATCGGGTCGGCGCCTGGCGAAGCCGCGAACGTAGCCCTCGACCTCGACGGAGTCCTTGGCGAACCCGCCGGAGGGCAGCCGCCGGGCTGACATGTCCTCGGTGAACATCGCCGGGTCGCGTGAGGACGTGCCGTACACCGTCGTGGAGGACTTGACCACGAGCTTGGACACCGTCGGGGACTTCTGGCAGGCGGCCAGCAGCTGCATCGTGCCGATGACGTTGATCTCCTTCATCGACGCCCGGCCGCCGGCCGACAGGGGGGTGGCGATGACGTTCATGTGCACGACGGTGTCGACATCGGCCTGGGACATGACCCTGGCGATCACCGGGTTGCGGATGTCGGCGCGGACGAACTCGGTCCGGCCAAGGTCGAGCGTCGGCGGGATGACGTCGATGCCGATGACTCGCTCGACGGTCGGCTCAGCCTGCAGGATCCGGGCGAAGCGCCCCCCGAGATCCCGGGAGACACCGGTGACGAGAACGACTCTGGCCATGCGCCACCTCCTCCAGGTCGAGCGGGCCGCGCGAGGGCAATCCTAGGTCGATGCCTCCTCGCACACCCGCCCCTGGTGGCGGCTACTTCTTGTTACGACGCTGCACCCGAGTGCGCTTGAGCAGCTTGCGGTGCTTCTTCTTGGCCATGCGCTTGCGGCGCTTCTTGATGACGGAACCCACGGCTGACCCTCATTCGGTTTCGCGCTGGGGCCGGGGACGGGACCCGGCCGGGATGGGCGACGCGCGCACGCGGCTCGCTCGGACTGCGCCGTGGCCAAGGCCCGGCGCCCGGCACAGCGTACCGGCGTGACGGCCCGGGCGCGGACGCAGCGTCAACCCCGGGCCGGTCCAGGTCAGGCGGTCTCGGTGAAGGCGACCCTCAGGTAGTCGTGCACGGCCTGCTCGGGGACCCGGAAGGACCTGCCCACCCGAACCGACGGGAGCTCACCGGCGTGCAGCAGCCGGTACACGGTCATCTTCGACACCCGCATCACGGCCGCCACCTCGGCAACCGTAAGGAGCCGCACCTCGGGCAAGGGTCGTTCCGTCCCCATCGCGCACCGGCCTCCAGCACGTGCCGGCTGCCGGCTTCCCCTCCGGCGGCGCAGACGGGCACATGCACTCTGCGTAAGCGTAGGGGCGGAAGTGAGCCACGCGAAGGGTGTTGCCGAAGTTCCCCCCATCCGGGCGCAGCCGGGCCGGTCCCTACGGCTGCGGGTCGGTCCCTGCGGCTGCGGGCCGGTCCCTACGGCTGCGGGTCGGTCCCTGCGGCTGCGGGTCGGTCCCTACGGCTGCGGGTCGAGCCCGTGGTGCGGGAACACCGCGGTCCGGGTGGCCATCACCGCCCGGTCCAGCGGGTCGGCCGGGTCGTAGCCGTCCGACCACTCCCGCCAGGCCGGGTCGCGCCCGTCGGTCATCCGGGCCGGCCCCGGGCGACCGAGCAGGTCGCGCACGTAGCCGCGCCAGTCCTCCGGCACGGCCATTGTCGGGTCTACCGGGTGCCCGACGGCCACCGCGATCAGGTGCGACCAGGCTCGCGGCACGACGTCGACGATCTCGTAGCCGCCGCCACCGGTGAGCACCCATCGGCCCTCGGCGTAGCGGTGCGCCATCTCGTGCAGCGCCTGGTAGGCCACCCGCTGAGCGTCGACGCTCAGCGCCAGGTTGGCCAGCGGGTCGAGCATGTGACTGTCGCAGCCGTGCTGGGAGACCAGCACCTGCGGGCGGAAGCTCTCCAGCAGCGCGGGCACGACCGAGTGGAAGGCCCGCAGCCAGCGGGAGTCCCCGGTGCCGGCCGGTAGGGCGAGGTTGACCGCGTAGCCGAGGGCGTCGGGGCCGCCGACCTCGTCGGCCCACCCGGTGCCCGGCCACAGCGTGCGACCGGACTCGTGCAGCGAGACGGTCAGCACCCGGGGGTCGTCCCAGAAGGCATGCTGCACACCGTCGCCGTGGTGCACGTCGAGGTCGACGTAGGCGACCCGCTGCACACCGTGCTCGAGCAGCCAGCGGATCGCCACCACCAGGTCGTTGTAGACGCAGAAGCCCGACGCGTAGCCGGGCATGGCATGGTGCAGCCCGCCGGCGATGTTGACCGCATGGTCGGCCAGGCCCGAGTGCACCGCCCTGGCGCAGTCCACGGTGGCCCCCACGACGTGCGCGCTCGCCTCGTGCATACGGGCGAAGACCGGGTTGTCGTCGGTGCCCAACCCGTAGGACAGGTCGGTGGCCAGTCCAGCCCCGGCGGCTCGGACGGCGTCGATGTAGCCCTGCTCGTGGGCCAGCCGCAGCGTGGCGTCATCCGCCGGGGCGCTGTCGACGATGCTGACCCCGGCATGGCCGAACAGCCCCAGCGAGCGGGCCAACCTGATGGTCAGGTCGACGCGAACCGGGGCCATCGGGTGGGCCGGGCCGAAGTTGTAGGCGGTGAAGGACTCGTCCCACACCACCCGCACGGCCCGGCTCATGGCGGCACGCTACCGGTGCTGCCCGGACTCCCGGCGCCCCCGGGTCCAGGGTGGCTGCGGGACCACGAGGGTCACTGGCACCCGAGCCGGTTGCCGGCGGGAGCGCGAACAGCCACCGACAGGAGCGCGATCAGCCACCGGAGGCGAGCTCGCGGGAACGGTCCCGGGCCGCCTCGAGGGCGGCCAGCAGCGCGGCGCGCACCCCGTGGCGCTCCAGCTCGCGGATGGCGTTGATCGTCGTACCGGCCGGGGAGGTGACCGCCTCGCGCAGCGTGACCGGGTGCTCGCCGGTGTCGCGCAGCATCACCGCGGCACCGATCGCGGTCTGCACGATGAGGTCGTGCGCAACCGCCCGAGGCAACCCGAGCAGAATGCCCGCATCGGTCATCGCCTCAACGAGGTAGAAGAAGTACGCCGGCCCCGAGCCGGACAGCGCGGTCACCGCATCCTGCTGGGACTCCGGCACACGGATGGTCCGTCCCACTGCGGAGAAGACCGCCTCGGCGCGTCGCAGGTGCTCCTCCCCCGCGTGCGAGCCTGCCGATATGGCGCTCATCGCCTCGTCGACCAGCATCGGGGTGTTGCTCATCACCCGCACCACGGGCGTGCCGGCCGGCAGCCGGGCCGCCAGGAACTCGGTGGTTATCCCGGCCGCGCCGGAGATGACCAGCTGTCCGGGGCGGACGTGCCCAGCCAGTGAGTCCAGCAGCGCGGCCATGTCCTGCGGCTTGACCGCCAGGACCAGGGTTTCGGCGCGTTCGGCGGCGTCCTCGGTGGACACGACCGACAACCCGTAGCGCTCCCGCAGCTGTGTGGCCCGCTCGGGGCGGCGGGCTGTTGCCAGCAGGTCCGCCGGGCTGCGACCGGCCCGGATCAGCCCGGACAGCAGCGCCTCACCCATCTTGCCGGCACCGAGCACGGCGAGGACCTGCGCCACGGTGTTCCTCCTCCTCTGCTGGCGGGCACGACCGCCTGCACGACCGCGGGCGGGCTACGAGCGTGTCATGATCGAGCGCAGCGCGAAACCGAGATTGGCGGGGCGCTCGGCCAAGCGGCGGGCCAGGTAGCCGAACCACTGGTCGCCGTAGGGCACGTACACCCGCACCGTCTCACCGGCGGCGACCAGCCGGGCCTGCTCGGCTGGGCGCACCCCGTAGAGCATCTGGAACTCGTAGCTGCCCGGCGCTCGACCGTTGGCCAACGCCAGGGTCCCGGCGATCTCGACCAGCCGGGGGTCGTGCGTGGCGACCATCGGGTAGCCCTCCCCGGACATCAGGATCCGCAGGCATCGGACGTAGGACCGGTCCACGTCGGCGCGGCTCGTGAAGGCCACCGAGGCGGGCTCGTCGTAGGCCCCCTTGCACAGCCGGACCCGGCTGCCCGCCCCGGCCAGGTCGCGGCAGTCGCCCTCGGTGCGGCGCAGGTAGGCCTGCAGCACCGCCGCGACCCACGGGAAGTGCACCCGCAGCTGGTGCACGGTCCCCAGCGTGGCGTCGGTGGTCGTGTGGTCTTCCATGTCCAGGGTGACCGTCGTTGCGGCCGCCTCGGCCGCTGCGCATATGGCTGCGGCGTTGTCGGTGGCTAGGGCCGGGCCGTCCCCGGGCAACGCCTGACCGATCGCGGAGAGCTTGACCGAGACCTCCGCGGCCGGGGTGAGCCCGGCATCGGCGAGGCGGGCCAGCAACGTGAGGTAGGCGTCCCGGTTGGCCTCGGCGGCGGCCCGGTCCCGGGTGTCCTCGCCGAGGTGGTCCAGGGTCACCGTGAGCCCACCGGCGTGCAGCCGCTCGACGACCGCGACGGCGGCCTCGATGCTCTCTCCGGCCACGAACCGGGAGACGATGCCCGAGGTGACCGGCATGCCGGCCGCCATCCTGCCCAGCCGCCGGCTGCGAGCCAGAGCAAGCAGCGGGCGTCTGAGCATCATGGGTGCGATCCCTCCATCCGGACAGCCTCGCGGGCCCCACGCCGGTGCCGACCCGCCCGCCGGTCAGCGTAGGGGCAGCCCCGCCCGCCCCCGCCGCGGCTCGCGGCCGAGCGGCTCAGCCCCGCTCGGCGCGGTCCAGGCAGGCCAGGTTGAGCCGGGCGAAGGCCAGCGACTCGGCCAGCATGCTCTCCCGGGCGTCCCGGTCGGCGGCGCGGCGGGTGGAGACCTCGACCACCACCGTGCCGGTGAACCCCCGCTCGGCGAGCCGCTCCAGCACGCCCGCGCACGGCTGCCCGCCGCGACCGGGCACCAGGTGCTCATCACGAGGCGAACCCGACCCGTCCGCCAGGTGCAGGTGCGCGAGCCGGGCACCGACCCGGTCAAGCTGCTCGAGGGCGTCGGTTCCCGCGGTGGCGCAGTGCGAGAGGTCCAGCGTTATGTGGCGGTAGGGCTGACCGACCGGGTCCCAGTCCGGGGCATAGGCAGGCACCACCCGCCCACCCACCCGCCACGGGTACATGTTCTCCACCGCGAAGCGCACGTCGTCGTCGGTGAGCGCGGCCACCCCGTCGGCGAAGTCGCGGGCATAGTCGCGCTGCCAGCGGAACGGCGGGTGCACCACCACGACCTTGGCGCCCAGTGCCAGGGCCATCTCCCGGGACCGGCGCAGCTTCTCCCACGGGTCGGTGCTCCAGACCCGCTGGGTGACCAGCAGGGTGGGGGCGTGAACGGAGAGCACCGAGACGCCGTAGTGCTCGGCCAGCCGGCTCACCGCGGACGCGTCCTGGCTGACCGCGTCGGCCATCACCATGAGCTCGACCCCGTCGTAGCCGAGCCGGGCGGCCATCTCGAACGCCGCGGTCAGCGACTCCGGGTAGCACGATGCGGAGGACAGGGCCACCCGCGCCGCGGGCACCCGGATCCGCCGCCCGGCTGCTGCCACATCGGCAAGCCTAAGCCGGGCCCGCCGATCACAGTCCCTGAACCCAGTCCAGCCGGCGCAGGATGATGCCCTCACGCAACGCCCAGGGCCCGATCTCGAGGTGGCTGATCCCGAGGAGCTCCATGGCGGCCTCGGCGACCAGCGCGCCGGCCAGCAGCTGGCCGGCCCGCCCGGGTGAGACCCCGGGAAGCTCGCCACGCTGCGCGGCCGAGAGCCGGGCCAGCCGCGGCACCCACGCCTTCAGCGCCGCCAGTTCCAAGGCGCGACGCACGTAGGGCCCCTCCGAGGATGGCGCCGCGCCGGCGATGCGGGCCAGGGACCGGAAGGTCTTCGACGTACCGACACTGCGATCCATCCCGGCCAGCGCGAAGGGTCGCAGCTGCTTGGCGATCTCCGCGCGGACGAACTTGCGCAACGCCTTGACGTCCTTGTCCCCCGGCGGGTCGGTGGGCAGCCAGTCCCGGGTCAGCCGGCCGGCACCCAGCGGAAGCGATATGGCCGCGTCAGGTTCCTCGTCGATGCCCACGGCCAGCTCCAGCGAGCCTCCGCCGATGTCGAGCACCAGCAACCGCCCGGCCGACCAGCCGAACCAGCGCCGCACGGCCAGGAAGGTCAGCCGGGCCTCGTCGAACCCGGAGAGCACCTCGAGGTCGACCCCGGTGCCGGCCCGGATGTCGTTGATCACCGCGTCGCCGTTGCTCGCCTCGCGCAGGGCCGAGGTGGCGAAGGCGATGAGCTCCTCACTGCCCTGGTCCTCGGCGACCTGCAGCGCCTCGGCGACCAGCCGCTGCAGCCGCGCCGCACCCTGGGCCCCGATGGTGCCGTCCGTCTCGACCAGCTCGGCCAGCCGCAGCTCGGTCTTGTGCGAGTACGCCGGCCAGGGCCGCGCACCCGGATGGGCGTCAACGACCAGCAGGTGCACGGTGTTGGAGCCGACGTCGAGCACCCCCAGCCGCATGAGGCCACCCTAGGGCGCGCCGGTCCCGGCCACCCGCGCCGTTCCCGGCCACGGCAGGCGCCGACCCCGCAGCCCCGGGAACCCGCGCTGTCCCCGGGCGCGCCCGTGCGTACCCTGGCGCGGTGCCCGAGGTTGGTCTGGACTTCCCGCGTGCGTGGGTGGAGTTCCCGGACCCCGCCGACCCTGACGGGGTCGTCTTCCGCGCCGACCTGACCTGGCTGACCTCGCGCTGGCAGTGCATCTTCGGGCGGGGCTGCTCGGGGATCTACGCCGAGCGCCCGGACGACGGCTGCTGCACGCTCGGGGCGCACTTCTCCGACCGCCAGGACGAACGCCGGGTGCGGGCTGCGGCCCGGGAGCTGGACGAGAGCACGTGGCAGCACGCCGCGGCGGCCGGGCCCAAGCGCACCAGGACGGTGCAGACCGATGAGGACGGGGCCCGCAAGACCCGCGTCGTTGACGGGGCGTGCATATTCCTCAACCGCTCAGGCTTCCCCGGCGGCCCCGGTTGCGCGCTGCACGCCCTGGCGCTTCGCACCGGGCGCGACATCGTCGAGACCAAGCCCGACGTGTGCTGGCAGCTGCCGATCCGGCGCAGCTACCGCACCGCGGAACGGCCCGACGGGAGCAGCTACCTCGAGGTCAGCATCGGTGAGTACGACCGGCGCGGTTGGGGGCCGGGCGGGCACGACCTGGACTGGTACTGCTCAGGTGACCCGGGGGCGCACGGGGCGGCCCGGCCGGTCTACATCTCCGCCCGCCCGGAGCTGCAGGCCCTCATGGGGCAGCCGGCGTACGCCGTCCTCGCCGATCTGGCCGCAGCCCACCTGCGCGGCCCGAGGCTGGCCGAGCACCCCGCGACCCGGGCCGCCCGGCGGGCCGCGCGGCGGCGGGGCTGAGCCGGGCGGGGCGATGGCGTTCGCCGGGGTCGTGCGCAGCCCCAACATCTGGGACCACCCGCGGGTCTACGAGCTGGAGAACCTGGCCGCCGACCCGGACCGGCTGATCGAGGCGGCCATGCTGCGGCTGCGCGACCCGCGCGGCGGGCACGTGCTGGATATCGGGGCCGGCACCGGCTTCCACCTGCCCAGGTTGGCCGAGCTGGCCGGGCCGACCGGAAGGGTCACCGGGATCGAGCCGCACCGGCCGCTGGCGGCCGACGCCCGGCGTCGCTGCGCGGGACTGGCGGGGGTGCGGGTGCTGGAGGGCACCGCGCAGGCGCTGCCGCTGCCCGATGCCAGCGTGGACGTGGTGCACGCCCGGTGGGCCTACTTCTTCGGGCCGGGCTGCGAACCCGGGCTGCGCGAGATGGCCCGGGTGCTGCGTCGGGGTGGGGCGGCGTTCGTCATCGACAACGACACCACCCGGTCGACCTTCGGGCGCTGGTTCGCCCGGCACCTGCCCGAGCACGACCCAGTCGAGGTGGCGCGGTTCTGGGCCCGCAACGGGTTCACCCGCGAGCCGCTGACCATCCGCTGGGTCTTCCAGCGGCGCGCCGACCTTGAGGCGGTGCTGCGCATCGAGCTGCGCCCCGAGGTCGCCGAAGCGGCGCTGGCCGAGCACCGGAGTCTCGAGGTGGACTACGCGGTCAACCTGTTCTGGCGCAGGGTCTAGCGCGAAAGAGACGAGCCAGGTGGGGAAACCGATGAGCAACCCTGGGAGAGTCCAGTGAGCGCGATCAGCTGGCGTCAGGACACCGTGGCGGTCGTGGTCCAGGCCGCCCCACTGACGTCGGTGAGCACGATGCGGTAGGTCCCTTCCGCCAACCGTGCTGGGCTGGCCGGGCTCAGCATGACATCAGCCTTCGCGGCCAACGGCACGACCAGCGCGCGGGCGCCGGGCTTGATCTTGTTGACGTAGTGGTTGGTGATCGCCGTGGCGGGCAGCGCGGCGAGCTGTGTGGCGTCGAAGGACTCGACGGTGGCCCCGCGGGAGTCGAGGACCTGCGCCTCGACGACGAAGGCACCGTAGGTGTCCGGACCCCCGTCCCGGTAGATCTCCAGTGACACGGTGCCGTCGGGGCGCAGGGCCGCGTGGCTGAGCGCCAGGTGCGGTGCCTTCGAGTCGTTGTGGAGCCGGCCCCACACACCCCCGGCGAAGACCTGGTTCGTCGCAAGCGTGACCAGCAGGCTTGCCGCGGCCAGGACGCCGGCCACCAGCATGACCGGCCGTGCGCTGCCCTCGCCTCCCAACCGCCCGCTGGAGACGAGCCGCAGCAGTGGCCCAGGGGTCGCACCCCCCGAGCGGGGAGACCAGAGTCGGTCCAGGGCCCATGGTCCGCCGCCCGCCAGCATCACGGTCAGGGACCCGGCGATCCCGGCGGCACCGATCTGCCACTCGTCGAGGCAGGTCGTGCCGATCCATCCTGCGCCGAGCAGGATGCCCAGCGAGAGCACGGCGGTCCCAAGCGCGGCAAGGCGTGTCATCAGGCCCAGCAGCAAGGCGAGGCCGACCAGGGCCTCGACCGCGGTGAAGCCCACAAGGAAGACCTGCAGCAGCGCGGGGTGGCTGACCAGCCACTCGAGGAGGTTTCCAATCCCCAGCGAGTGCGGCAGGAAGTCATTGATCTTCTTGCCGTTCCACGCCGGGCTGGTCGGGTCGAGCTTGGCCGGGGCGAGCACGACCCGGCGCCAGAAGGCGGAGAAGAACAGCCACCCGGTCACCCATCGCAGCGGCGTCGCGATCACTCCGGCGAGCGTCCATGCCTCTGCGCTCCAGCCGGACTCTGGCGCCGCCCGGCCCGCGAGCCTGGCCCGGGCGTTCTCCAGCACTGTCACTTTCGCCCTCCGTTGATCCGATTCGACCCAGAAGGACGCTACGGGAGGGATTGCGGCGGACCGGTCGGGCCAACGTCCCCTTCGCTGGGGCCGAACGTCCCAAGCGACACACTGGTGGTTCTCGCGTCGGACTCGAGTGCCCTTCTCGCGCCGAGCACCATGCCCGTCGGATTCGACACCCGTGGCGGGCGAGGGCAACCTGCCCGCCACGCGTCGTACGCGGTCCGTCGTACGCGGTCCGTCGTAGACGGTCCGGTCCTGCGCGGTTCCGTCGTGCGCGGCCTTGTCATACGTCGCCTTCGAGCCGCGCCACCCTCGAGTCGCACCGCTCGCCTGCCACCCCGTCCGGGCTCCCCCGCCGGCCCGACGGTGGTTCGCCGCCCGGATGTGTCGGTGCGCTGGCCTACCCTGCCGGCATGCCCCGAGCCTCCACCGCCCCGCGACCGTCGTTTCGCTGCTCGGAGTGCGGCTGGTCGGGGTCGAAGTGGGTGGGCCGCTGCCAGCAGTGCCAGGCCTGGGGCAGCATCACCGAGGTCGGCGCCGCCCCGGCCGGGCGGACCACCGCGGGTCCGGTCAGCACACCGGCCCGGCGGATCCACGATGTCGAGCAGCTTGGCGCGCGGGTCCGCCCGACCAGGGTCGGTGAGCTGGACCGGGTGCTCGGCGGCGGGCTCGTGCCCGGAGCCGTGGTGCTGCTGGCCGGTGAGCCGGGGGTCGGCAAGTCCACCCTGCTGCTCGACGTGGCGGCGCGGGCCGCGGCCGCGGGGCCGGTGCTCTATCTCACCGGCGAGGAGTCCGCGGCACAGGTGCGGATGCGGGCCGAGCGCATCGGGGCGTTGCACGAGCAGCTCTTCCTGGCCGCCGAGACCGACCTGGCGGCCGTGCTCGGCCACGTCGAGGCGCTGACCCCGCGGCTGCTGGTCCTCGACTCGGTGCAGACGATCGCCTCGGCCCAGGTGGAGGGAAGCGCCGGCGGGGTGGCCCAGGTGCGCGAGGTGGCCACCACGCTGATCCGGGTGGCCAAGCAGACCGGGATGCCCACCGTGCTGGTCGGTCACGTGACCAAGGACGGTTCGGTCGCCGGGCCGCGCGTGCTCGAGCACCTCGTCGACGTGGTGGTCAGCTTCGAGGGAGAGCGGCACTCCCGGCTGCGGCTGGTGCGCGCCACGAAGAACCGCTTCGGCGCCACCGACGAGGTGGGCTGCTTCGACCTGTCCGAGACCGGCCTGGTCGGGCTGGCCGACCCGAGCGAGCTCTTCCGCACCCGGCGGGCCGCCCCGGTGTCCGGCAGCTGCGTCACCGTCACGCTGGAGGGCCGTCGCCCGCTGGTCACCGAGGTGCAGGCGCTTGTCGCCCCCAGCGGCGCGGCCACCCCGCGCCGGGCGGTCAGCGGGCTGGACCCGGCGCGGGCGGCCATGGTGCTGGCCGTGCTGTCACGCCGGGCCGGGGTGGGGCTGAGTGACCAGGAGGTCTACCTGGCCACCGTCGGGGGAGCGCGCCTGACCGAGCCGGCCACCGACCTGGCGCTGGCTGTCGCGGTGGCCAGCGCGCGCGGCGACTGGCCGATCGGCCCCGGCCTGGCGGCCTTCGGGGAGGTCGGGTTGGCTGGCGAGGTTCGCCGGGTGCCCGGGGTGGCCCGCCGGCTTGCCGAGGCGGCCCGGCTGGGTTTCGACCTCGCCCTGGTGCCGGTCGACTCCGGGGTCGCGCCGGGGGTCGTCGAAGGGCTGCGGGTTGTCGAGGTGGCCGACGTCATCGAGGCGGTCCGCCTGGCGCGGCGCACGGCCGGTCCGGTGGGTCTTGCCAGCGGGTCGGGCTGAGCGGCGCGCGCCTCGATACACTCCCGCCGCACGCCGCACCAGCGCCGAAGCGATCCGCCTCCCGATCGGGGGACACGTGGCCGTCAGCGACCGAAACGTCGAGGACCTGCTGCGATCGACCCTTGCCGCGGCCGCACCCGGCACCGCGCTGCGCGACGGGCTGGAGCGCATCCTGCGGGGTAACACCGGTGCGCTCATCGTGCTCGGCTGGGACCGCACCGTGGAGTCGCTGTGCACCGGCGGCTTCGTGCTGGACGTGGAGTTCGCCGCGACCCGGTTGCGTGAGCTGTGCAAGATGGATGGCGCGGTTGTGGTTGACGCGGACTGCTCCCGGCTGCTGCGCGCCGGGGTGCAGCTGGTGCCCGACCCCAGCATCCCGACCGACGAGACGGGCACCCGGCACCGCACCGCCGCGCGGGTGGCCCGCCAGACCGGTCACCCGGTGATCTCGGTGAGCCAGTCGATGCGCATCATCGCGATCTACGTGGGAGACCGCCGCTACGTGCTCGAGGACAGCAACCAGATCCTGTCCCGGGCCAACCAGGCCCTGGCCACCCTGGAGCGCTACAAGCTGCGCCTGGACGAGGTGTCCGGCACGCTGTCCGCGCTGGAGATCGAGGACCTCGTCACCGTCCGGGACGTCGCCTCGGTGGCCCAGCGGCTGGAGATGGTGCGCCGCATCGCCAAGGAGATCGAGGGTTATGTCGTCGAGCTGGGCACCGACGGGCGACTTCTGGCCCTTCAGCTCGACGAGCTGATCGCCGGGGTCGACTCCGACCGGCAGCTGGTTGTGCGCGACTACATGTCGACCGGTTCGGGGCGCCGGCAGCGCACCGTCACCGATGCGCTTGCCGAGCTGGACGCGTTGAGCTCCTCCGAGCTGGTGGACCTGAGCTCGGTGGCGCGGGCCATCGGGCTGGGCAACGAGACGTTGGACTCGGCGGTCAACCCGCGCGGCTACCGGCTGCTGGCCCGCGTCCCGCGTTTGCCCAACGCCGTGGTGGAGCGGCTCATCGAGCACTTCGGCGGTCTGCAGAAGCTGCTCGCCGCCGGGATCGACGACCTGCAGGCGGTCGAGGGTGTCGGGGAGTCCCGGGCCCGCACGGTGCGCGAGGGGCTGTCCCGGCTGGCTGAGTCAAGCATCCTCGAACGCTACGTGTGAGCGCCCCGGCCACCCCAGGAGCACGCCGGTCCCGCCCACCGGGCACAGGCCCCGACGTGGCCGCGCGACCCGAGGCGCTGCACGAGGCGGTGCTCGACTGGTACGCCGAGCAGGCCCGCGACCTGCCATGGCGGCGACCCGGGACCAGCCCGTGGGGAGTGCTGGTCAGCGAGGTGATGCTGCAGCAGACCCCCGTCGAGCGGGTCCGCCCGCTCTGGCAGGAATGGCTGGCGCGCTGGCCGGAGCCACCCGGGCTGGCCGGCGAACCGGCCGGCGAGGCGGTGCGCGCCTGGGGTCGGCTGGGCTACCCCCGCCGGGCGTTACGGCTGCACGCCGCCGCGACCCAGATCAGCACCGGTCACGGTGGGCAGGTGCCCAGCAGCTACGACGCGCTGCGGGCACTACCGGGGGTAGGCGACTACACCGCATCCGCGGTGCTCACCTTCGCCTTCGGGGCCCGCCACGTGGTGCTCGACACCAACGTCCGGCGGGTGCTGGCGCGCCTGCTGCACGCCCAGCCCGCGGCCCCGGCGTACCAGCGGGTCAGCGAGCGAGCCAGTGCGGCCGCACTGCTGCCCGGCCCGCAGCAGGCTCCGGTCTGGTCGGTTGCGCTCATGGAGCTCGGCGCGCTGGTCTGCACCCCCCGCCGCCCGGGCTGCGCGGTCTGCCCGGTGCGGGACTGGTGTGCCTGGCGGCTCGCCGGGCAGCCCGCTGCTGCCCGGCCCGAGCGGCGCCGGCAGCCATGGGCGGGCACCGACCGTCAGGCACGCGGCCGGCTGCTCGCGGTGCTGCGGGACCGACCGGCCGCCACCCCCGCGGTCAGCCAGGCCGAGCTGGACCTGGCGTGGCCGGACCCGGTGCAGCGCGAGAGGGCACTGCGCAGCCTGGTGGCCGACGGACTGGTCGAGGCGCTGGGCGGGCAGCGGTGGGGCCTCCCGCGGTGAACCCGGCTGGCCACGCCCGGGCCGGTCGGCCGGAGGGGGTCCCCACCCGGGGCACGACCCACCCCAACCGGCTGCGCCGGGTGGACCGCTGGCTGCTGCGCGAGGCGCGCCGCAACCTGCTGCAGGCGGCGGACCCGCTGGTGGTCGACCTCGGCTTCGGGCACGCGCACTGGACCACCAACGAGCTGGCTCATCGGCTGGCCCGGCTGCGCGCCGACGTCGAGGTGACCGGCCTGGAGATCGACCCGGCCCGGGTGGCCGCCGCGGCAGGGCATGCCGACCCGCCCCGGCTGCGTTTCGCCGTCGGCGGTTTCGAGCTGGACCTGGACGGGCGCCGGCCGGTCCTGGTGCGGGCCTTCAACGTGCTGCGTCAGTACGACGAGCCGGCCGCATGGGCGGCCTGGGCCCGGATGACCGGTCGGCTGGCACCGGGGGGGCTGCTGGTCGAGGGGACGTGTGACGAGCTCGGCCGGCGGGCCAGCTGGGTGGCGCTGGACCGGGACGGGCCGCGCAGTCTCACCCTGGCCGCGCACCTGGGCTCGCTGGGCAGCCCGGCGGAGCTGGCCGCCCGGCTGCCCAAGGTCCTCATCCACCGCAACGTCCCCGGCCGGCCGGTGCACGCGCTGCTGGCCGCCCTGCAGAGGGCCTGGGCCGCGGCCGCGCCGTACTCGGTCTTCGGGCCTCGGCAGCGCTGGGTGGCCGCCGTGGACCTGCTGCGGGTGGCCGGATGGCCGGTGCTCAGCGACTCCCGCGCCGCCCGGCACGGTGAGCTGACCGTGCCCTGGGAGGTGGTCGCTGACTGAGCGCCACGCTGACTGAGCGCCACGCTCAGTCAGCGGGCTCGAAGGCCGCGCGGAAGGCAGCCAGGACCGCCTCGCTGAACAGCACGAACCGGACCTCGCCGACGTGGGTCAGCCGGGGGCGGGCCTCGGCCAGCCCGTCGCGGGCGGCCAGCGCGGCATCCGGAAGCGGCCAGCCGTAGACGCCCGCCGAGACCGCCGGCAAGGCGACGCTGGCCGCGCCGAGGGAGTCGGCCAGCACCAGCGACTCGCGGTAGCAGGACACCAGCAGCGAGCGGTCCCGCTGCCCGGCGTTCCAGTTCGGGCCCACGGTGTGCACCACCCAGCGGGCCTGCAGCCGGCCGGCCGTTGTGGCCACCGCGGCACCCACCGGCAGCCCGTCGGGCAGTGTGCTGCGCCGCAGCGCGCGGCAGGCTGCGAGGATCTCCGGCCCGCCGGCGGCGTGGATCGCCCCGTCCACCCCGCCCCCGCCGAGCAGCGTGGAGTTGGCGGCGTTGACGATGACATCGACGTGCACTGTGGTGATGTCGCCGAGCTCGCAGCGCACTGTCAGCGGCTCACTCATCCGCGACTCCTCCCCGGGTCGGGCCGGTCCGGCGCCGGCAGGCTCTGCCCGGCGGCCGGTTCGGGCTCTCAGTCCCTGAGCCGGACCCGGATCCGGCGGAAGCCCTTGCCCTTGTTCTCCACCTTGACCACCTCGATGCGCCCGATCGCGGCGGTCGAGGCGACGTGGGTGCCACCGTCGGCCTGCACGTCCAGCCCGTTGATGTCGACGATGCGCACGACCTCGATCGCCGGGGGCAGCAGGTTCTTGGCGGTGCGGATGATGTCGGGGATGGCCAGCGCCTGCTCGCGCGGCAGCGAGTAGACGCTTATCGCGCGGTCGGCGAGCACCTCCTGCTCGCAGCGCGCCGCGACAGCCTCCTTGAATCCCTCCGGGACCGCGTCGAGGTTGAAGTCCAGCCGACCCTCCCCCGGCTCCATGTTCGACCCGGTCACCAGGGCCGCGAAGTCCCGGAAGACGACCCCGGAGAGCAGGTGCAGGGCCGAGTGGGTGCGCATGAGCGCGGTGCGGCGCTCATCGGCAATCGCCCCGCGGACCGCGGCACCGGGCACCGGCAGCGGATCCCCCTCGGCCGGGATGAGCTCCAGGTCATCGGCGCGACGGGCCCCGACGATGCGGGTCTGGACCCCACCCCACAAGAGAACTCCATGGTCGGGAGGCTGCCCGCCCCCACCGGGGTAGAACGCGGACCGGTCCAGCACGATCCGCTCGGGGGTGGCGTCGAGGACGGTCGCGTCCCACTCCCGCAGCGTCGCATCGGCCAGCTCCAACCGCAGGGTGCGGCCGAGCCGGTCGCCCCCGGTGGGGCCGGGACGGGGCGGTGTCACCAACGGCGGTAGCCACCGCCGGAGGAACCCCCGCGCCCACCGACCTCGCGCAGCGCCGGGCGAACGTCGGCGAGGTAGACCGCGCTGGCGACGAAGCCCACGATGTTGAGCATGGACAGCGGGCTCAGGATGACCACCTGGACCGCCAACGACACCCCGGTGAGGGCCAGCCAGAAGTTCTTGGTTCGCTTGCCTGCCGCGGCGTACACCGGGTTCTTGTGCCGCAGCGCGTCGACGAGGGCATAGATCTTCACCGCGAAGGAGACCGCGAGCAGGGCGTAGAAGACCAGCCCCTGCAGCTGCCCGAAGACCGACCCGAAGTTGCCGAACACACCGCCAGCCTAGATCACCCCGGACCCGCCTGCGGGTGCGCGGAGGGGTCCGGGGTCAGGTCGAGCCGGTGAGGCCCGTGCCGGACCCGGGTCCTAGGCCTGCGGCTTGCTGGCGGATGCGGCCGGCTTGCTTGCCGCGGCGCGGCGCCGGGACGTCGCCGGCTTGCTCGCGGCCCGCGCCGGCTTGGCGGCCGAGCGCCGGGGACCACGCGCACCACTGGCCTTCTCGGCAGCCGGCGTCGCCGCGGCCCCAGGCCGCGAAGCACCCTGTACGACGGCACGCCCGCGCTTGGCCAGCTCCGAGTAGGTGTCCCCGGCCCTGGCGCCCAGCTCGAGGGCCAGGCCGGCCGCACGCAGCGGCAGGTGGGCAGCATCGGCCTGCAGTGCCCTGACCCGCTCGGTGACCGTGCCGGCCAGGGTCTTCGGCTCGGCGTGGCTACGCAGCTCGGCCACCCGGGCAGGAACCTCCGAGCGCAGCTGGGCAAGCCGGACCGGCGTCTCCCGCAAACGGGTCAGGGCCAGGTCGCCGAGGCCGGCGACGGCGTAGAGCGGCGTACTGTCGGTGAGCGCCGTACGCAGCTCGCCGGGCAGGGAGTTGGTTGTGGGCACTTCAGGTCCTTCCGTCTGAGGGATCAGCCGCGCTGGGCGGCCGACGATTTGGTGCTCTTCGTCGTGGCGGGGCCCCCCGCGTGTCGGGTGCCGCGCGACGCCGGTGTCGCCCGGGCCGGTGTCGGAGCGGTCGCGTCGACGTTGACGTCGTCGCCGTCATCGGCTGCCGTGGGGGTGGCGCGCCGGGACGGTGCCAGGCCGGCGCTGGCGTTCTCCCGCTGGAACGACTCGTAGATGTCCAGCAGAACCCGCCGCTGCCGCTCGGTCAACGTGGGATCGGCATGCACGGCCGCGGCCACGTCCGAGGCGCCGTCGCGCTCCTCGAGGATGCCGGCACGCACATAGAGCGTCTCCGCGGAGATCCGCAGCCCCTTGGCTATCTGCCCGAGGATCTCGGCACTTGGCTTGCGCAGCCCACGCTCGATCTGGCTGAGGTAGGGGTTGGACACCCCGGCGAGGTCGGCGAGCTGGCGCAGCGAGATCCGCGCCGTGTGGCGCTGCGCCCGGATGTAGTCCCCGATCGACTCCATGCGGATACCGGTCATGACCTCCATGGTGCTAGCAAGAGCAAGCATTTCGCAAGCCCGGGCAAGCGTGGCGAGTCTCACCTGATCGTCTGGCAGCGGGCGAGGCCCCCGGACGTGGGGCGGGGTCGACGCCCGACCGGGCGAGGCTCAGGTCTCCAGCACGAGCGTGACCGGACCATCGTTGACCAGCTCGACCTGCATGTGCGCGCCGAACCGTCCGGTCGACACCACCGCCCCGGCCACCTGGAGCGCCTCGACCACCCGATGCACGAGCGGCTCGGCCACCGGCGAGGGGGCGGCGGCCGACCAGCTGGGCCGACGGCCTTTGTCGGTCTGGCCATAGAGGGTGAACTCGCTGACCACCAGCACCGGCAAGCCGAGGTCGCACGCGCTGGCCTGCCCGGCCGGTCCGTCGAAGACGCGCAGCCCGAAGATCTTTGCGGCCATCCGGTCGGCCTGCGCCGGCCCGTCGTCGTGGGTCACCCCCACCAGGGCCAGCAGCCCGGGTCCGTCGAGGGTCGCGACCGTCTCGCCATCGACCCGTACGGCGGCCCGGGCGACGCGCTGCAGCACGGCGCGCACGGCGATCAGGCGTCGCGCAGCGCCTCGGCGATGTCGACGCCCCCCGCTGCGTAGCGCCGCCCCACCTCTGCGGTGAGCCGGTCCACCACGGCCTGCACCCGGGCACGCTGCTCGGAGACGGCCCGCTCCAGGGCGCCGACCCGTTCGAGCGCCGCCTCGAGCCCGGTGTCGTCGAGGGCGGAGACGTCGGAGATCCCCACGTCGGATATCACCTGCTCGACCGAGCGGCGGCGCTCGTCCAGCCGGGAAGGCTCACGGTCCAGGTGTCGACCCAGCCCACGGTCCTGGCGCACCGAGTCCGCCAGGATGTCGGCGAGCCGGTCGACCAGAGACCCGGTGTCACCGCCAGCACGGCGCGCCCTCTCGGCGCGCAGGATGTCCAGCCGGCCCTGCAGCATCCGCCGGGTGAAGGACAGGTCTGTCTCCTCCTGCTCGGCCTCGCGGCGGCGCGAGCGAAGCTCGTCCATGCTCAGCTCGGCGAGGGCGTCGGCGTAACCGTCGGCCAGCACCCGGTCGATCCGGCGCCGCCCACCCGGCACCGGCTGGGCCGCACGTGCGCTCATCAGGCCTCCACTGCTCGCTCGTCCCGGCCGGGTGCGCCCGTGACGGACCCGGATGTGCTCGTCCCGCCGCCGGGGTTCAGGTTGAGGAACTCCCTCGCCTGTTCGGTGGACATCGGAGGGCGTTGGGCGAGCACGGCGAGGGCCGCCGCCCGTTCCACCAGCTCGGCGTTGTCCCGGACCGGGCGACCCCGCGCGAAGGTCACGGTGTCCTCCAAGCCCACCCGCAGGTGCCCGCCCGCGGCCAGTGCGCTCAGGGCCACCGGCAAGGTGCTTCGTCCGATGCCGGTGGCCGACCAGGTGGCCTGCTCGGGAAGCGCGGCCACCGCGGCCACCAGCGTCGCGGCCGTGCCCGGCATCCCGCCGGGCACCCCCATCACCAGATCGGCGTGCACCCGGCCACCGGCCGGGGCGCCGTAGCCATCCAGCAGCCGGTGCAACGCGGCCACGTGGCCGAGGTCGAAGAGCTCGAACTCCGCCACGATGCCCATCGCCTGGGTGCGCTGGTAGAGCTCCACAATGAAGGGCCAGGAGTTCAGGAAGACGTCCTCACCGAAGTTGACCGTGCCGCAGGTCAACGAGCAGGAGTCCGGCTGCGCCTCCAGAACGCGCAGCCGCTGCTCATAGGGGTCGGTGACGGCACCGCCGGTGGACAGCTGGATGACCATGCTGGTCTGCTCGCGCAGCGCGGCGACCGTCTCACGCAGCCGACCGAGGTCCAGGGTTGGCAGGGCGTGCTCGTCCCGGATGTGCACGTGGACCAGCCCGGCACCGGCGGCTTCGCATGCCTTCGCGGCGGCCACCAGCTCCTCGAGAGTCACCGGCAGCGCGGGCACGTCCGCCTTGGTCGACTCAGCACCGGTCGGGGCAACCGTTATCAGCGTGCGGGTTCGCGCGAAGCCGGGCGGTGCGAGCACAGCGGCCGCGGGCGGGAACGGTGGGGCGGACACGGGAGGCATCGTGCCACGAAGTGCTCGCCGCCGGGTCAGTACGCCCCGCGGCCGCGTAGCACGGCGGAGGCCGTCTTCCACAAGATGAGAAGGTCGGCCACCAGCGACCAGTTCTCCACGTAGTAGAGGTCCAGCCGCACGCTGTCCTCCCACGACAGGTCGGCGCGTCCGCTGACCTGCCAGAGCCCGGTTATGCCCGGCTTGACGAGCAACCGGCGGCGCACGTCGTCGTGGTAGCGCGCAACCTCCTCCGGCAGCGGCGGGCGGGGCCCGACCAGGCTCATCTGCCCGCGCAGCACGTTGAAGAGCTGAGGAAGCTCGTCGACGGAGAGCCGACGCAGCCAGCGGCCCATCCGGGTTACCCGGGGGTCCTGGCGGATCTTGAACATCACGCCGTCCTGCTCGTTGAGCCCGGCCACCTTGCCGCGTTGCCGCTCCGCGTCATCGACCATGGAGCGGAACTTGTAGAGGACGAAGGTCTGCCCGTTGCGGCCCACCCGGCGTTGCCGGAAGAGCACCGGCCCGGGGCTGTCCAGCTTGATCAGGATCGCCGCCAGGACCAGCACGGGCGAGCTGAGCAGCAGCAGCAGCGTGGCCCCGACCCGGTCGGAGAGCTCCTTGACCACCCGGGTCGGGCCCTCGTACTGCGGCGCCGCCACATGAAGCAGGGGCAGCCCCGCCACGGGCCGCACCTGAACCCGCGGGCCGGCCACGTCGGTCAGCGCCGGGGCCACCACCAGCTCGATCCCGGTGCCCTCCAGCCGCCAGGCGAGCCGGCGAAGATCCTTGGCACCGAGCCCGGGCGAAGGAACGACAGCGACGGTGTCGGCGCCGATCTCTCCCGCGGCGGCGAGCACCCGGCTCATCCCGCCCAGCACCGGCACCCCGGCGACGGCTGCCACGACGGGGGCCCCGCCCGGCAGGCAGGCGCCCACCACCTGGTAGCCCGCGTGGCGCGCGTGCTGGAGCTCGCTGATGAGGTGCTCGGCGGTCTCGCAGCCCCCCACGACGAGGACCCGGTGGCCGTACTCCCCGGCCAACCGCCGGCGCTGCAGCCACTTGCGCGCCAACCAGCGCTCCAGCATCAGCAGGCCAACGCCCACCGGGAACGCCACGGCCACGAAGACCCGGGACAGGCTGAGCCGACCCACATAGGACACCAGCGCCACGATGGCGAAGAGCCGGAAACTCGCGGCGATGACCCGCTTGTACTCCTCCGGGCCGGTGCCAAGGATGCGCCAGTCGCGGGTGTTGTGCACCGACAGGCTGACCAGCCAGGCCAGGACGACCGCGGTGGCCACCACCACATAGGAGCCGGTGAGCGTCCCGGCGGGCAGCCCGGAGACGCTCGCCGCCGTGAAGCCGAAGCGCAGCACCAGCCCGGTGCCGACCGCAAGACCGACAACGGCCGCGTCCAGGCCCGCCAGCACCCGAGTGAAGATCTTGGGCCGCCCTCGCTCGGCAACCGGCGGACTGGCAGCGCGCAAGCGAGGGAACGCCGAGAGCGCCTCAGATGCCTCACTGACCATAGATCCAGCCCCCGCGACCTGGACATCCCCGTGTGCGTGCTCCGCTCGCCCCAAGACCAGCTCGCCACGAGCGACCGAACCGCGCATGCCGAGGTTATCGGCTCGCCACGGAGGGGTCTACACGAGGGTGGTCAAACTTTCATCCGCGAATGCTCGAGTTTGTCCCGATCCACCCGTGGGAGGGCCCGACAGCCCCACATCAGGCAGGTACGACGACCTCCTGCGCCGCACTGACCCGGCCCAGGTGCAGTGTCGCCTCGGTCGGCACGCTCCGCCGGACCAGGCCCAACCCGATCGGGCCCAGCT
>JAJZTN010000135.1 GCA_021848885.1 Actinomycetes bacterium
GGGGCGCGGGGCGCGTGTCGGGCGACGCGTGGGGCGCGGGGCGCGTGTCGGGCGACGCGTGGGGCGCGGGGCGCCGCGTGGTCAGCGCGGTGGTCATGGCGCACCGTCACGGCAGGCTAGACTGATCTCGCTTCCCGGTCAGTCTTGCCTCGGGACCTCAGTTTTCGCCTTCATGCGTCGCGACCCCAAGGGTGCGCGCCGGGCAGGACGCCCCTCAACGTTCGGAGACTTCATGGCGGCCAGCCGCCCCTCTACCCGCATGCCCTCACACCCTGCGCGCACCGTGTCGACCGCCGGCGCACCCACCCCCGACTTCGCCCAGCTCGGCGTGCCCAGCGTGCTCGTGGCGGCGTTGGCCCGCCTCGGCATAACGGCGCCGTTCCCGATCCAGTCCGCCACGCTGCCCGACTCACTCGCCGGGCGCGACGTGCTCGGCCGTGGTCGCACCGGATCGGGCAAGACCTTCGCGTTCCTGCTGCCGGTGCTGGCCCGTCTGGCCGCCAGCGGCGCGACCCGCCAACCGGGCCGCCCCCGGGCGCTCGTGCTGGCTCCCACCCGCGAGCTGGCCAGCCAGATCGAGGCGGCCGCCGCCCCCCTGGCCGCGACCCTCGGCCTTCGCACCCTCACCGTCTTCGGCGGCGTACCCGCATCACGACAGATCAGCGGTCTGCGCGCCGGGGTGGATGTGCTCATCGCCTGCCCGGGCCGCCTGGAGGACCACATCCGGGGCGGGCAGGTCCGGCTGGACGCCGTCGAGGTCAGCGTGCTCGACGAGGCCGACCACATGGCCGAGCTGGGCTTCCTGCCCTCGGTGCGCCGGCTGCTGGACCAGACCCCTCGCGACGGGCAGCGCCTGCTGTTCTCGGCCACCCTCGACGCCGGGGTCGACGGGCTGGTCCGGCGCTACCTGACCAACCCCATAACGCACAGCGTCGACTCGGACCGTTCCCCGGTCGGCACCATGGAGCACCACGTGCTGCACGTGCGGCGCGAGGACAGGCTCGCGGTTCTCGTCGACCTAACGGCAGCCCCCGGGCGCACCCTGGTCTTCACCCGCACCAAGCGCGGGGCCAAGGCGCTGGCCCGCCAGCTCGTCGCCTCCGGCGTACCGGCGGTGGAGCTGCACGGCAACCTCGCCCAGAACGCCCGGGCGCGCAACCTCGAGGCGTTCTCCACCGGCACGCACCCGACCCTGGTGGCCACCGACATCGCCGCCCGCGGCATCCACGTCGACGGGATCACCCTCGTGGTGCACGCCGACCCCCCCGTCGAGCACAAGGCCTACCTGCACCGCTCCGGGCGCACCGCCCGGGCCGGGGCCTCCGGCACGGTGGTCACGCTGATGACCGACGAGCAGGTCCGCGACGTCGCCGACCTGACCCGCAAGGCCGGGGTGAGCGCGCAGACCACCCGGATCGCACCGGGCCACCCGTTGCTGGAGGTGCTCGCCCCGGGTGAGCGCAGCTTCGCCCGCGTGGCCCCGGTAGTCACCGCCGAGCCGGTGCAGCGGTCGCGGCCAGGCCGCGCGCAGGGTGGGCCAGCTGTCCGGCGGGGCGTCCGCTCCGGCGCCGCGGCAGGCAACCCGGCACACCCGAGCCGTTCCGGCGGGGCGGCAGGCAACCCGGCACACCCGAGCCGCTCCGGCGGGGCGGCGGCGTTCTCGGCTGGTAGCCGCGCGGGACGTCGTAGCGCGCGCTGAGCCCCGCGCGGGACGTCGTAGCGCGCGCTGAGCCCCGCGCGGGACGTCGTAGCGCGCGCTGAGCCAGCGCGGCCTGCGGCGGTTGCTGGCTCCCGTCCACGCGGGGGGTCCGGATCGGCCACACTGGTCGCAGCCCAGCATCGCCTCGCGCCGGAGTGATCCGGCGCCGCAGGAGGGACGGCACCGGGATGAGCCAGCTCAGCAGCCTCGACCCGGTCGCCGCCGACCGGCTCGGGCACGCCGCCACGACCTTCACGTGCGACCTGTCGGTCAACGAGCTCGCGCTGCTGCACGGGGCCGGGCTGGACCCGCTCAACCTGGTGATGGGCGTCTCCGTCTATCACGTGGGCTTCCAGTTCAGCGGGCTGCGCGCCCAGCAGGAGCTCACCGTGCTGACCGAGGCGATGCACCGGGCGCGCAGCAACGCCTTGTCCCGGATGCAGGCCGAGGCCGACGCCCTGGGCGCCGACGGCATCGTCGGGGTCCGCCTGCAGTGGCGCCCGCACGGGGAGGCCGGCGAGCATGTGGAGTTCATCGCGACGGGCACGGCGCTGCGCAGCAGCACCGCCCCGGGCAGCCTCCAACGGCCGAACGGGCAGGCCTTCTCCAGCCACCTCTCGGGTCAGGACCTGGTCACGCTGCTGGCCACCGGGCACGCCCCGCTCGCCTTCGTCATGGGCGTGTGCGTCTACCACGTGGCCGCGGCGGGCTTCCTGCAGGGGCAGCGGCAGCTGGGGCGCAACGTCGAGATGTCGCAGTGGACGCAGGGCAACTACGAGGCCCGCGAGCTCGCCCTGGCACGCATGCAGGCCGTGGCCGTGCAAGGCGGGGGCACCGGGGTGCTCGGCGTGCGGTTCTGCGCGGAGAGCTACATGTGGGGGCCGCACACCGTGGAGTTCTACGCCGAGGGCACGGCGGTCCGCCACCATGGCGAGGGCCGCACCGTCCAGGCCACCTACGTCCTGCCGATGGGCTGAGCCGCCCGGCACCAGAGGGACCGGTGTGACCCACGGGGCAGCGGCGAACCCGCCTGTCACACCCGCGGGCTAGCAGGTCAACGGCTCGGGATGCCGAGGACATCTAGGTGCAGGATCCCAGCGCCCCGACACCCCCGCTCACCCCCGGCGGGCTCGTCATGTCGTGGCTGGGCAACGGCGTACCGCTGACCCTGCTGATGGACCTGTGCCGGCCCGGGGGCCCCGACTCCTGGTGGATCCTCAGGACCGAGCTCCCCGCCGGCGAGTCGGTCACCGGCCGGCTGAGCTGAGACACCCCCTGGCTCAGGGGGCCTTGACCGCGGGGACCTTCCCGAAGGCCGAGTAGGTGGTGTCCTCGGTCAGCGTGACGTGCTTGCCGCCCACCGTCAGGGTGGCCGACAGCCCGAACTCGATGACCCGCCCGGCCGAGTCCAGCACGAAGGTGACCGGGATGATCGCCGTGCCCGAGGAGGCGTTGCTTATCAGCCCCGCGGCCACGGCCTGCGGGACGGTCATCGAGCCGGTCAGGTGCGTGCCGGCCGCGTCGACGGTGAGGTTGTCCACCGCCTTGAGCGCGGCCAGCAGCCCGGCCAGCGGCGAGGGGTCCTTGCCGGGCTTGGCGAGCTTCTTCCAGGCCCCGGGCATGGCGCGCACGTAGGTGGCGCCCGCGACCCGGATGACCTCCTGCTGCGAGCTGCCCTTGGACACGACGTAGTCCAGCGAGGTGGGCAGCACCACCCGGCCGGTCACCAGCGTGGTGTCCGAGCCGAGCACCTCGGTTGAGGAGAAGGCGTACGACGTGACGGTCTTCATGGCGGTCAGCGCCTTGGCGCGCGCGGCCTGCGCGGCCTGGTCGGCGGCGTCGACCGACGGGCTGGCCGGCGAGCTCGCCGACGGGCTGGCCGGCGTCGACGCCGGGCTGCTGCTGGCCGGAGCGCTGCAGCCGGTCAGCCCGGCCAGCCCGACCAGCACCAGGGCAACGACGGGGGCGGCGACCAAAGGCCGCCGCCCCGCCGCGTGGAGCAGATCAGTCATGACTGTCCGAGCTGTCCCCGCCGCTCCCCGAGCCCACGGTGGCGGAGTCCCCGTCCTTGCTGGTGGTGCTGGGCTGGCCGGACCACATGCCGTCGTGCTCGGTGCCGGACGCGTCGGACTCCTTCGGCTCCGTCGAGGGCGTGGGGGTCTCGGACTGCTCGTGCATGCTCGGCTCGGCCGAGGCGCTCGGCGCGCTCGGGCCCTGCGCGTGCACCTCCTCGACCGAGGTCCCGCCGTCACCCAGCTCGACCGAGATGACCGTGCCGTCGGCCAGGGTCAGGGTGATCTCCTCACCGGTGCAGCTCAGCGCCGGAGCGGTCGGTGCCGGGGTGGGCAGGCTCTGCGCCGCCAGGTCCATCGCGGTCTGCGACTGCAGGGCGGTGCAGGTTGCCGGGGCCAGGGTGCCCAGCCCCGTCGTGGGGTCACTGACCGGGCTCCCGGCGCTCCCGGCGCTCCCGGCGGGCGAGGTGGTGGGGGTGGCCGGGGTGATCGCGCCGATCGCCGCGCCGGTGACCTGCCCGGTGGCGTCGATGGTGTAGTTGATGACGATCCCGGCACCCGCGATGTTCAGGGTGAACGAGTAGTCGGTCGCGGTCGGCTGCGACACCGTGATGGTGTTGCCGGTGCCGCTGTCACTGGCCATCGCGGGCGCGGCGGCCAGGCCGGCGGCACCGGCCACGGTCAGGGCGGCAACCGCGAGAGCGGCTCGAGCTCGAGACATGGGCACTCCTTCGATGAAGCGTCGCCAGCGGTGGGCGCTCGTAGGCAGCGTTGCATCGGGCACGACGGACGTTACAGGGCCGGGTCCCCCACATCACCTCGGCTGCGGCTGGGCTGCGGCTGGGCTCCGGCTGGCGGAGCAGGTCCTGGCTCTGTTTCAGTTCTCCCACCGGTCTGCCGAAAAGCCCTCCAGGGCCCCGCGGTCAGCCCACCGCACAGCCACCGCGGCCCCGCGTCGGGTCCGCTGTAACGAGCCGAGAGCGGGAAGCAACAGCGTGAGCGAGATGGACGAGGGGACACGTCGCGAGCTCATCGCGCGTGCCCGCCGCGGAGACGGCGTTGCTGCCGACGCGCTCGTCCGGGCCTACCGACCCTCGGTCTACCGGTACTGCCGGGCAAGGGTCGGCGACCACGAGACCGCCGAGGACGTCACGCAGGAGGTGTGCATGGCTCTGATCACCGGCCTCGCGCGCCACCGCGACGAGGAGCACTCGCTGTCGGCCTTCGTCTTCGGCATCGCCGCCCGGCAGGTCGCCCTGGCCCACCGACGCCGCTACGCCCGGCCGGAGGACCCGACCGAGCAGGTGCCTGAGCGGGCCGACTCGACGCCCGGACCTGAGGAGCACGCCGAGCAGGCCGACACCTCGGTCTATGTCCTCGAGCTGCTGAGCACCCTGCCACCGGACACCCGTCACCTGCTCATGCTGCGCATCGCCGCGGGGCTGTCGGCGGAGGAGACCGGGCAGGTGCTTGGCATGACCGCTGGCGCTGTCCGTGTCGCGCAGCACCGCGCGCTGCGACAGCTCCGATCCCTCGCTGAGGCGGAGGTTCGACGATGAACGTCGACGCCCTTCCCGGGCCAGGCGAGGCCGCCCCCGACGAGCTGGCCGAGATCGCCGCGGCCGACCTGTGGCTAGACACCGTGGCCGCCCGGGCGCCGCTGCCGCACGACTCGCTGGCCACCGCGCTGGCCGGCTGGCTGGACCACATCGACGCGGAGTATGTGCCGCTGCCCAGCCCACCGCGGCGGGCGCGCTCGCACCGCACGAAGGTCGTCGCGCTGGCCGCGGCCGGTGCGCTGCTGGTCACCGGTGTCGGCACGGCCGCGGCCGAGACCGGGACACCGCTGAACCGGCTCATCTTCGGTGACCCGTCCCCCGTGCACACCAAACCGGTCAACCCCGACGTCGCGGCGGCCCTGTGGCAGGCCGCCACGCTGACCCGCAAGGCGCACCAGAGCATCGACGCGGCCACGCTGGCCGGCGGGATCTCGGCCGCCGCCCGCGAGGCGGTCACCGGTCAGCTCAGCGCGGCCGGCGTGCTGCTCGCCCCGCTGCCAGACGGCGCCACCCGCTCCGCCCTGCTCGCCCAGATCGCCGCGCTGCGCGCCAGCCTCGCGGGCCTGCCGGCGCTCACAGCCCGCCTGGGCCCGGCCGCACCAAGCCCCTCCTCGGACACCCGGACCCCAAGCGCCACACGGCCGAGCTCCTCGGCGAGCTCGGCGGCGAGCGGGGGCTCGAGCCCGGCGAGCAGTGCGATCGACTCCCACGACGAGCCCTACATCGGCGGGTCCTCCAGCGGCGAGCCCTCCAGCGGCGGGTCCTCCAGCCACGACAGCGGCGACGCCTCCGAGAGGTCCAGCGGCGACAACTGACCCGCGCTGACCCCGCCGGCGTACGGGGGCAGGTGCGCACGACATCACCTCAAGACACCCCCCTCGTCGTGCCGATGCACACCGGGATGAACGCCGACCCGACCTCGCGGTCGGAGCGTGCCAGAGCCGCACTCAGGCAGGTCGCTCCGTTCGCGACGGCGGCGTGGCTGGCCCCGACGCTGGTCCTGCTGGCCACTGCGGTGGCCCACCCGATGGCCCTGCTCGCGGCGACGCTGCTCATGCTCCCGACCGCCGGGACAGTGCTCGCCGTGATCGCCGGCTGGGCACCGGCGAGGTGGCACAACCCGGCCGTGCTGTCCACCTACGTCGCGCTCGCGCTGATCATCCATGCGGCAGGCGGGCTCGCCTCCGGGGTCAACGTCGTGCTGCTGGCACCTGTCGTGTGGATGTCCCTCTACGGGCGCGGTCGGTCAGTCGTCGCCGCCCTGATCACCGAGATCGCCACTGTCGGCGTACTCGCCCTGCTCGACGGCCCGCATGTGGCCGATCAGGACGTCCGCCGGATCGTGCTGTTCC
>JAJZTN010000136.1 GCA_021848885.1 Actinomycetes bacterium
TCAGCGAGCGTGCTTCACGTGATCGCCAACGCCGTCGGCCGCCCGCCAGCCTCGGCGCGGGCGGCGTACGGCGCCGTTCCCGGCGGGCGCGGGCGGCTCGGCTCGCGCGGGCGGCTCGGCTCGGTCGAGCGGGTCGGGCGGCTCGGCTCGGGCGGCGTACGGCGCCGTTCCCGGTGGGCCGGGCGGGCCTTTGCACGGCGTACTCGCGCTCCAGCCCCGGTTTGGTCCCCTCCAGCGTCAGCGAGCGTGCTTCACGTGATCGCCAACGCCGTGGACCGCCACCGTGAGGCGGTCACCGGGGGACGCCAACGCGGCCGTCACCGCGACTCAGGCGCCGGGTGGGTTCGCGCCGGGGGGATTCGCCCCGGCAGCGGCCGCCACCGGACGAGCCGAACCGGCCAGCGCCGCCAGCCCGGCGACCAGCCCCACCACCAACCACAGCGCACTGCCGAGACCGATCCGGTGCGCCAGGGCACCCGTCATCGGGGGCCCTACGAGGAAACCCAGGTAGCCGATCGTGGCCACCGCGGCGATGGTCTGCGGGCCGCGCCCGGGGGTCTCCCCGGCGGCACTCATCGCCAGCGGGAAGGCCACCGCTATGCCCAGCCCCCAGCCCAGGGCTCCGAGGTAGGCCAGCTCCAGCCGCGGCAAGCCGAGCAGCACGACAAGCCCGGCCACCGCGACCGCCGCGCCCCAGCGCAGCGACCGGACCCGGCCGAGCCTGGCCACCACCCGGTTGCCGACCAGTCGTCCGGTGGTCATCGCCGTGGCGAAGACGGTGAACCCGGCCGCGGCCAATGCGGCGCTGGCACCTCGCTCGTCGGCCAGCAGCAGGGCCAGCCAGTCGTTCGCCGACCCCTCGGCCCAGGCAGCGCAGAAGGTGAGCAAGCCCAGCGCGAGCACCCGACGGTCGGTGAGGGCCCACTGCGGCCGGGCTGGGGCCATGCCCTCGTGGGGCTCGACGAGCACATCGGCGGGCTCGACGAGCACATCGGCAGGCCCGGCTGGACCGGATGGCACCCGGAAGGCTGCCAGCAGGGCCACCGCCCCGAGCGCCGCCGCCACCACAGCGAAGTGTCTCGGCGGGCTCAGCCCGGCCCGGGCAGCCAGCGCTCCCAGCCCGGCGAAGGTGACCCCGCCGAGGCTCCAGTACGCGTGGAAGCCGGGCATCAGGGTGCGCCCAGCGCGCACCTCGACCGCATGCCCAGCGACGTTCATCGCCACGTCCCACACCCCGGCCGACGCCCCGAGCACCGCCAGGGCCAGCCCGAGCAGGGGCAGCGACCCGACCAGCCCGAGCAACGGGAAGTCCAGCGTCGCCAGCACGATGGTGGCGGCGAGCACCGGGCGCACGCCCAGGCGTGCGATGACCTTGCCCGAGGCGGGCATCGCCAGCAGCGAACCCAGCCCCAGGCCGAGAAGCGCCAGCCCGAGCCCGGCGTCATTGGCGTGCAAGTCGTCGCGCACCTGCGGGATACGCGAGACCCAGCTGGCGAAGAAGCCCCCGTTGGTGGCGAAGAGCAGGCGCGTCGCCCACACCGCCCGACTCGTGACAGGGTCAGCGGTACGCCGTGGACCTCGCACCCGCCGAGCCTATGGGCGGCGCCAGCAGCGCCGAGCCTATGGGCGGCGCCTACGCAGTGTGCCACCCCCGTCGCGACGCCGGTCGTGAGCCGATCTAGGGTGCTTGGCCATGGAGTACACCCACCTTGGCCGAAGCGGTGTGTCGGTCTCCCGGCTCTGCCTCGGCACGATGAACTTCGGCCCGGTCACCGACGAGCCCGACGCGCACGCGATCATGGACCGTGCGCTGGAGCACGGCATCAACTTCTTCGACACCGCCAACGTCTACGGCTGGGACCGCAAGGGCTGGACAGAGGAGATCATCGGCCGCTGGTTCGCCCAGGGCGGCGGGCGGCGCGAGAAGGTCGTGATCGCCACCAAGCTCTACGGCTCGATGAGCGACTGGCCCAACGACACGTTCCTGTCCGCGCGCAACATCCGCCGCGCCGCTGACGCCTCGCTGGCCCGGCTGCAGACCGACTGGATCGACCTCTACCAGATGCACCACGTGGACCGGTCCACGCCGTGGGATGAGATCTGGGAGGCCTTCGAGGTCCTGCGCCAGCAGGGCAAGGTGGTCTACTTCGGATCGTCCAACCACGCCGGTTGGCACATCGCCAAGGCCAACGAGACGGCGCAGCGCCGCGGCCGGCTCGGCCTGGTCAGCGAGCAGTCCATCTACAACCTGCTCACCCGCGCGGTCGAGCTGGAGGTGCTGCCGGCCTGCCGGGACTACGGCGTGGGCCTCATCCCGTGGTCGCCGCTGCACGGCGGGCTGCTGGGTGGGGTGATCCGCACGACCGAGGAGGGCAAGCGCCGGCTGGAGGGCAGGGCCAAGGAGGCGCTCGAGCGGCACCGCCCGGCGATCGAGGCCTACGAGGCGCTGTGCGCCGCGCTCGGCGAGTCCCCCGCCGATGTGGCACTGGCCTGGCTGCTCGCCCAGCCCGGGGTCACCGCGCCGATCATCGGGCCGCGCACCATCGGGCAGCTGGACCGCGCGCTGCGCGCGCTGGAGGTCTCGCTCGGCGAGGACACCCTGCGCGAGCTGGACCGGATCTTCCCCGGGCACCGGAGCGCACCGGAGGACTACGCCTGGTAGCCGCCCGTCCGCCGGCTCACCTCAGCCCGAGCACCCGCCCGAGGGCCACCGCCAGCACCAGGCCGGCGAGGGTTGCGAGCACGACGACACGACGGGTCCGCGGGCTCACGGACGAAGGCTAGCCACCGCGGGCCGCCTCGGGCCCGGCCGCTCCCGGTGGGCCGAGGCTCCAGTCCGCCAGGACCTCGTGCCTGGGTCGCGGGCCGAGCCGGCTGGCCACCAGCTCGATGGTCTGGCCCACCCACCACGGTCCCTCGTGGTCGGCCGACTCGTGCAGCAGCCCGCGCAGGTCCGCCCCTCGGGAGCGGGCCAGTGTGATGTGCGGCTCGAACGGCCGGGCGTCCAAGTCGACCCCGCTGTGCCGGGCGGCTGCAGCGACCGACTGGGCCAGCCGGGTCAGCGCCGGGAGGTCGCCGAGCATCCGGGCCAAGAGCACCCGGTCGCCGAAATACCCCGGTCCGGCCACCCGCAACCGCAGAGGCTGACTGCGGGCCGCTGCGCGGGCCAGCCGAATGCTCAGCGGCTCGACCCGGTGCGGGGGGACCTCGCCGAGGAAGGCCAGGGTCACGTGCATCCGCTCCCGGGGGATCCAGCGCACCCCGCCGGGATGCAGCTCAGGGCGCGCCCCGACCAGCTCGCGGGCCTGCTCGACCATCGCCAGGACGTCTGCGATGCCCGCCGGCGGGATGGCCAGTGCTACGAAGAGTCGCATCGGCACCCCCACAACCCCCGGTCACGCTGTCAGCCTGACACGCCCCGAGCGAATCCGGCAGGTCATCGCCGTACGACGTTCACCCCTGCTGGACGGTGGAGACGATCTGGGCCTCCATCACGACCAGCCGAGGTCGTGGCCGCAGCCGGGCGCGCAACCTCAGCCCCTTGACCCGGGCCAGAACGAGCCCCGCGCCGACCGCGGCGACGAGACTGACGATGCCGCCGCTGAGCAGGCTCCAGCGGGCCCCGGCCACCTCGGCCAGCCAGCCGACCAGCGGGGCCCCGAGCGGCGTACCACCCATGAAGATCATCATGTAGAGAGCCATCACCCGACCGCGCATCTTCGGGTCCACGGCCAGCTGCATGGTCGAGTTGGCCGCGGTGATGAAGGTCAGCGAGCTCACCCCGACCGGGACCAGCGACAGCGCGAACCAGAAGTAGCCGGGCATCAGTCCTGAGACGATCTCCAGTGCACCGAAGGCGATCGCGGAGCCGAGCAGCAGGCGCAGCCGCGGGCGCTGGCGGCGGGCGCCCAGCAGCGCCCCGGCCAGCGAGCCGACGGCCATGATCGAGCCGAGCATGCCGTAGGCCCCCGCCCCTCGGCCGAAGACCTGGGTCGCCATGAGCGCGGTGGTCATCTGGAAGTTCAGCCCGAAGGTCCCGACGAAGCCCACCACCGTGAGGATCGCGACGAGGTCGGGGCGGTTGGCGACGTAGCGCAGCCCCTCGCGCAGCTGGCCGGGGCTGCGCCGGGCCCGCGGGGCCGAGCGCAGGGTGGTGGGGTCCATCCGCCACAGCGCGACCAGCACGGCGGCGAAGGATGCGGCGTTGAGCAGGAACAGTGGCCCGGTGCCGACCAGCACGATGAGGAACCCGGCCAGAGCCGGTCCGACCACCCGGGCCCCGTTGAACGATGCGCTGTTGAGCCCGACCGCGTTGGTGACCTCGGAGCGCCCGACCATCTCCACGACGAAGGACTGCCGGGCCGGGTTGTCCACCGCCGTGACGCTTCCGAGCAGGAAGGCGAGGACATAGACCTGCCAGACCCGCACCGTGCCGCTGAGGTCGAGCAGGCCAAGCACCAGCGACAGCATGCCCATCAAGGACTGGGTGAGCACCAGCAGCCGGCGCTTGGCGAAACGGTCGGAGGCAACCCCGCCCCACAGCCCGAACAGCAGCATCGGCAGGAACTGCAACCCCGTGGTGATGCCCAGCGCGGAGCCGCTGCCGTGGGTGAGCTGGAGCACCAGCCAGTCCTGGGCGACCCGTTGCATCCAGGTGCCGATGTTGGACACCAGCGACCCGATCGCATAGCGGCGGTAGTTGGCGACCTTCAACGAGGAGAAGGTGCGACTCATCCACGTACCAGCCGGTCGAATATCTCGGCGGCGGCCCGCAGCGTGGCGCGCTCCGCCGCACTCAACTCGCTCAGCCTCGTCGACAACCATGCCTCGCGGCGGCGGCGATCCTCCGCGAGCAGCTCGTGGGCGGCATCCGTCAGCTCGACGAGAACCTGCCGCCCGTCGGTCGGATGCGGGTGCCTGCTGACCAGGCCGCGGCCCTCCAGGGCGGCCAGCACCCGGGTCATCGACGGTGGTTGGATCCGCTCGTGGTGGGCCAGCTCGCCCGGGGTGAGCGGGCCGTGCCGGTCGAGGCTGCCCAGGGTGGCCAGATGGGTCAGCGGAAGGGCGGTGTCGGCTCGCTCGTAGCGCAGCCTGCGGGCCAACCTGGTGACACTGGCCCGCAGCTGGTTGGCCAGGTCGGCGGTGGCGGTCGGGCTGGGCATAGTCGTTAGTCTAAGTCATTACCTTTGCTAACGAAACTGGTACGACGTCAAACGGCCCCGGCTCGGGCATGCTGGTGGCACGTCGGGACGGTGGAGCCGGTGCGGAGGTGGCGATGAGCGAGCCGAGCCCGGCCGAGGGGTCCCCGGTCGCGGGTGGCCCAGCCCCCGAGGGGTCCCCGGCCCCCGAGGGATCCCCGGCCGAGGGGACCCCGACCGAGGGTGGCCCAGCCCCCGAGGGGTCCCCGGCCCCCGAGCGACCTGAGCGCCGGCCGGCCCACGTCGACCTGTTCCGCGCCGCACTGGTCGGGACCCTCGCCTGGGCGCTCGCCCTGCTCGTGCTGCTGGTCGTGGCCGGGCGGCTCTCCGCCACCGGCCGCGGCTGGTGGCTGCAGACCGCCGCTGCCGGCGTACTGCTCGGACTTCTCGGCATGGCCCATACCCGTCGGCGGCGCTGAGCCCTCACTGAGCCCTCACGGGTCCAGAGCCCTCACTGAGCCCTCACGGGTCCAGAGCCCTCACTGAGCCCTCACGGGTCCAGATCGGCCTCGGCGAGCAGCTCCGGCAGCGCCACCGGGTCGAGCAGGGCGGCTTCGAGCTGATGGCGCCCGGGCCAGTCCCCGGCCACCCAGGCCAGCCCGCGGGCCAGTCCGGCCATGGTGGCGGCATGCACGACCCCCTCGACCAGCAGCCACGGCAGGTCGACACCATCCACGCGGATCTCGTCGTGCTCGACCCACTGGCTGGGCAAGCTGGGGCGCAACCGGTGCGCAGGCTCGGGGACCGCCCGGGCCTGCCCCCGGCCCAGCTCCGCCGAGCGCAGCTGCCTGGCCAGTGCGCGGCTGGCCGGTTCGACCGCGAGCAGGGCGGCCAGATCCCCCGCCAGCCCAGCGCTGACCCGCAGGTGCGGGCGCGAGGCGAGCAGCGGCAGCAGGTCGGGCCGGTCGGCCACCAGCACCTGTGCGGCCGGTCGCACCACGGTGTCCTCGCCGAGCACCGCGCGCACCCGCTCGGGTGGTTCAACCTGCGCGTCTGCGGCGACCAGCTCGGCATAGCAGCGCGACAGGGTGGCCGGGTCGAGCGCGAGCCCCGGCTCGGCCAGCCGGTCCAGCAACCGGTCCGGGCCGCCGGGCTGGGCGAGCAGGGTTCTCATGTCGGTGACCACGCCGAGGGCCGCGGCGAGCTCGGGGTCCAGGCCCACCTCGTCCGGAAGCGGGTCGAAGAGCGCCGCCAGCAGGCCGTCGGTCCCCGGGAGCCGGAAGCCGGTCGGGCTCGCCCCGGCCAACCGGACGTTGCGGCGCAGCCACCATGCGCTGTAACCGGTCACCCTCGCACTGGTGGCCTCGGCCAGGACGTTGAACGGCTGGCACACCGCGGCGCGCAGCTCCCGGTCAGCAGCCAGCACGGCCAGCGC
>JAJZTN010000137.1 GCA_021848885.1 Actinomycetes bacterium
CGGGTCCAGCCGGTACCAGGGGTGGTGGAGCACGGTCAGCCTCAGCCCGGTCGGGCGGTGCTCGGGCAGCCGGGCGGCGTAGTCGGTGGTCGGGTCGGTGCCGGCAGCGGGGCTCGGGCCGGGGCTCACCCGAGGCCGGCGGTGCGCGCGTAGTGCAGGGCGCGGTCGAGCTCGCCGTCGGCGAGCAGTTCGGCCGGGCTGCGGCCGTCCGCCTCCGGTAGCGGCGTGCGCATCAGCGCGTCGGCGGCCAGCGCCCCGCGCGCGTCGGCGGCCAGCGCCGCCACGACCTTGGCCACGCCCCGGCGTAGTCCGTCCGGTCCGAACTGCCAGTCCGGGAAGTGCAGCGTGCCGGCGATTTCGAGCGCGAGCATCGTGTGGTTCGCCACCCGCGCGGACAGCGCCTGCCGGCTCACCCCGAGCAATCTGCGAACCTCGGCAGTCGGCAACGCGCGGACCCGGAACTCCTCCCGGCGCGCGGCCAACCGCGCGGCGTTGACCTTGCGTGCCAGCTCGACGATCTCGGTGTCGGTGGTTTCCGGCAGCGCGTCCGGATCGGCTAGCAGCCGCAGCGTCGGCAGCACCCGCTGCGGCTCGTCGGCCAACCGCCGAGCCACCGCGTCCAGCACGGCGTGCGCGTTTGACGTCATGCCGATCACTTCCCTCAACCCACCGGTGGGGCGGCTCTCTCGCAGCCGTACCTTGTCATCCTTGACGGTATGAACGAGCGCCCGTCATGTCAAGGATGACAACCTGGTGCGGAACTGGCTTCAGCCCGATCCGCTGCCGGCCGCGGCCCTGCGGACACCTGCCCGCACCCCCCGGCGTTCGCTACCGCGGGCAGGCGTTCGCGCGCTGGTTGGAGGGTTCGGTCGGCTGGTCGAGGTGGGCGTCGGTGGTCTCGCCGACGGGCTGGTCGAGGCGGGCGTCGAGTCCTCGGGCAGGGTGGTTGCCGCGTCGGCGGGCCCGCGCCTGCCCCTGAGCCGTCCTGGCCGCACACAGGGTGGCGAATATCGCCGAGACCGGTCCTACGTCGGGCGCATCCGGGCCCTCGAGCTACCCTTCAGCGGCGGTGGCTTCCTGGCGCCGCCAGCCGCGTGCGCCCCCGCGGTGGCGTTCGCCTACCTGCGGGTCGGCACGGCGTACGAGTGGGGCGGTGACGGCAGCGACGCGCGGTTCGACTGCTCTGGCCTCGTCTTCTTCGCCACCGACCTCACCGACCCGGCAAGCATCCACCACGTCGGGCTCTACGGCGGGGAGGACCAGATAATCGACGCTCCCTGCACCGGCGCGGTCATCCGGTTCGACACCATCAACCAGCCCGACTCCATCGGCGCCGTGCGGCCGGTCGCAGGCAACCGGCAGCCGACACTCCCGCTCGATGGCGCCCTTCACTGGGTCCGCCGCACGATAGCGGCGGCGAGTTTTCGCTGTCTTGGACCGCACCCCCCGGACCTACCCGGCGTTCTCAATCAACGGCACGGAGGCGAGATCCGCCACAGTCGCCCACGATGAGACAACATGGCTGCGTGTTGCTGCCCACCCCCACACTGCACAGCGCCCGCCTGCGGCTACGTCCGTTCGCGGACGCGGACGCGGACGCTGATGCCCTCTTCGCGCTGCACAGCAGCGCCCATGTGCTGCGCTACTGGGGCTCACCACCGTGGAGCGACCGTGCCCGGGCCGGGTCGTTCATCGCCACGTGCCAGCAACTAGCGGACGAGGGCACAGGGGCGCGGGTCGCCATCGACCGTGACTCCGACGGAGCCTTCATCGGCTGGTGCGGCCTGGCCCACTGGAACCCGGACTATCGCAGCGCCTCTTTGGGCTACTGCCTCGACGATGCGGCCTGGGGCCAGGGCTGCGCGACGGAGGCCGCCCGCGCGCTCCTGGCCTGGGCCTTCGACACCCTGGACCTAAACCGGGTCCAGGCCGAAACCGATACGCGCAACGTTGCGAGCGCCCGCGTCCTGGAAAAGCTCGGGTTCGTACGTGAAGGAACGCTGCGCGAAGACTGCATCGTGAACGGCGAGGTATCGGATTCGTGGGGGTTCGGATTGCTCAGGCGGCACTGGCGTCCGCCGCCAGGTGGCCAACTGTAAGTGCCGTTCCAGCACGAGTGACCGAGATCGCGCTAGCCGCTCTGGAACGGACACTTCGGCGGCGTCTACTCGCAGACGCTTCTTGTCCGGCATCAGCTTCATCCAGTCGCACAGGTGTCCGGGGCGCTGGTACCGTCAACGAAATGATCGATCGCAAGCGCCAGATCCTGACCGAGTCCGAGCGGTGCGGCGCTGTTCTTGCCGCTACCGACCCGGCGAGCAGAGTTCCGACCTGCCCTGACTGGACCGCCCTCGATCTGCTCAAACATCTCACCCAGGTCCACCAGTTCTGGGCGGCGGTGATCGGAGATCGGTTGACCGCGGAGGCGGTCGCCGACTTCGAGAAAAGCCGCCCGGCACTGCCAGACGACCCGATGCGACTCCAGGACCTTCGCCGTCAGGCCACCGCCGACTTACTTGAAGCCTTGAATGATCGTGACCCATCGGAGCCCGCGTGGAGCTGGTTTCCCCCCGATCAGACAGTCGACTTCACGTGGCGGATGCAGACCCATGAAGCAACGATCCACCGTGTCGATGCCGAACTGGTCGCCGGCCTCCCGATCAGCCCGATCGACCCCGGGATCGCAGCCGACGGGATAGATCACGTGGTCAACGTGATGTGGGCCTGGGTTCCAGGCGGAGTTGAGCGACGGCTTTCCAGCACGATCGAACTGAAGGCCACGGACACATCTCAAACCTGGCTCGTGAACACCTTCCGATGGTCCGGCGAAGCATGGGGCGAGACGTACAACAACCAGATCGGTTGCGAGCGAGCGGTCGCCGGAGAACCCGGGGCAATCGTGAGCGGGACCGCACAAGACCTGGACTTGCTCCTCTGGAACCGCGCCGACAACGCCGTCACTCGCTCCGGGAGCCAGCACGCCCTCGCCGAGTTCCAGGCGATGCTCGACGATGGAATCCAGTAGCCGCAACCCAACCGGCGGCGAGCGGTCCTGCCGCGACGAGAGTGGATCTGAGCCGTGCTGTCCGCCACTCAGAACCCCACCGAGAGCAAGATCTCGGCTTGACCTGCCGCCCGGCACGTACACGCTCACCGGGACCAGCCCGCTCTACGGCAAGGGAACCCGCCGGACCACCGAAGCCACGATCACGGTGCTCGCCGGCGTGGGCGCTGAAGCCGACGTCATCTGCACCGAACGGTGAACCCCCTCCTACCGGTGACACTGCCTCCGCCCAGGACAGTGCATAACGAGGATGACTGGCCGTCGCAGAGCGGCGCGTACGCATCGAGTCTCAGGACACTTCGAGCCGTTTCTCCAGCGCCTCCCGCGCCAACTCGGAAACGGTCTTGCCTTCTTGGGCAGCGATTTCTTCGGCGCGCTGGCGTAGAGAGGCTGGAAGCCGGAACGCGATCGACGGCGATGGACCTTCGTCGGCCAGCGACGGTCGGCCTGGCTTACGGCTCGCTTCGATGAGCTCGTCCACGTACGCCTGGTCGATGCGACGCCCCTGCTTGTCGCGACGCACTTCGCGTGTCAGGTCCACGTCCCGACCGATCGGCGTCTTCGTCGTCACCTTCGGAGGAGTCCGCTTTGCCATCTCACTCACCTCGCCTGAAGCTGGCCGGCATCGCATGGACCACCAGCAACCCGCCATCGTCGAGTTCGACCGCAATGACCTCCAGCTGCACGCCACGGTCGTCTGGGCCGACGTACTTCGACCCGATGGCTCCGCGTGCCGTCACCGTCTGCTCCGGTTCCTGCGTTGCCGTCACGTAGCGAACGTGCGGCCGGCCGATCCGGTGTTTGCGGCTGGCGGCCGTGAACTCGATCCGCACCGGGCCATTCTGTCAGACAGTACTAGTTCCGTCAGACGAAACACATAGCGCCGGCTCGCGCACCGGGCGATTGCTCAACAGACGATCAACATGCCGCAGACGGCGGCTCGGGAAGCCACCCGAGCCGCCGCTTCCCGCTGACCCGGAGCGGGCTACTCGACCGTGCGTTCGACCGGTTCTGCTAAATGTTCTGCCACATGAGCCGGCGGGTTGACCCCGCTGCAATCGCGATCAGCGCCGTGACCTGCACAGATGGGGCGCGCTCGGAGGGATTCGAACCCCCAACCTTCTGATCCGTAGGACTTGGGGGAGCCGTTCGGCGAGATTCCTCGGGTGTCGTTTTGCCAGGTCGGATCGCCTCTGCGCCCTCGTCGTCGTGGGACGGTCGGCGGGGAACTGAGATCACGACTGAGACGGGCAGAGCGCGATCTACCCGCTGTGATCGTGATTGCGCAGGTGGTCGAAGTTGACGAGCGGGGCGTCACGGAGCAGGTTACCCACGACGTGACAGAACAGCCCGAGCCCGGCGTGCCTCACTGAAATTGAGCGCGTGGCGTGAGACTTGTATCGTGTTGCGTGACGCGATACGGTGTCGGGTGTGATCGTCGGCTTCCGACACAAGGGTCTGGAGCGGCTCTACCACGACGGTTCGAAGAAGGGCGTGCAACCGGCACACGTCCCGAAGCTGCTGCGTATCCTGTCGGCGCTGGACGTGGCACAGGCCCCTGAAGACCTGGCGATCCCGTCGTTTCGGACGCACCCGTTGAAGGGCGATCTGACGGGGCAGTGGTCGATCTGGGTGAACGGGAACTGGCGGGTGACGTTCAAGTTCGTGGACAACGATGTGGAACTCGTCGACTACCAGGACTACCACTGAGCGGGAGGTGAGGAGTGTGGCGATGAAGAACCCGGTGCACCCCGGTGAGATCCTGCGCGAGGACGTGCTGGCCGACCTCGGTCTGGGCGTTGGTGAGGCCGCGTCCCGGCTGGGGATCTCGCGGGTCGCGTTGAGCAGGGTCCTGCACGGGCATGCCCGGATCAGCCCGAACCTGGCGGTGCGGCTGGAAGAGGCCGGGGTGGGTACTGCGCGCGCCTGGCTGGCCATGCAGTCGGCCCACGACCTAGCCACCGAACGGGCTTCCGGATTGCCGAAGGTCCGCCGCCTCAACGACGTCGCCTGACCGGCGTGCTGATTTGCCGCAGATCACGCGGACCGTGCGGAGCAGCGGACGGCGAGGTGCCCGCGTCTCGAGGTCGTCGCCCCCGACCGGCAGACCCGGGCCGCGAGGCTCAGTCAGGCTGCAGGAGCACTCCCGCCCTGCATCGGCACGTCGGCGCTACCCGGGTGAGTGGAGAACCAGCATCCCGTACTGAGTCAGCGGACAGGCCGGGGCTGGCCCGGATGCCGGTGGCACGCATGGTGTCCATAGGACGGCGATCTTCGTCGTTGGCGTGCTGACGGTGTAGGTCAGCGACTGGGTCTGGTCGAAGCGCTTCGGGCTCGCGCCTGGTACCTGGGCTGCGAGTCGGATGCTTGCTCCACAGGCTCCACAGGCTCCACAGGCTCCACTGCCGCTCACGTGCACGGTCGCCCCGATCGGGAGGGTCAAGATTGCCGTGCCGCCTTCAGGGATCTCGACGTCATGTCCGCCGCCGGAGGCCTGCACGTTCGCGGTACAGCACCGGACCACTGCTCGGTTCGCGCGAGTTCGCTGGGCCGGTGCCCGGCGGTAACCGACGTGCGGGCGCCCGGTGGGGGCGAAGGCCCGCCAGGGGTTGGGGCCGATGAGCAGGCCCCGCCGCTCGGCGGTGGCCAGCACCATGCCCAGCGCGCCGGCGAAGAGCTCCTCGGTGCGGGCGCTGACCATGGCCGGTTGGGTGCGCAGCTCGACGGTCTCCGGCGGGCGGGCCGGCAGCCGGCCGCGGCGGGTGCCGGCGGTGTGCTCGGCGCGGGCCTGCTGGTAGCGCATCCAGGCGGCCTCGTGGCGCAGCAGGGCCTGATCGTTGAGCCGTTCGACACGCCGGTCGGTGTGCCGCCGGAGGGTGGTGGCGTCGGCGAGGTCGGGAACGAGCATGAGAGCGACGTGCAGCGACCCGCCCTCCTCCACCCCGGGCACCTCCAGCCGGGCGTGTTTCCACGCCGCGACCTCCGGCGGATCGTCCTGGTCGGGTTCGCGGTAGACGAGCAGGTGCTGGACGTAGCCGAGCACGTTGAGCATGTTGGACCGGTGCGCGGGGGTCCAGCCGGCTCAGCGGTCGGCGCGCACCCGGGCGATGACGTCGGCGACGGTCGCGCCCAGCGGGAGGTGCCCCTCGGCTGCGGCGCGCAGCAGCAGGTTCGGCGCCGAGACCCGGGCCCGGTCGGCCGGGTCGAGGACCCCGTGGACGAGCATCTGCGCACCGGCCGGAGGCAGCACCTCGACACCCCAGCCCGGTCGCGCCGGCGCGGGCAGCCCGGCCCGGCCGGTGAGGGCACCCAGCCGGCCCCGCCGGTCTCGGCGGCGCGGGTCAGGTCGCAGGCCAGCGCGACGCCGGCGGCGGCGGTGGC
>JAJZTN010000138.1 GCA_021848885.1 Actinomycetes bacterium
CGGCGCCGATCAAGGCCTGGGTCTCACTGGTGCGCGGCAGGTGCACCGTGATCGCGTCACTGGTCGCCAGCAGCTCCTCCAGGCCGACCAGCCGGACCCCGACTTGGGCGGCCCGGCCCGGCTGGACGTAGGGGTCGTAGGCCTGCACCCGCATGCCGAAGGCACCGAGCCGGGCCGCCACGAGCACCCCGATACGGCCCAAACCGACGATGCCGAGGGTCTTGTCGAACAGCTCGACCCCGCTGAAGGCGCTTCGCCGCCACTCACCGCGACGCATCGAGGCGTCCGCGGCCGGGATGCGCCGGGCGGCGGCCAGCAGCAGCGCCACGGCCATCTCGGCGGCACTGACGATGTTGGACGTCGGTGCGTTGACCACCATGACCCCGGCCTGCGTGGCCGCGTCGATGTCGATGTTGTCCAGCCCGACCCCGGCCCGGGCCACCACCCGCAGCCGCCGGGCTACCGAGATCACCTCGGCATCCACCCGGGTGGCCGAGCGGACCAGCAGGGCCGCGGCATCGGGCAGCGCGGCAAGCAACGCGGCCCGATCGGTGCCGTCGCAGTGGCGCACCTCGAAGTCGGGGCCGAGCGCCTGCACCGTGGCCGGTGACAACGGCTCGGCGATGAGTACGACGACTGGACCCACCACGGTCTCCCTCCACAGCCGGGCGGTCGGTACGACGTCGGTCCGACGTCGGTCCGACCGTGCCCGTCCGGTCAACGGTTCAGCGAGCCGCGGTGCCCTCGGTGTAGTCGTCGTCGTTCGAACGCACCCAGGACATCAGCCTGCGCAGGTCCCGGCCGACGGCCTCGATCGGGTGCGTCTCGCCCTGCTCCCGCAGCCGGCGGAACTCCGGAGCCCCGGCATCCTGGTCGGCGATGAACCTGCGGGCGAAGCTGCCGTCCCGGATGTCGGACAGGACCGCTCGCATGTTGTCCTTCACGTGGGGGTCGATGACCCGCGGGCCGGAGACGTAGTCGCCGTACTCGGCGGTGTCAGACACCGACCAGCGCTGCTTGGCGATGCCGCCCTCATACATCAGGTCAACGATCAGCTTGAGCTCGTGCAGGCACTCGAAGTAGGCGACCTCGGGCTGGTAGCCCGCCTCGATGAGGGTCTCGAAACCGTACTGGACCAGCTGGGAGACCCCACCGCACAGCACGGCCTGCTCACCGAACAGGTCGGTCTCGGTCTCCTCGGTGAAGGTCGTCCTGATCGCCCCGGCCCGCGTGCCACCGATGCCCTTGGCGTAGGACAGCGTCAGCGGCCAGGCCGAGCCCGTGGCGTCCTGCTCCACAGCCACGAGCACCGGGACACCACGGCCCTCGACGTACTCCCGGCGGACCAAGTGGCCCGGGCCCTTCGGGGCGACCATGCAGACATCGACGCCGGCCGGCGGGGCGATGTAGCCGAAGCGGATGTTGAAGCCGTGACCGAAGAAGATCGCGTCACCGTCGACCAGGTTGGGCGCGATCGCCTCGGCGTAGAGGTGGCGCTGCACCGGGTCCGGGGCGAGCACCATGATCAGGTCGGCCTCCTCGCATGCCTCGTACGGCGTGAGGACGCGCAGCCCGGCGGCCTCAGCCTTGGCGCGACTCGCCGAGGTGCCCGGCAGACCAACCCTCACGTCGACGCCGGAGTCACGCAGGCTCAACGCATGGGCATGGCCCTGGCTGCCGAAACCGAGGACGGCAACATTGCGCCCGGCCACGATGGACAGGTCGGCGTCATCGTCGTAGAAGAGCTCAGCCACGGTCGGGGTCTCCTTCGTCAGTGCGTGGGCGGTGCGGGTGGTGCGGGTGGTGCGGGTCGCGGGTGGTGCGGGTGGTGCGGGTGGTGCGGGTCGCGGGTGGTGCGGGTCGCGGGTGGTGCGGGTCGCGGGTGCTGCGTCGTGCGGGTCGTGCGGGTCGTGCGGGCGCTGCGTCGTACGCTGACACAACCGTGCGGTGATGCGGCGTTCCCCCAATGCCGCGGTGTCACGCTATGGCATTCCTATCGGCACAGAGTGACGCCGTGGCATTCGGGGCAGCCGGGCGGGGGATCGGGTACGCCGGTCAGGCTGCTCGGTCGGTCAGGTTGGTCGGTCGGTCGGTCAGGCTGGCCGGTCGACGGGGCGAAGCGAGCGGTCCGTTATCGAGCGCGGCCCGCGACCGACCGCCACCATGCCGGACTGCACGAGCTCGCGGATTCCGAAGGGTTCGAGCACCCGCAGCAGAGCGTCGAGCTTCTCGGCATTGCCGGTCGCCTCGATCGTCACCGCATCGGGGGCAACGTCGACGACCTTGGCGCGGAACAGCTGAACCGTCTCGAGAACGTGAGATCGGGTCTCCAGGTCGGCGCGGACCTTGACCAGCAGCAGCTCGCGCTGCACCGAGCCGGAAGGGTCCAGCTCGACGATCTTGAGGACCTCGACGAGCTTGTTCAGCTGCTTGGTGACCTGCTCGAGCGGGGAGTCCTCCACGTTGACCACGATGGTCATCCGGGACACGTCGTCGTGCTCGGTCGGGCCGACGGCCAGGGAGTCGATGTTGAAGCCCCGCCGGGAGAACAGCCCGGCGATGCGGGCCAGCACGCCCGGCTTGTTCTCGACCAGCACCGAGAGGGTGTGCCGACTCATCACTCACCATCCCCGAAGTCGGGCCGCAGGCCGCGGGCGGCCAAGATCTCGTCATTGCTCGTGCCGGCCGGCACCATCGGCCACACCATGGCGTCGGCGTGCACGACGAAGTCGACCACCACCGGCAGGTCGTCGATCGCCATCGCCTTCTCGATCGTGGCATCGACCTGGGACGGGTCCTCGCAGCGCAACCCCACCGCCCCGTAGGCCTCGGCCAGCTTGACGAAGTCGGGCACCCGGCGGGACTGCAGGTCGGTGTTGGAGTAGCGCTCACCGTAGAAGAGCGTCTGCCACTGCCGGACCATCCCGAGGTTGCCGTTGTTGATGATGGCAACCTTGATCGGGATGTCGTTGACCACACAGGTGGCCAACTCCTGGTTGGTCATCTGGAAGCAGCCGTCGCCGTCGATGGCCCACACCGTGGTGTCCGGACGTCCGACCTTGGCCCCCATCGCCGCCGGGATGGCGAAGCCCATCGTGCCCAGGCCACCGGAGTTGATCCAGGTACCCGGGTGCTCATAGCCGATGAACTGGGCGGCCCACATCTGGTGCTGACCGACCCCCGAGGTGTAGATCGCCTCCGGGCCGACGATCGATCCGATCCGCCCGATGACGTGCTGCGGGGCGATCTCGCCGGGCGGGGCCGGGGCGAAGCCGAGCGGGTAGGTCTGCCGCCAGCCGTTTAGCATCCGCCACCAGCCGGCCAGGTCGCCCACCCGGCCCGCGGCATTCTCCGCCTGCACGGCCACGATGAGGTCGGCGATCACCTCCCGCGCATCACCCACGATTGGCACGTCGGTGGCGCGGTTCTTGGAGATCTCCGCCGGGTCGATGTCGGCGTGCACGATCGTGGCCGAGGGCGCGAAGGTGGACAGCTTGCCGGTCACCCGGTCGTCGAAGCGGGCACCCAGGGCGACGATGAGATCGGCCTTCTGCAAGGCGGTCACCGCTGTGACGGTGCCATGCATCCCGGGCATGCCCAGGTGGTTGGGGTGGGAGTCCGGGAAGGCCCCACGTGCCATCAGCGTGGTGACCACCGGCGCACCGGTCAGGTCGACCAGCACCCGCAGCTCGGCGCTCGCCCTCGCCTTGATCACTCCCCCGCCGACCAGCAGCACCGGGCGGCGGGCCTCGACCAGCAGCCGCGCCGCCTCGCGCACCTGCTTGGCGTGGGGGCGGGTCACCGGGCGATAGCCCGGCAGGTCCATCTCCACCGGCCAGCGGAACGTCGTACTCGACTGCAGGGCATCCTTGGAGATGTCGACCAGAACCGGGCCGGGTCGACCGGTCGAGGCGATGTGAAAGGCCTCCGTAATGGTCCGCGGGATGTCATCGGCGTTTGTCACCAGGTAGTTGTGCTTGGTGATCGGCATCGTGATGCCGCGGATGTCCGCCTCCTGGAAGGCATCGGTGCCAATCGAGCCACTGGGCACCTGACCGGTGATCGCCACCATCGGCACCGAATCCATGTGCGCGTCGGCGATCGGGGTGACCAGGTTGGTCGCACCCGGTCCGCTGGTGGCCATGCACACCCCGACCCGACCGGTGGCCTGCGCGTAGCCCTGTGCGGCATGCCCGGCGCCCTGCTCGTGGCGGACCAGGATGTGGCGAACCCGGCTGGAGTCCAGCAGCGGGTCGTACGCCGGCAGGATCGCCCCGCCGGGGATGCCGAAGACGACCTCGGCCCCGACGGCCTCCAGCGAGCGGATCAGGCTCGATGCCCCACTGACCTGGTCCGCGGATGGTTCAGTCATCTTCGTGCCTTTCCCTACGGGTGTGGGCCTCTGCAGCGCTCATCGCCTCCCCTCGGCTCACCGCCGCCGAGCCCCGGCACGGTGTGGAGGCAAGAAAAAACCCCTCGGCCCGATGGGCAAGGCGAGGGGTGCGCGCTCGGCTGGGTTCAGCCGGCGCGCTGTCCGAGTACGACGAGAAGACGCATGCAGGCACCGTGCCCGACCAGAGGCGCTGGTGTCAACCACGTGAGACCAAGGTCTCGGCATGCGGGATGTCGAGGGCCCCTCGGGCCGGCTCACCCGCAGACGGCGCCATATGCGGCCGAACCGACAAGCCGAGCGTACTTGGCCAGCACCCCGCGGGTGTAGCGCGGTGCCGGGGGGACCCAGGATGCCCTGCGACGGGCAAGCTCCGCCTCGTCGACGAGCAGGTCGAGGCGACGGTTGGGCACGTCGACCCGGATCCGGTCACCATCGGCAGCCAGTGCGATCGGACCGGCGTCAAGGGCCTCCGGGGCGACATGGCCGATGCACAACCCGGTCGTGCCGCCCGAGAAGCGACCGTCGGTGAGCAGCAGCACGTCCTTGCCCAGCCCGGCCCCCTTGATGGCGCCGGTGACGGCAAGCATCTCGCGCATCCCGGGCCCGCCCTTGGGGCCCTCGTAGCGGATAACCACGACGTCACCGGCCTGCACAGTCCCGGCAGCCACGGCGTCCATCGCGGCCTGCTCACGGTCGAAGACCCTGGCCGTGCCCTCGAAGACCGCGGTGTCCATCCCGGCGGTCTTGACCACTGCACCCTCCGGGGCCAGGGACCCGCGCAGGATGGTCAACCCGCCCGTGGCGTGCAGCGGCGCGGACATCGCCCGGATGATCTCCCCGTCCGGGTCCGGCGGGGCGATGGTGGCGAGGTTCTCCGCCACTGTTCGGCCCGTGACGGTGAGCGCGTCACCGTGCAGCAGTCCGGCATCCAGCAGCGCCTTCATCACCACCGGGATGCCACCGACCCGGTCGACGTCGCTCATCACGAAGCGTCCGAAGGGCTTGAAGTCCCCCAGGTGCGGCACCCGCTCACCGATCCGGTTGAAGTCGTCGAGGTCCAGCGCCACCTCGGCCTCGTCGGCGATGGCCAGCAGGTGCAGCACGGCGTTGGTCGACCCGCCCAGCGCCATGACCACGGCGATGGCGTTCTCGAAGGCGTCCCGGGTCATGATCGCCCGGGCCGTGATGCCGGACCGGATGAGGTTGACCACCGCCTCGCCGGACTGGCGGGCCAGCGCATCGCGACGCCGGTCCACCGCGGGAGGGGCAGCCGAGCCGGGCAAGGACATGCCGATGGCCTCGGCCACGCTGGCCATCGTGTTGGCGGTGTACATCCCCCCGCAGGCACCCTCGCCAGGGCAGATGGCCCGTTCGATCCGGTCGACCTCCTCCGGGCTGATCAGGCCACGGGCACAGGCGCCCACGGCCTCGAAGGCATCGATGATGGTCACGTCGCGCTCATCCAGGTGACCCGGCAGGATCGTCCCGGCGTAGAGGAACACCGCGGCCAGGTCGAGCCGGGCAGCGGCCATGAGCATCCCGGGCAGGGACTTGTCGCATCCGGCCAGCAGCACCGAGCCGTCCAGGCGCTCGGCGTTCATGACCGTCTCGACCGAGTCTGCGATCACCTCTCGGGAGACCAGCGAGAAGTGCATGCCCTCGTGGCCCATCGAGATGCCGTCGGAGACCGAGATGGTGCCGAACTCCAGCGGGTAGCCGCCCGCAGCGTGTACGCCGTCCTTGGCGGCCTTGGCCAGCCGGGCAAGCGAGAGGTTGCACGGGGTGATCTCGTTCCAGCTGCTGGCCACGCCGATCTGCGGCTTGGGCCAGTCCTCGTCGGTCATCCCGACGGCGCGAAGCATGCCGCGCGCGGCGGCACGCTCCATCCCGTCGGTGACGTCGCGGCTGCGGGGCTTGAGGTCCGGCTCGCTCATGCTCGGATTCTAGGACCGCCGTCCACCCCTCGAGCCGGTGGTCTCGCCATCCGGGCCGGCCCACCCCTCGAGGCAATCCCCCCGCCCCCCCCCGCCACGATCATGCAAAGTCTGC
>JAJZTN010000139.1 GCA_021848885.1 Actinomycetes bacterium
GTAGTCCCGCCGTGCGAGCAGCCGCGCGTCGGCGAGGGCCTCGTCCGCGCGCCCCAGCTCGAGCAACGCCACATCCCGCTGCACCCGGGCGTTCCCGTCGATGCCTGCCAGTGGGGCCGTGGCGGCGAGCAGCTCGCTGGCCTGGGGGACGGTGAGCAGCCGGTGCTGCGCGCCCAGGCGAAGCGCGTCGAGCGCACTGGACGGGCTGGCCATGGGCGCCCGTGAGGCGTCGAGAAGGATGCGCAAGGCTGCCTGGGTGTCCCCGCCGGAGACCGCCCGGCTGGACCGCGACGCCGCGGCAGCCTGACGGTTGAAGGCCACCGAGCCGGTCACCGCCAGGGCCAGGACGGCCAGACTCACGGGCACGACGACCGCCGGCCGCCGAAGCCGCCCGCCAGCGCCGCTGGGGCGCACGGCCTCGCCCGGCGCCTGACCCGTGGTCGCGGCCAGGTGTACGGCGAGGACCAGGCCGGCCAGGATGGCGAACTCGGCCATCAACGCCGGGTAGGCCCAGTCGAAGTCGACCAGCGCGTGACCCAGTGCGGCCAGCAGGGCCACCGAGGCGCCGATGGCCACCACGTCATCTGGGCCCTGCCCGAAACGCCCGCGCAGGCTAAACCGGCACACCGTGACGAGGGCGAGCAGGGCCGCCAGCTCGGGCACCCCAGCGAGCAACCCGCCCTCCACGAAGACGCGCACGAGGTCGTTGTGCGGGAAGGCGGACAGGCCCGTCGGGGGCAGGAACCACCGGCTGACCGCCGCATAGCTGTCGAAGCCGCTGCCGGCCAGCGGGTGCTCGAGGAACGCGTGCCACCCGGCGACCCAGAAGTCCAGCCGGGCACCGGAGGTGCCTGCCAGGTTGTTGCCCCCGCCACGGTTCAGGGTGGTGTCGAACGGCGGGGCCCAGCGCGGGAAGAAGATGGGACTGAGCAGGAACAGGGTCACCGCCACCGAGGTCCCCAGCGTCGCAAGCCACCGTCGGATCCGCCGCCAGCGGTCCGCGGCGCGCCCGGCCTGCACCAGCAGCGCGAGCAGTGCGAGCGCCTCAAGGATCAGGCTGGCCCGGCTGGCCGAGAACAGGGTGCCGGCCAGGGCGACTGGGGCGATGAGGAAGCCCAGCCGGTTCCACGGGCGTGCCCCGAAGGTCGCCAGAGCGAACCCGATGACAGCCCCTGGCAGGAGGAAGGCGCCGAACTGGTTGTGCCAGTAGAAGGTCCCGATCATCATGTGGGCGGGATTCTCCCCACCCCACCAGGCGAGCCAGCCTTGGGCGAACTCGTCGAGGGTGAGCAGGCCCACCGCGACCAGGACCCCCAGACGTCGCCCCGTGGTGCTGGCATAGGCCGCCACGGCCAAGGCGACCGCCACGGCGTAGCTGAGCTGCACAGGGCGTTGCACCCCGCCCCAGCCCGTCGCCGCCACGGCACAGACCAGGAAGGAGGACACCGGAAGGGCCAGCCCGAGCAGCAGCACCCGCCCGGGCAGCCGCCAGGGGCGGGTGAGCAGCAGCGCCGGGGCGATGGACAGCAGGTCCCACGCCGAGACGCCGGTGTCGCGCCCACCCGCGGCAGGCAGGATCACACGGTCGAGAACGCCGGCCGCCACCAGCAGGCTGACCGCCTGGATGGTGGCAAGCCAGTTGATGCCGAAGCGGGTCGGGCGCTGGCTGTCAGGCTGGGCGACCGGGGCGGCCAGTAGGCTCGTCACCTCAGCCGTATCGGCCGATGGGGTGAGCGGCTTAACGTCGGGCGAGGGCTCGTCAGGGCCGACCCCGGTGGGCGCGGCGCAGTCTCCCGCGCCGACCCGGGTGGGTGTGGCTCAGCCCTCTGCGCGCACCCGCAGCTGCTGCTGCCCGGCCCGGCGCAGCTGCGCCACCAGCTCCTCGTCACCCACCGGTGCCACGTGTGCGCCTGCGGCGGCCACGAACAGCCGCACCTGCCGGACCGCCTGCTGCACGAGCAGCTCCAGGCCCCCGACGACGAGCCCACCCCGGGCGGCCCAGGCCGCCGCCAAAGGGGTCGGCCAGGGGTGGTAGACGACCTCCAGCAGCACCCCCGGCCGCTCCGGCAGCCACTCCAGCAGCCCGTCGGTGGCACCGGCCGGGGTGGTGGCCACCAGCAGCGGCGCGCCCAGCAGCTGCGGGGCGCGCCCCCAGCCGAGCACCTCGACGTCCACCCCGAACCGCTCGGCCACCGCGCGGACCTCGGTGCTGGCCTGCGGGCGCCGAGCCAGCACCGTCACGGCGGGCACGCCCAGCACGGCAAGCGCCGCAACGGCCGAGCAAGCCGTCGCCCCGGCCCCCAGCACGACCGCCTGCCCCACCTGGGGCACCCCGGCCTGGGCAAGTGCGGCCACCATGCCGGCCACGTCGGTGTTGTCCCCGCGGGCGCGCCGGGTGCCCGCCTCGAAGGTGACCGTGTTCACCGCCCCCACCCGCCCGGCCAGCTCGGCGACCTCGTCGAGCAGCGGCAGCACCACCCGTTTCAGCGGCATGGTCAGCGACAACCCGACCCACGCCTCCTCCAGCCCGGCGAGGAAACCGGCCAGCCCGTCGGTGTCGACGTGGATGGCGGCATAGCTCCAGCCGTCCAGCCCGAGGACGTCGTACGCCGTGGTGTGCAGCAGCGGGGACAGCGAGTGGGCGATGGGCGCGCCGAGCACCGCGGCCCGCCGCGGTGACGCCTCAGCCACCGTTGGCCCTCAGCTCCTGGGTGAAGGCGAGGAACTGCTGGTAGCTGCTGGTGAACTTCGTCTGCCCCGTGGCGGGGTTGACCGTGACGAAATAGAGCCAGTCCCCCGGTGTCGGGTTCATGGCCGCCTGAAGGGCGGCCTCCCCCGGGGAGTCGATTGGGCCGGGCGGCAGCCCGGTGTGGGTGTAGGTGTTGTACGCCGAGGCCACCTTGAGATCCTTGAACGTGATGATCGTCTTGTCGGCCTTGAGGGCGTAGTTGATCGTGGCGTCCAGCTGCAGCGGCATGCCGGCCGCCAGCCGATTGACGATGACCCGGGCGACCTTGCCGTAGTCACCGGGGTTGCGCGCCTCGGCCTCGACCAGGCTGGCGATGACGACCACCTCGGCGGGGGGCCGGCCGGAGGTGTCCAGTCCCACGGTGGCCGCGGCCTGGTCGAAGCGGTGCACCATGGCCTGCAGCAGGCTCAGCGCGCTGTCCCCGGGTGAGACGTCGTAGGTGGCCGGGAAGAGGTACCCCTCGGGGTCACCCTTGGCGTAGCCGGGCAGCCCCAGCCGGGGTGAGGCCAGGGCCGCCTGAAGGGCGGTGACGCTGAAGGAGGTCTTGGCGGCCAGCAGCTTGATCGTCTCGTCCAGCCGCAGCCCCTCCGGCACGGTCACCCGGGTGAGGATCCGGTTGGTCGGGTCGATCAGCACGGCCAGCGCGCCGACGGCCTTCATCCTCAGCTTCAGCGCGTAGTAGCCCGGCTCGATGGAGGTCGAGCGGGAGTCGGCCCGGGCCGCTGCCACGAAGGCTCCGACGCTCTCCACGACACCGGCCTTCTGCAGCTTCTCACCGATGGCGGTCGCGGTGTCCCCGGGGGCGATGACCACCTGCACGCTGCCGCTGCCCGGCCCGGGGTAGTCCGCCGGCCCGGACAGGAAGGCGCGCAGCCGGCTGCCCGCCCCGCCCACGGCGAGGAAGAGACCGCCGGCGACCACCACGAGGGCCACGACGGCGACCAGGGCAGCGAGCAGGGACCGGCCGCGACGGCGCGGGCGGTGCTCGTCCTCCTCCGGTCCGGAGGTCATCGGCAGGCCCAGGTGGCTCATCGGGGCTCGGTCTCCGCGGTGTCGGGGCCGCTCGTGGCGGGCAGGTGGACGAGATCCCCCGTCGGTCGACCGGTGCTGCGCTCGACGTCCAGCGCCACCTGCAGGATGAGGCTGGCAGCCGCCTGGTCGATCACCGCCCGGCCCCGTCGGCCGCGCACCCCGCTGGCGCGCAGCCCGCGGGCCGCCGACACGGTGGTCAGCCGCTCGTCGACCAGCCGGACCTGGACCGGTGCCACCAGCCTAGCCAGCGCGGTGGCGTACTCCCGGGCGGCCCGGGCCGCGGGGCCCTCGTCACCGGCGAGCCGGCGCGGCAGCCCCACCACGACCCCGACGGCGGCGCGCTCGCGCACCAGGTTCGCCAGCTGGACCAGCTCGGCGGAGGAGCCGGGCCGACGGGTCAGGGTGAGCAGCGGGATCGCCACGAGCCCCTCGGGGTCACTCACCGCGACCCCGACCCGCACGCTGCCGACGTCCACACCGATGCGCACCCCACCAGATGCCGGCACCGGCGTCGGCCCGGTGGCGCTCACCGCGGCCACCGGGGAGGGCAGGCTGCCCGCACGCCTCAGCCGCCGGTGACCCGGGCGCCGACCGCGCGCTCGACGGCGGCCAGCGCCTCGGCCAGCCTCGCGACCTCGGTGCCCCCGCCCTGGGCGATGTCGTCCTTGCCCCCACCGCCGCCGCCGAGCACCCCGGCGGCCAGGCGGGCCAGCTCCCCGGCCCGAAGCCCCCACTGGCGGGCCGGCTCATTGACCGCGACGACGAGCACGGCCCGCTCCTGCACGGGTGCGGCCACGGCCACGACTGCGGGGCGGGCCCCCAGCCGGCCCCGCACGTCCAGGGCCAGTCGCCGCACGTCCTCGGCGCTCGCCCCGGCCGGGGCCTCGTGGGTGGCCACGGCCACACCGAAGACGTCGCGGGCCGCATCGGCCAGCGCGGCGGCGGCACCGAGCACCTGGGCGGCCCGGGCCCGGTCGATCTCCTTCTCCGCCTCACGCAGCCGGGCGAGAAGGCCCTGGACCCGCTCGGGCAGCTCCTCCCGGCGGGCCTTGAGCAGCTCGCTGAGCTCGGCCACCAGCAGGTGCTCGCGGGCCAGGAACCGGTAGGCGTCGGCTCCCACGAGGGCCTCGATGCGGCGCACCCCGGAGCCAATCGAGGCCTCGCTGAGCAGCTTGACCACCCCGAGCTGGCCGGAGCGCTGGGCGTGGGTGCCCCCGCACAGCTCGCGGGCCCAGTCCCCCACAGAGACCACCCGGACGGCATCGCCGTACTTCTCGCCGAAGAGCGCCATCGCGCCGATGTCGCGGGCCTGCTGCTGGGTCATCACCTCGGCGTGCACCTCGAGGTCGTCGATGAGCAGCTGGTTGACCCGGGCCTCCACATCGCCGACAACGCCGGCCGGCAGCGCCCCGCTGGCGTTGAAGTCGAAGCGGAAACGCCCCGGGGAGTTCTCCGAGCCGGCCTGGGTGGCGGTCTCCCCCACGGCCTCGCGCAGCGCCTTGTGCACCATGTGGGTCGCGGTGTGGGAGCGGGAGATGGCCCGGCGCCGCTCGACGTCGACCTCGGCGAGCACCTCCTCACCGACGACCAGCTGGCCGGCGCGCACCGTGGCGCGGTGCACGCGAAGGCCGGGGATCGGCGACTGCACGTCGTGCACCTCGACGAGGGTGCCGTCGGTGGTGCTGATCCGCCCGGTGTCGGCGAGCTGCCCACCACCCTCGGCGTAGAAGGGGGTGCGGGCCAGCACAACCTCGACCTGCTGCCCCGCGCTGACGGCCGGCACGCCCGCGCCGTCGGCCAGCAGCCCCACGACCCGCGTCTGGGTGAGGACCTCGTCGTAGCCGGTGAACGCGGTGGCGCCCCCGGCGGCGTCGGCCATCGCCCGGTAGGCGGACAGGTCCACGTGACCGGTCTTCTTCGCCGCGGCGTCGGCCTTGGCCCGCTCGCGCTGCTCGCGCATGAGCCGGCGGAAGCCCTCCTCGTCGACGGCCACACCCTGCTCGTCGGCCATCTCCAGGGTCAGGTCGATCGGGAAGCCGAAGGTGTCATGCATCTGGAAGGCCTTGGCCCCGGAGATCCTGGGACCCCCCAGCGGGGTGGGCGCCCCGGTCGTCTCGGCCCGCACCGCCGACTCCCGGGCCTCGGCGACGGCCTGGTCGAATATGGCGGTGCCGGTGCGCAGCGTCTGGCGGAAGGCCTCCTCTTCGGCGTAGGCGACCGCCGAGATCCGGGCGAAGTCCCGCTCGAGCTCGGGGTAGGAGGCGACCATCGCGTCCTTGCCCACCGGCAGCAGGTCGGGCAGCGCCGGGCGGTCCACCCCCAGCAGCCGCATCGCCCGCACCGCACGGCGCAGGATGCGCCGCAGCACGTAGCCGCGACCCTCGTTGCCCGGGACCACCCCGTCGCTTATCAGCATCAGCCCGGTGCGGACGTGGTCGGCCACCACCCGCAGTCGCACGTCGTCGTCGTGCTCGGCCCCGTAGCGCTTGCCGGACAGCTCAGCGGCCCGGTCGATGAGCGGGTAGACCTCGTCGATCTCGTAGAGGTTGTCCACCCCCTGCAGCACGCTGGCGATGCGCTCCAGACCCATCCCGGTGTCGATGTTCTTCGCGGGCAGGTCACCGAGG
>JAJZTN010000140.1 GCA_021848885.1 Actinomycetes bacterium
CCTGCCGCTTACCCCTACGGCTGACCCCTGCCGCTGACCCCTGCCGCTGACCCCTGTGCCCGCGCGCCGGACGGGTCACCCAGGCCCCCGCAGTCGTTCGCGGCACCTCAGCCGCTTAGGGGGAGGTGGTGCGGGGTCGGTTCGCGGCTCTGCGCGGCCTTCCCGGGCCGCTGGCGGTGCGTTGAGGGCCGTTGCCGTGCTCCCGGGCAGGTAGACTTTCGCCGAGAACGGCGCTGTACGGCGACATGGGCCGCTGAGCGCCTCCGAGTGCGGCAGCACGCCGCGGCGCGTCGAGAGCAGCGCCCGATCCCGGGCGGGGTGACCGGCGTGCCCGACGAAGGGGCATACGTGGCACCCACCGAGTACAACGCGAGCGCGATCACGGTCCTCGAGGGCCTCGACGCGGTGCGCAAACGTCCCGGGATGTACATCGGCTCAACAGGTGAGCGTGGCCTGCACCACCTGGTCTCGGAGGTCGTGGACAACTCCGTCGACGAGGCGCTGGCCGGCTACTGCGACACCATCGACGTGACCCTGCTCGCCGACGGCGGGGTGCGCGTCGCCGACAACGGCCGCGGCATCCCGGTGGGCGTCGTCGCCTCCGAGGGTCGCCCAGCGGTGGAGGTCGTGCTCACCGTCCTGCACGCGGGGGGCAAGTTCGGCGGGGGCGGCTACTCGGTGTCCGGCGGCCTGCACGGGGTGGGCGTCTCGGTCGTCAACGCGCTGTCCCGCCGGCTCGAGGTCGAGGTGCGCCGGCAGGGATTCGTCTGGCGGCAGTCCTACGAGCTGGGGGTGCCGACCGCGCCGCTGGCCAAGGGCGAGCCGACCACGGCCACCGGTACGACGGTGACCTACTGGCCCAACAGCGACATCTTCGAGACCGTCGAGCACGACTGGGAGACGCTGCGGACCCGATTCCAGCAGATGGCCTTCCTCAACAAGGGCCTGCGGATAACCCTCACCGACGAGCGGGTGCAGCCGGGCAGCGACGAGGTGGACGGGCAGATCGGCAAGCCCCGCGTGGTCAGCTACCGCTACGACGGCGGCCTGACCGACTACGTCCGCCACGTCAACGGTGCGAAGAAGGCCGAGCCGGTGCACCCCGACATCATCGACATCGAGGCGGAGGACACCGACCGGCACCTGTCCCTCGAGCTGGCGATGCAGTGGACCGGCGCCTACTCCGAGTCGGTCTTCACCTTCGCCAACACCATCAACACCCACGAGGGCGGCACCCACGAGGAGGGCTTCCGGGCGGCCCTGACCCGGCTGGTCAACGACTACGCCCGAGAGAAGAACCTGCTCAAGGACAAGGACGAGAACCTTACCGGCGACGACATCCGGGAGGGCCTGACCGCCATCATCTCGGTCAAGCTCACCGAGCCGCAGTTCGAGGGGCAGACCAAGACCAAGCTCGGCAACACCGAGGTCAAGGGCTTCGTCCAGTCGGTTGTCAACGAGCACCTGCGGCACTGGTTCGAGACCCACCCCAACGACTCCCGCGACATCATCCGCAAGTCGGTGCAGGCCGCGGCCGCCCGCATCGCGGCCCGCAAGGCGCGTGAGGCCACCCGGCGCAAGGGCCTGCTGGAGAGCCAGTCACTGCCCGGCAAACTGTCGGACTGCCAGCTCAGCGACCCGGCCCGCTGCGAGATCTTCATCGTCGAGGGTGACTCGGCGGGCGGGTCGGCCAAAGGCGGGCGGGACCCGCAGACCCAGGCGATCCTGCCGATCCGCGGCAAGATCCTCAACGTCGAGAAGGCCCGCATCGACCGGGTGCTGGCCAACACCGAGGTGCAGGCACTCATCTCCGCCTTCGGCACTGGCATCCACGAGGACTTCGACCTCAGCAAGCTGCGCTACCACAAGATCGTGCTGATGGCCGACGCCGACGTGGACGGCCAGCACATCCGCACCCTGCTGCTGACCCTGCTGTTCCGCTTCATGCGCCCGCTCATCGAGGCGGGCTACGTCTACCTCGCCCAGCCCCCGCTCTACCGGCTGAAGTGGTCCAACTCCGCGCACGAGTTCGCCTACTCCGACCGCGAGCGTGACGGCCTGCACGCCGCCGGCCTGCAGGCCGGCAAGAAGCTGCCCAAGGACGGCGGCATGCAGCGCTACAAGGGTCTGGGCGAGATGAACGCGCACGAGCTGTGGGAGACCACCATGGACCCGGCGCACCGGGTGCTGCTGCAGGTCAGCCTGGAGGACGCCGCGGCGGCCGACGAGGTCTTCGCCGTACTCATGGGCGAGGACGTCGAGTCCCGTAGGGCGTTCATCCAACGCAACGCCAAGGACGTCCGCTTCCTCGACATCTGAGCCATGACTGAACTGCAAGCACCGAATCTCGTCAGAGCGACGCGACAGCATCGGCCGAGTGCGGCCGGACCGGAGGACAGCGCCCGTGACCGAGCCCACTGACGGCACCGTGGTTCCCACCGGCGACCGGGTCGAGATAGTCGACCTGCAGCTGGAGATGCAGCGGTCCTACCTCGACTACGCGATGAGCGTCATCGTGGGCCGGGCCCTGCCCGAGGTGCGGGACGGCCTCAAGCCGGTGCACCGCCGGGTGCTCTACGCGATGTACGACGGCGGCTACCGTCCCGAGCGCGGCTACAACAAGTGCGCCCGGGTCGTCGGCGACGTCATGGGCAACTACCACCCGCACGGCGACTCAGCGATCTACGACACCCTGGTCAGGCTGGCCCAGCCCTGGTCGCTGCGCTACCCCCTCGTCGACGGGCAGGGCAACTTCGGCTCTCCGGGCAACGACCCGGCCGCGGCGATGCGCTACACCGAGTGCCGGATGGCGCCGCTGGCCATGGAGATGGTCCGCGAGATCGACGAGGAGACCGTCGACTTCTCCCCGAACTACGACGGCAAGAGCCAGGAGCCGGTGATCCTTCCCAGCCGGTTCCCCAACCTGCTGGTCAACGGCTCGGCCGGGATCGCCGTCGGCATGGCCACCAACATCCCGCCGCACAACCTGCGGGAGGTCGCCGCCGGGGTTGCCTGGTATCTCGAGCACCCCGACGCCGGACCGGAGGCGCTGTTGGAGGCGCTGCTGGCCCGCGTCAGCGGGCCCGACTTCCCGACCGGCGCGCTGATCATGGGTCGGCGCGGCATCGAGGACGCCTACCGCACCGGACGCGGCTCGATCGTGATGCGCGCCGTCGTCGAGGTCGAGGAGATCCACGGTCGGCAGTGCCTGGTCATAACCGAGCTGCCCTACATGGTCAACCCGGACAACCTGGCCCAGAAGATCGCCGAGCTGGTCAAGGACGGCAAGGTCGCCGGGATCGCCGACGTCCGGGACGAGACCTCCTCTCGCACCGGCCAGCGCCTGGTCGTGGTGCTCAAGCGCGACGCGGTCGCCAAGGTCGTGCTGAACAACCTCTACAAGCACACCCAGCTGCAGGACACCTTCGGCGCGAACATGCTCGCCCTGGTGGACGGGGTGCCGCGCACGCTGTCGCTGGACGCCTTCGTCCGCCACTGGGTGACCCACCAGATCGAGGTCATCGTCCGGCGCACCCGGTTCCGGCTGCGCAAGGCCGAGGAGCGCGCGCACATCCTGCGCGGGCTGCTCAAGGCGCTTGACCGCATCGACGAGGTCGTCGCCCTCATCCGGGCCAGCGCCTCGGCGGAGGAGGCTCGCGCCGGGCTGATCGAGCTGCTCGAGATCGACGAGGTGCAGGCCACCGAGATCCTCAACATGCAGCTGCGCCGGCTGGCTGCCCTGGAGCGTCAGCAGCTGATGGACCAGTTCGAGGCGCTCATGCGCGACATCGACGAGTACCAGGCGATCCTGGCCTCCCCGGACCGGCAGCGGGAGATCGTCGGGGAGGAGCTGGCGGGCATCGTCGAGCGCTTCGGCGATGAGCGGCGTACCAGGATCGTGCCCTTCGACGGGGACATGTCGATGGAGGACCTCATCCCGGAGGAGCCCGTCGTCGTCACGATCAGCCGGGGCGGCTATGCCAAGCGCACCAGGGCCGACCTCTACCGCTCGCAGCGACGCGGCGGCAAGGGCGTGCGCGGCGCCCAGCTGCGCTCCGACGACGTCATCGAGCACTTTTTCGTCACCACGACGCACCACTGGGTGCTCTTCTTCACCGACAAGGGCCGGGTCTACCGGGCCAAGGCCTACGAGCTGCCCGAGGCGGCCCGCGACGCCAAGGGCCAGCACGTGGCGAACATGCTCGCCTTCCAGCCGGACGAGCAGATCGCCCAGGTGCTCACCCTGCCCGACTATTCCGTGGCCCCTTACCTGGTGCTGGCCACCCGGCACGGGCTGGTGAAGAAGACGCGGCTGAGCGAGTACGACTCCAACCGCAGCGGCGGCATCATCGCGATCAGCTTCCGGGAGGATGACGACACCCTCATCGGGGCCGAGCTGGTCTCGGCCTCCGACGACCTGCTGCTGGTCTCCCGCAAGGGACAGTCGGTGCGCTTCCGCGCCGATGACGAGCAGCTGCGGCCGATGGGCCGGGCCACCGGTGGGGTGACCGGGATGAAGTTCCGCGCGGGCGACGAGCTGCTGGCGATGGCGGTCGTGCGCGACACCGAGGGCCAGGACAACCCGGCGTACGTCTTCACCGTCACCGACGGGGGTTGGGCCAAGCGCAGCGCGGTTGCCGACTACCGGGTGCAGGGTCGTGGCGGGCTGGGCATCCGCGCGATGCGCCTGGTGGATGACCGCGGCTCGCTCGTGGGCGCGCTCGTGGTGCGGGACGGTGACGAGGTGCTGGCCATCCGTGCCGGTGGCGGGGTGACCCGCAGCCCGGTCGTCGAGGTTCCGGTCAAGGGTCGCGACACCATGGGCGTGCGGTTCACCGATGTCGGCGAGGGGGATGCCGTCGTCGCGGTGGCCCGAAACGCCGAGGCCGGCGAGGCCGGCGAGGTTGGCGAGCTGGTAGAGACAGGCGGGGGGGAGGCCGGCGCGGCGGGCGGACCCGTCGATTCGCTACCCTCGACCGAAATGCCGGCGGCCCCGCCGGTCGAGCAGGTGCCGCCCCGGCCCGACCCGGTCGGCCCCGCGGATGACGAGGGGATGACCGAGTGAGCAGCCCGGAGACCCCGCAGCGCCCGGCCGACCGGTCCGGCGAGACCACCCAGGCGATGCCTGCCGTCAACGACATCCCGTCCCGCTCCACCGGTGTGCACCAGGCGACGACGTACGCCGTCCCGGGCGCCGGGCGCGGTGCCGTGTCGGGGGCCGGGTTCGGTGCCGGGCAGTGGGCGCAGACCCCCGCGCCGGAGCGCCCGGGTGCCCCTGAGGGTGGCGCGCCGTCCGCGCCGCGGGTCAGGCGGGCCCGGCTGCTGCTCACCCGGGTGGACCCGTGGTCCGTCATGAAGCTCAGCTTCCTGCTGGCGATCGCGCTGGGCGTGGTGGCCGTCGTGGCTGTCGTCGTGCTGTGGTCGGTGCTGGACGGGATGGGGGTGTTCTCCTCGATCAACCGCATCGTCAACCAGGTCGTGACGACGCCAGGCTCCACGCCGTTCAACCTGCTGGACTACATCGGCTTCAAGCGCGTGGTGGGCGCCACCACGCTGCTCGGCCTGGTCAACGTCGTACTGATCACCGCCTTGTCCACCGTGGCGGCGTTCCTCTACAACCTCGCCACCAGTCTGGTCGGCGGGCTGCACGTGACCCTCAGCGAGGATGCCTGAGCATGGTTTGGGTGGCCCGAGCGGGCCGGTGTAGCCTGCTCCGGCATCCCAGCGGGGTGCGCGGGCCTATAGCTCAGACGGTTAGAGCGCTTCCCTGATAAGGAAGAGGTCAGAGGTTCAAGTCCTCTTAGGCCCACACAGGCCCACGGGGGCTCATCTGCCCCCAGGTGGGCTCGCTGTGACCCGCACGGTCTCGCCGGGACCGTGCGTGCGCGTGCGAGAGAGGGCGTCGGGATGAAGAAGCTCCTGGTCACCGTGGTGCTGGCTGTCGGCGGGCTGCTGGCCTACCGCAAGCTGGCCGAGGCCAGGGCCGAGCAGGAGCTGTGGAACGAGGTCACCGACCCGGTCCGCTGACCCGGTGGGGCGACCCGCTGACCCGGTCCGCTGACCCGGTGGGCCGACGGCCGGCCAAGCCGCGCGGTCCCGGGTTCCTTCGCCCGGCCGCGGTCCGAGGCGGCGTACGCCGTCGCCGACGGTAGTCTGGTCCGGCCCACCGGCGGGCCCCACCGGCTCGACCAGGGGACGTAGCTCAACTGGCAGAGCACCGCCTTTGCAAGGCGGGGGTTAGGGGTTCGAGTCCCCTCGTCTCCACTCGCTCGAGAACCCGACGTCCTCGCTTCGAACGGGACGCCCGTGACCGACGTCGTCTGTGACGCATCGGTCGTCCTGAACTTCCCAGTGGGCCGG
>JAJZTN010000141.1 GCA_021848885.1 Actinomycetes bacterium
GGCTGCGGAGTGGCCCCGCTGGTACGCCGCCAACCGTGCCGTCATCGGCCCGGACCCCGGGCTGCTGCACCCCGGCCAATGGCTGGTCGCACCCTGAGCGCCACGTCGCGCCCCGCACGTCGCGCCGCGCACGCCGCCTCCCGCAGATCCGGCCCGACCGACCCGCCCCAGCGGCCCGCCGGCCCGCCCGACCACACCGACCCGAACACACGTGTCCGAGGAGACCCGATGGACCACACCGCCTCCGGCCCCCGGCAGGTCCCGCTGCCGCAGACCGAGCCGCCGGTCGAGGCCCCGCCCCCCACGGGCTACCCCGAGCGGTTGCGCGGGCCGGCCCCGCACGCCGTGCAGGGCGCCCTGGCGCTGTCCTTCAGCCTGCCCGGAGGGTTGCCGGCCGTGCCGCAGCCGCCTCCAGGGCTGCGGCTCGTGGCCGCCCTGGGCCTGGGCGACGAGGACGCTCCGCGGCCCACCCCTCGCGGCGAGCTGCCGGACCCGGCCCGCTGGGCGCCACGGCTGGTGCAGGCTTTGCTGGAGGTGCTGGCCGGTGACCGGCCGCTGAGCCAGCTCATCCGCTGGGCCGATGCCGAGGTCTACGCCGACCTGCTGCGCCGGCTCACCGTCGGGGCCGGCTCCCACGCCGGGCGGCCCGGCCCGGCGCGCCGTGGCGTGCTGCGCTCGGTGCGCATCCACGAGCCCGACGACGGGGTCGCCGAGGTGGCCGCGGTGGTCGCCAGAGCCGGGCGCGTGGGCGCCCTGGCGCTGCGTCTGGAGGGCCTGGACGGGCGTTGGCAGTGCACCGCCCTGGAGCTCGGCTAGCTGGTGAGCATCAGCCCGTCGTGCGCATCCGCGGGTCACCGTGGCAGCGCTTGTACTTGCGCCCGGACCCACATGGGCAGTTGGCGTTGCGCGGGGTGCCTGAGAACGCCTCGACGTCGTCCTCGCGGGTGGCCACACCGGCCTCACCGTCGACGGTCGGCGCGGAGTACTGCAGCTGCGCTGGTCGCTGGGCAGTGACGAGACCCTTGGCCAGGATGGCCGGCCGCCCGGCAAGCGGCGGTGCCTGCCCGGAGCCACCCGCCGGGCCGGTCGGGCCGGTCTCGTCCTGCCCGACCGCGCCCTCGGCACCGTCCGCCTGCCCGGCTGCATCGCTGGTCGGCTCGGGTGCGCTGACCTGCACCTCCAGGTTAAACAGGTAGCCGACCGACTCCTCCTTGATCCCGTCCATCATCGCCTGGAAGAGCTGATAGCCCTCACGTTGGTACTCCACGAGCGGGTCACGCTGCGCCATGGCGCGCAGCCCGATGCCCTCCTGCAGGTAGTCCATCTCGTAGAGGTGCTCCCGCCAGCGACGGTCCAGCACCGAGAGCACGACCCGGCGCTCGAGCTCACGCACGACCGGGGCACCCAGCTGCGCCTCGCGGTTGTCGTAGGCCAGCTGAGCATCGGCACGCATCTGCTCGACGAGGAACTCGGTGGTCAGCCCGGCCTTGTCGCCACCGACCTCGGCGAGAACCTCCTCGATGCTCAGCGACACCGGGTAGAGGGTGCGCAGCGCGGACCAGAGTCGCTCAAGGTCCCACTCCTCAGGGAAGCCCTCGCTGGTCTCGGCCCGCACATAGGCCTCGATGACGTCGTCGATCATGTGCCGGACCTGCTCGTGCAAGTCCTCGCCGTGCAGCACCCGGCGGCGCTCCTCGTAGATGACCGTGCGCTGCCGGTTGAGCACCTCGTCGTACTTCAGGACGTTCTTGCGGATCTCGAAGTTCTGCGCCTCGACCTGGGCCTGCGCCGATCGGATGGCGTTGGACACCATCTTCGACTCGATCGGCACGTCCTCGGGGATGTTCGCCGCCGTGAGGAACCGCTCGACCAGGCCGGCGTTGAACAGCCGCATGAGGTCGTCGCCCAGGGAGAGGTAGAACCGCGACTCGCCCGGGTCGCCCTGTCGGCCGGAGCGCCCGCGCAGCTGGTTGTCGATCCGGCGCGACTCGTGCCGCTCGGTGCCCAGAACGTAGAGGCCACCGAGGGCCACGACCTCGTCATGCTCGGCGGCCACCCGCTGGTGCATCGTCTCGAGCACCTTCGGCCAGGCCGCCTCGTACTGCTCGGCGTCCTCCTCCGGATCCAGGCCGCGCTGGCGCATCTCGGCCACGGCCATAAACTCGGCGTTGCCGCCGAGCATGATGTCGGTGCCGCGCCCGGCCATGTTCGTCGCGACGGTCACCGCACCCTTGCGGCCGGCCTGGGCCACGATCGAGGCCTCGCGCTCGTGCTGCTTAGCGTTGAGGACCTCGTGCGGGACGCCTCGCTTGCGCAGCAGCTGGGAGAGGTGCTCGGACTTCTCCACGCTGACCGTGCCGACCAGCACGGGCTGGCCCTTGCTGTGCCGCTCGACGATGTCCTCGACGACCGCGGAGAACTTGGCCGGCTCGTTCTTGTAGATCAGGTCGGCTTGGTCGGCCCGGATCATCGGCTGGTTGGTGGGGATCGGCACTACACCGAGGTTGTAGATCTGGGAGAACTCGGCGGCCTCGGTCATCGCCGTGCCGGTCATGCCGGAGAGCTTGTCGTAGAGGCGGAAGAAGTTCTGCAGGGTGATGGTTGCCAGGGTCTGGTTCTCCTGCTTGATCTCCACCCCCTCCTTGGCCTCGATCGCCTGGTGCATCCCCTCGTTGTAGCGCCGGCCGGCGAGGATGCGCCCGGTGTGCTCGTCGACGATGAGCACCTCGCCGTTCATCACGACGTAGTCCTTGTCGCGCTTGAACAGCTCCTTGGCCTTGAGGGCGTTGTTCAGGTAGCCGACCAACGGCGTGTTGACCGCCTCGTAGAGGTTGTCGATGCCCAGGTAGTCCTCGACCCGCTCGACCCCCGCCTCCAGCACGCCGACGGTGCGCTTCTTCTCGTCGACCTCGTAGTCGACGTCACGGCGCAGCCGCGGCACCAGCTGGGCGAAGGTGGAGTACCACTGCGTGGCCTGGTCGGCCGGGCCGCTGATGATCAGCGGCGTACGGGCCTCGTCGATGAGGATGGAGTCGACCTCGTCGACGATGGCGAAGGCATGCCCGCGCTGCACCAGCTCGTCCTGGCTCCAGGCCATGTTGTCGCGCAGGTAGTCGAAGCCGAACTCGTTGTTGGTGCCGTAGGTGATGTCGGCGCCGTAGGCGACCCGCCGTTGCGCCGGAGTCATCGGGGCGAGGATGCAGCCCACGCTCAGGCCGAGGAAGCGGTAGACCCGGCCCATCAGCTCGGACTGGTACTCCGCCAGGTAGTCGTTGACCGTCACGACATGCACGCCGCGCCCGTCCAGGGCGTTGAGGTAGGCCGCGAGCGTGGCGACCAGCGTCTTGCCCTCACCGGTCTTCATCTCGGCGATGTTGCCCAGGTGCAGCGCCGCCCCACCCATCAGCTGCACGTCGAAGTGGCGCTGGCCCAGGGTCCGCTTGGCGGCCTCCCGCACGCAGGCAAAGGCCTCCGGGAGCAGGTCGTCGAACGTCTCCCCCTCGGCCAACCGGGCCCGGAACTCCTCCGTCATGCCGCGCAGCTCGGCATCGGTCATCGCGACGAAGTGGTCCTCGAGGGCGTTGACCTGCGCGGCGATGCGCTCGAGCCTGCGGAGGATCTTGCCCTCGCCAGCACGAAGGATCTTGTCGAGCAGGGCAGCCACGCGGTCGGCTCCTCGTCGTCGGGTCGCGGAGTGTCCGGGCACACCGCCGGCAGGCGGAAGGCCCGCCAGTCAGCCATCGTAGGTGCTGACGAGGCTCAGGCGGTTCGACTGCTCCCCGGGCGCCCGGTTGGATGGGCCGATGCACCTTCCCGATCCCGTGCGGCTGACCGACGGGCGCCTGCTGCTGCGGCTGCCTGAGGAGCGGGACGTGCCCGCGATCACCGAGGCCTGCCAGGACCCGGACATCGCCCGCTGGGTGCCGGTGCCCGTGCCGTACGACACCTCCCACGCGGAGGCATTCGTCGCCTCACGCGCCCAGCGCTGGGCCGCTGAGGACGGCGAGATGACCTTCGCCGTGACCGACACGGCCGACGGCCGGCTGCTGGCCATGGTGGGTCTGCACGCCCGTGACGCCGGGATGCGCGAGATCGGCTACTGGACGGCGCCATGGGCCCGTGGCCAGGGAGTCATGACCGCAGCCGCCCGGCTGGTGTGCCGGTTCGGCTTCGACGTGCTCGGCCTGGCCCGCATCGAGTGGTGGGCCGGGGTCGGCAACGATGCCTCGTGGCGCGTGGTGGAGAAGCTGGGCTTCCAGCGCGAGGGCACCTGCCGGTCGCGGCTGGCTCACCGTGACCAGCGCCTCGACGGCTGGGTGGCCGGTCTGCTCGCCGGGGAGCTGAGGTGATGTACGCCGCACGACGCCGCCGTGGGGTCAGGGGACTCGAGGGTCACGCCCCTGCCTGACCGCACGCGCGAGGGCGGGCGCGAGGTCGCCGCGCGACTCGACGACGACGTCGGACAGGTCGAGCCAGCGTGCCAGCTCGGCCAGCTCGCCAGCGAGCTCAGGCGCGGTGTGGGCGGGGGCGTGCGGCTCGGCGAAGGCCGAGCGCACCAACAGCCTTCCGGTGACACGGTCGGCCTTGAGGTCGACGCGGGCGACGAGCCGGTCACCGAGGAGGAACGGCAGGACGTAGTAGCCGTGGACCCTGTCCTCGGCGGGGACGTAGATCTCGATGCGGTAGCGGAAGTCGAAGATCGCCTGCACCCGCTCCCGCTGCCACACCAACGGGTCGAACGGCACGAGCAGCGCGCGGGCGTCGAGGTTGCGCGGCACGCGCGCGTCACGGTGCAGGTACGCCGGCCGGCGCCAACCCTGAACCGTCGCCGGGACGAGCTCACCGGCCCCGACGAGGGTCTCGATAGCCGCGACGGTGTCCTCGCGGCGCATCCGGAAGTAGTCGCGCAGGCAGGCCTCGCTCGCGACACCGTGGGCGCGCGCGGCGATGCGGACCAGCTCGACGAAGGCCTCCTCGTCGCTGGGGTCCGCGGCCGTGACGACTTCGCGGGGCAGGACGCGCTCGGGCAGGGCGTAGCGCCGCTCGAACGAGGTGGTGCGACCCGCGCAGGCGACCTCGCCGGACCAGAACAGGTACTCGAGGGCGCGCTTGACCTCCGACCAGTTCCAGCCCCACTCGTCCTTGGTGCGCGGCACGTCGTGCTCGAGGGCCTGCTCGACCTCCCCCGCCGTCATGGGGAGCCTGCGATCGGTCACCTCGGCGAGCACCGCCTTGACCAGCTCCGGCTGCTCCTGAGCGACCCGCTTCATGCCGCCCCAGGCCTCCTCCCGCCAGCGGCGCATGCGCCAGCGCAGGAGCCGGTGGGTGCTCGGCGGCACGAGGCTCGCCTCATGCGCCCAGTACTCCACGAGACGGCGAGGCGGCGTGCTCGTGAGCCGGTCGAGCACCGCCCTGTCGTACGGGCCGAGGCGGGAGAACAACGGCAGGTAGTGGGCGCGGCTCAGCACGTTGACGCTGTCGATCTGCAGCAGACCGATGCGCTCGACCGTGCGCAGCAGCGTGCGGGTGCCGGGAGCCGCCGGTCGTGGCTGCGCGAGACCCTGCGCGGCGATGGCGATGCGGCGCGCGCGGCCGGCGGACAGGTTCACCGGCTGCGGGGAGGTCACAGTCAGGATGCTGCCACGCGGCGGGGACAGACCCTCAGGTGATCTCCAGCAGCTTCTCTCGTACGGCGTAGACCACCGCCTCCATCCGGGAGTGCAGCTGCAGCTTCTCCAGGATGTTGCGGACATGGTTCTTCACGGTGTTCTCGGAGATGAACAGCTCCTTGGCGATGTCCCGGTTGTTCAGCCCCCTGGCCACCAGCTTGAGAACCTCGAGCTCACGGTCGGTCAGCCGAGGCGCGGGCAGCTGCTGCCGCTCGTCGTCGCGCTTGATCATCGCAGCGAACTCACTGAGCAGCTTGGATGCCATCGAGGGGCTGATCAGGGAGTTCCCGGCCTGGACCGCGCGGATCGCCGCGGCCACCTCGTCGATGGAGATCTCCTTGAGCAGGTAGCCGCTGGCCCCGGCCTTGATGGCCTCATAGAGGTCGGCCTCCTCGTCGGATATCGTCAACATGACGATCTTGACGCTCGGGGCGATGCTCTTGATGGAGCGGCAGGCCTCGATGCCGCCACGACCGGGCATGCGGATGTCCATCAGCACGACGTCTGGGGCCAGGTCCCGAGCAAGCTCGACGGCGCCTGCGCCATCCCCCGCCTCGCCGACCACCTCGATGTCGGGCTCCTGGCCGAGCACCATCTCCAGGCCACGGCGGAACAACGCGTGGTCGTCAAGGACGAG
>JAJZTN010000142.1 GCA_021848885.1 Actinomycetes bacterium
AACGGTCGCCCCGGTGCACCGACCTGGTCGGTGGAGTTCGACCTGTGGGCCACGCAGGCCCTGGCTCACGGAGACCTCGACGCCCTCATCGACTACCGCAACCGGGCACCCGGCATGCCCTACGCGCACCCGACCGCCGAGCACCTGGCGCCGCTGTTCGTCACCCTCGGCGCGGCCACCCGCCCCGATGCCGGGCCAGAGGTGAGCATCGAGGGCTACTGGATGGGCCTGGCCAAGCGCTCGTTCCAGGCAGCCTGAGCCCACCGTCGGGACCATCGACCCTGGCGTTCGCGGCGGAGCCGCTCAGGCTGAAGGCAGGTCGGCGTTGCCCGCCGTCCCGCCCTTGGAGCCCAGATGGCGCGCCCGAGCCTGCTGGACCGCTTCCGACCCGTCGGTGCCCCCGGCGAGGCTGGCCGGGTCGGTGTGCCTGCAGACAGCGACCACCGCGCGGACGAGCTCGGTGCCGTCTTCGCCGCCCTGGCCGACACCATTGCCGAGGCCACCGAGCGCGTCGGGCGAGCGCGGCGAGAGGCCGACAGTGAGGTGGCCACGGCCCGGCAGTGGGCCGATGAGGTGCTTGGCGCCGCCCGGCTGAGCCTCGGCCCGGAGCGCGCCGCGGCGACCCATGCCGTGCGCACCGACGCCGAGCGCCGATCCGCCGAGATGCTGCGCGCTGCCCGGGACGAGGCCGAGGCGGTGCACGACCAGGGCGTCGAGCGCGTCGGGCCCCTGGTTGCCGAGGCGCTGGCCAGGCTGATCGCCCTGCTCGATGGCACGGCGAGCCCGGCCCCCCAGGTCGGACCTGACCCTGCCGAAGGTCCCGACACCAGCGCAGCACCCATGCGGGGGCCGCGGTGATCGGGGACTGGATGGCCGCCGGGGTACGGGCCCAGGCACTGGCCCGCCGCCGCCTGGGTGGTCGGGCCGCTGCCGACCTGGCCCTGACCCGGTCGCTGCCGGCGGCTCTGTCCCGGCTGGCCGGCACGGCCTACGACGGCGCCAGCAGGTCCACCGACCTGGCCGAGGCCCAGCATGCGGTGGTCACCGCCTATGCCTGGAACGTGCGGGTGCTGGCCGGCTGGCTGCCGGCCAGCGGGACGAGCATCCCCCGGGCCGTGCTGGCAAGGGTCGAGATGAGCCTGATCGAGGCGCACCTGGCCGAGTTGCTCGGCGGGCCACCGGCGCGGCCGGTGGACCTCGGCCACCTGGGCACCGCCTGGCCACGCGCCGGCACCGCGACGAGCTGGCCTGCTCTGCGCGCCGAGCTGGCGGCGTCAGCGTGGGCAGACCCGGGTGCGCAACCCGATCCGGAGAACCTGCACCGCACCCTGGAGGCGGCCTGGCTGCGTCGGCTCGCGGTCACCTGCCCCCCGGCCCGCGGGTGGGCACAGGCAGCGGCCGCCCAGCTGGCTGCCCGGGTCCTGCTGCTGGACCGTGCCCACCCCGACCCGCACCTGGTGCATCACCTCGAGGAGGTCATCGGGCCGGGCTGGACCGCTGCGACCTCCTTGGCGGAGCTGGCCCTGCGGCTGCCGAGCGACCTGCGCTGGGCCCTGCAGGTGCCCGACGTCGAATCACTCTGGCGAGCCGAGACGCGGCTGCGCGGCCAGGTCGAGCACGAAGGCATGGCCTTGCTGCGCTCCCGGCTGGGCTCACCACATGTCGTCGTGGGCGCGCTCTCGGTGCTCGCAGTAGATGCCTGGCGAGTCACGGCCGCCCTGTCCGACGCCTCCCACGGGTCCGGCCCGAGCGAGGTGCTCGATGCCGTGGCGTGAGGGCTTTCGCCCGGTCCGGATGGAGCGGGTCGCCGTGGTCGGCCAGACCAACCGGATGCGGGCCGCCCTGGACCTGCTCGGCCGACTTGGCGTGGTCGAGCTGGACGTGGCCAGCGAGCATGCCGATCTCGACGAGGTGCTGGCCGGGACGGTGCAGCACGGCCCGGTGAGCGCGGCGCTGGGGTGGTGCCCGCAGCCGGTGCTGACCGAGCTGAGGACACTGTCCGAGCTCGATCAGCTCGGCGCCGCGGTTGTGCCGCTGCCCCGACCCGCCGGCCTCGAACCGCCCACCCTGCTCGGGCGCCACGGCGTCGGGAGTGGCTTCGACATGCTGGTGAGCACGTACGCCACGGTGCCCTACCGCGACATCGACCCGACCGTGGTCGCCGGGCTGGCCTATGTCGTGATGTTCGGGATGATGTTCGGCGACGCCGGGCACGGCGCGCTCCTGGTCATCGCGGGGCTGCTGGCCCGGGCCCGCTGGTGGCGCTTCAAGCGACTGGCCGGGGTCTGGCTCTTCCTCGTCGGTGCCGGCCTCTCGGCGACGGGCTTCGGAGCGCTCTACGGGGAGTTCTTCGGCCCAACCGGCCTGCCGGTGCTGTGGCTGGCACCGCTGGAGCAGCCGGTCCCGCTGCTGCTGGCCGGAGTGGGTCTGGGTGCGGTCCTGCTGGGCCTGGCCTTCGCACTGGGGACCCTGAACCGCTGGCGGGAGGGCGGCTGGGGCTACGCGCTGTACTCCCGCTCCGGCATCGCGGGAAGCCTGCTGTTCGCCGGGCTCGGCCTGAGCGCCCTTGGCGTGTGGCGGTCCGCGACGCTGCTCACCGCGGTGGGCGCGCTGGTCGCTGTCACCGGCCTGGTGCTGGCCTTCGTCGGTCTGCTCATCGATGCTGGCGGCGGGGGCGCCGGGGTGGCACAGGCCGTCGTCGAGCTGGTCGACCTGGCGATCCGGCTGGGCAGCAACCTGGTGTCCTTCGCTCGGCTGGCCGCCTTCGGCATGACGCACGCCGCCATCGGCTGGCTGGTCTGGGTCGGCGCGGTCGGGCTGTGGCGGCACGGGCCCGGCGCGGTGGCAGCCGTGCTCGTGTTCCTGCTGGGCAACGCAGTCGGTTTCGCCCTGGAACTGCTCGTGGCCGGCATCCAGGCGCTGCGGCTGGAGTACTACGAGCTCTTCTCCCGCGTCTTTGCCGGCGAGGGCCGCCGGTTCCGCCCCTGGCGCCTGCCTGCCAGCGCCTCCCCCGCGCCCGGCCCGTCCCCGTCGGACCCGGACCCGGCAGCCGAGACCGCGACCTGCGCAACACCGACGAGGTGAGCCATGACCCGTACGACGCTAGTGATCCTGGCCCTGCTGCCCGTGCTGGGCGCCGCCGGCGGCTGGGTGGCCCGCACCGCGGTGACCGCGAGAGGCCGGCGCCACCGGCCGCTGCGCCGCGGCTCCGGTGCAATCAAGGCGATCAACGCGATCAGCGCCATCAACGCCGTGGTGGTCGTCGCTGGTCTGGCGCTGCTCGCCCTGCTTGTGCAGCGGGGGCAGTCCAGCACCCCGGCGGTCGCGGCCGCAGCGCTAGTCGTGGACAGCCAGCCGAGCGGTGCGAGCAGCTCCGGCATGGCATTGCTGGGTGCGGCCATCGCTGTGGCCGGCTCCTCCATCGGGGCCGCGATAGCAGTGGCCTACACCGGTGCCGCCGCGCTGGCCGCGATAAGCGAGCGACCTGAGCTGTTCGGCCGGGCCATGGTCATCGTCGGGCTGGCCGAGGGCATCGCCATCTACGGTCTCATCGTCGCGATCATCCTGATCGGCCGGACCTGAGGCGGTCGGGATGGCTGAGGTTGTCGTGCTCGGGTCCACCGCTGGCACGGTCGGCTTCGGGCTGGCCGGAGCCCTGCTGGTCGAGGCCGATGATCCCGAGCAGGTCCGCACCCAATGGGCCCGGCTGTCCGGGACGGTCGCCGTCGTGGTGCTCACCCCGCAGGCCGCGGCAGCGCTGGGCCCCGAGGTGCTCGAGGCCACCGCTGGGCCGCTGACGGTGGTGCTGCCCGAATGATCGCCTCGAGGTTCCCAGCAGCGTTGACCGACGAGGGTCGCCAGGCCCTCGAGCCGGTTCGCGCCGCGCTGCTGGCCTCCGCCGACGAGCGGGCCCAGCGACTGCACGCCGAGGCCGCAGGGCAAGCCAGCGCGATCCGTCAGGCCGCCGCCGCCCAGGCCGACGGAATGCGCGCGCGGGCCCGGGCCGAGGGAGAGACCGCGGCGCAGGAGGCGGTGATCGCGACCCTGAACAGGCGCCGCCGCCAGGCCCGCGGGCTGGTGCTGGCCGCCCAGGCGCAGCTCTACTCCAAGCTCGTCGAGGACGTGACCGAGGCGGTGCGAGAGCTCAGCGCCGGCCCCGAGTGGCCGGCTCGAGCCGAGCGGCTGGCCGGGCTGGCCCTTGCCGCCCTCGGGCCAGGCGCCACGGTGACAGCCGCCCGGGACGGGGGGCTGATGGCCACCGCTGGGTCACGCAGCCTGGACCTGAGCGTGCCGGCGCTGGCCCGCCTGGCCGTGGAACGCCTCGGGGACTCGGTGGTGAGGTTGTGGTCCTGACGCGCCCACAGACCCGGGTCGGCCGGATCCAGCGGGTCAACGGTCCGCTGGTCGAGGTCAGTGGACTCGCCGGGGCCGCGATGGGCGAGCTGGTCGCCCTCGGTGTGAAGCGACTGCCGGCCGAGATCGTGGCGATCTCCACCGACACGGTGGTGCTGCAGGCCTACGAGTACACCGGTGGCCTGCGGGTAGGCGACACCGCCGTCCGGCTGCATCGGCCGCTGTCCGCGGCGCTTGGTCCCCACCTGCTCGGCGGCGTCTTCGACGGCCTGCTGCGCCCACTCTCCGATGCGCCGCGGTGGTTGGGCCCGCGACAGGTCGGCAGTGCGCACCCGCGGCGATGGCCATTCCTCCCGGTGGCGACACCCGGGAGGATCCTCGCCCCTGGGACCCTGCTCGGCACGGTGCCCGGCGCCGGGGCGGTCGAGCACCGGGTGCTCATGCCGCCAGGGCTGGGTGGGAGGCTGGACTGGTTGGCCGGGCCCGGGGAGCTGGGCGGAACCGACGTGCTGGCGCGGGTCGGGTCCAGCGAGGTCCGGCTGGTGCAGCCCTGGCCGGTGCGGCGACCGCGCCCACACGCCGGGCGGGTCGAGGACGTCGTGCCGCTGCACACCGGCCAGCGGGCGCTCGACCTGCTCTTCCCGCTGGCCCGCGGCTCGGCCGCCGCCGTCCCCGGCGGGTTCGGCACGGGCAAGACCATGCTGCTGCAGCAGATCGCCAAGTGGTGCGACGCCGATGTCATCGTCTACGTCTGCTGCGGCGAACGCGGGAACGAGATGGCCGAGGCGCTCGACGAGCTGGCCACACTGACCGACCCGCGCACCGGCGGACGGTTGATGGACCGCACCGTCATCCTGGCCAACAGCTCGAACATGCCGATGATGGCCCGGGAGGCCAGCATCCACACCGGAGTCACCGTGGCGGAGTTCTACCGCGACATGGGCTACGACGCGGTGGTCATCGCCGACTCCACCTCACGATGGGCCGAGGCGCTTCGCGAGTTCGCCTCCAGGACCGGGGCGCTGCCGGCCGAGGAGGGCTACCCCGCCGACCTCGCCTCCGCGCTGGCGGCGTTCTACGAGCGGGCCGGGCGGGTGCTCACCCTGGGCGGGGCTACGGCCTCGGTAACCGTCGTCGGGGCGATCTCCCCGCCCGGGGGCGACCTCACTGAGCCCGTGACCACGGCGACTCAGCGATTCGTGCAGGCGGTGTGGTCCCTTGATCGGGACCTGGCCTACTCCCGGCACTACCCCGCGGTGAGCTGGTCCGGCTCGTTCTCCCGCGACATCGAGCCGCTCACCGTGCACCAGAGCGCAGCGGCCGACCCCGAATGGACCCACCGTCGAGCCCGGGCCGCCAGCCTGCTCGCGGAGGCCGACCGGCTGGCGAGCCTGGTGGAGATCATCGGCCGGGAGACCCTGCCCGGGCACGAGCGGGTCGTCTTGCTTGCCGGGCGGCTGCTGCGCGAAGGCGTCCTCATGCAGAGCGCGCTGAGCCACAACGACGCGCACTGCTCGCCGGAGAAGGCCGCGGCGCTTCTCGACCTGGTGCTGGCCGTCGTCGACGCCTGCCTTGAGCGGGTCGCTGCCGGTACGCCGGCAACCGTCCTGGAGACCTTCGACTTCGGTCCGCTGCTGCGGCTGCGCGACACGGTCGCCGCAGACGACGCGAGCGGGGTGTGGGCCATGGGCGAACCGCTGCTGGCTGCGGTGGCGGCGCTGGGAGCCCTGCAGTGACCAGGGGAGGAGAGGCAGCGGCCCGCGCGTCGGCAGGGTGGTTGCCCGCCGTGACGCACCGCGCGGTCACCAGCGTGCGCGGGCCGCTGCTCGTCGTCGGCGAGGCCAGCGGCGTCGGCTGGGACGAGTTCGCCGAGATCGACGTCGACGCCCAGCCGACCCGGCACGGGCTCGTCCTGGAGATTGACCGTGACCTAGA
>JAJZTN010000143.1 GCA_021848885.1 Actinomycetes bacterium
CCCAGGTACACCGCCACTATCGAGCAGGTGATCTGCACAAGGGTGACCAGCAGCATCCAGGCGCCGGTGGCGACGATGTAGTGCGTGTCGCCCTTGGCCACGCCGTTGTCGATGATGTCGGCGTTGAGGCTGGGCAGGTACAGCGAGGCCATCGTGGCGAGCATCTGCAGCGCCACGACGGCCGCCAGCGCGGCGCGGTACGGACGCAGGAACCGCCGGAGCAGCCGGATCAGCATCGGTCCTCCTCGCGACACGCCAGGCCGTTGAGCAGCAGGTCGACGATCTCCCACAGCGCGGGAGTGGGGTCGAAGGCAGTCTGCACGGCCGCGTCGACCAGGTGGGCGCGACGCTGATCGGCGGGCCGGCCTGGCCGGACTAGCCGAACCAACCGAGCAGCCAGCCGGTGCCGAGCACGCTGGCCGAAAGGGCCAGCGCCAGCATGCCCAGCAGCCACAGCGTGGCCGGTAGCCCGGTGAGCTGGGCCAGCTGGTCGGGGTCGGAGTCGCGCTCGCGCCGCAGGCGACGCGCCCGGGCCAGCTCGAAGAGCGGCCGCGGCGCGCCCAGCAGCAGGAACCAGCACCCGGCGTACGCCGTGGCCGCCTGCCCGGTCGGGCTGCCCCACCCGAGCACCGCCACGAGCAGGGCGGCGCACAGCAGCACCCAGCCGAAGCCGAACGGGTTGCGCATCACCAGCAGCAGCGCCGCGAGAAGCCCGACGCCGAGCCACAGCGCGGCCCGCAGGTGCCCGGTATGCAGCAGCCAGGCCAGCCCGAGGCCGAGCAGGGCCGGGCCGGGATAGCCGGCCACGGTGGTGAGCACCAGCCCCAGGCCGCGGGCCGGCCCGACCGACACCGTCTCGCCGGAGGAGTCGGCGTGCAGCCGAACCCCGCCCAGCCGCCGCCCGGTCACGGTCGCGGCCAGCCCGTGCGAGGCCTCGTGGGCCAGGGTGAGCACGTGCCGGGCGAGGGCCCACGCTGGCCGGTTGACCAGCACCGCCACGGCCAGCACCGCGGTGCCCGCCACGAGCCAGCCCGGCGGGGGTGGCTGGCTCGCGCTCAGCGCGCGCCACAGGGCCTGCAGCCGGTCGGGCACGGCGGCTCCCAGGGGCCGGGCGGGTTGGGACGCGACGATCGTCGCACCCGGGACCGACCGATTCGACCGGACCTACGTCGACGCCTTGCTGCGCCTGAGGGTCGAGTGAGGTGGTGGCGTGCTGGTCCCTGCGACCGAGTCCGGCTCCGGCCCGGCCGAGCCGCAGCCCGGCGCACCATCCACCCCGGAGGCGCATGACGAGCAGCCCCCGCCGGGGCAGCCCAGCGCCAGCTCGCGGGCCGGGACCGCGCCGATGCGGACCAGGTGGGCCACAGCCGCCTCGACGAGGTCGCGGTCCAGCTCGCACTGGCGGGCCACCTCGCCGAGCGTGCCGGCACCGCCCCGCAGGGCGGCCAGCACGGCGCGCAGCGGGCTGGTCACGACCGACGCGCTCATGTGAGCAGCCGCCCGACCTGGAACACCGCCACGGCCAGCACCCAGGCGACGCTGAGCTGCACCGCGACACCGAAGGCGGCCCAGCGCAGCCCGATCTCACGCTTCTGGGCGGCCAGTGTGGCCATGCACGGGGTGTAGGCCAGCAGGAAGACCAGGAAGGCCCACACGGCCGGGATGGGATGGCCACCGGAGGACTTCTCGAAGTCGGCCCGGACCTGGCTGGCCAGCCGCCCCGGTCCGCTCGCCTCGCTGGGCCCGGCCGCGGCGTAGGTCTGGGCCCAGGAGGAGACCACGGCCTCCTTGGCGACGAAGCCGACCATGAGCGCGCTCGAGGTGCGCCAGTCACCGAAGCCGGCAGGCGCGAGTGCCGGTGCGACGGTGCGCGCGGCGGCGGCGTACAGGCTCTGGCCCACCGGCACGTGACCGAAGCCGGCTCCCCCCTGCACCGGGATGGCCTGCATGAGCCACACCAGGCAGACGGTGGCCACGATGATGCCGCTGGCGGTGCGCAGGAAGCCGCGCAGGCGCACCCAGGTGACCGCGGCGGTCAGCCGCGCGGTGGGACGCTGGTACGGCGGAAGGTCCAGCAGCAGCGGCTCGGTGCCCATCCGCCGCCACAGTGTTGAGCGCAGCGCCAGGCCGACCAGCACGAGCAGGGCGACCGAGGCCAGGTACATGATGAAGACCACGGTGCCGGACTGGCCGGGGAAGAAGATCGAGGCGAGAAGCACGTAGACGGTCAGCCGGGCGCTGCACGAGGTGAACGGCACGAGCAGGGCGGTCATCACCCGGTGCCGGGCGTCGGGCAGGGTGCGGGTCGCGCTTATCGCCGGGACGTTGCAGCCGAAGCCGACCACCAGCGGCAGGAAGGCGCGCCCGGGCAGGCCGATCGAGCGCATCAGCCGGTCGGTGACCACCGCGGCACGAGCGAGGTAGCCGGAGTCCTCGAGCAGGGCGAGCAGGGCGAACATCAGCGCCATGAGTGGAACGAAGCTGAGCAGCAGCCCGACCCCGGCGATCAGACCGTCCACGACAAGGCTGTTGACCCAGCTCTGGCCCAGGCCGAGCAGGCCGAGCCCGTTGTGCGCGACAGCGGCGATCGGGCCGGTGACCAGCTGCTCCAGCCCGTTCTGCAGCGGTGCGGCCACTGTCGTGGTGATCTGGAAGACCAGCCACATCGCGGCCAGGAAGACCAGCGGCCCGCTCAGCGGGGCGGTGACCCACCGGTCGATGCGGTCGGACCAGGTCTGGCGCGGGTTGTCCTGCCGGGTGGTGGCCGCTGAGACGACCTCGCCGATCCAGCCGAATCGGGCCTCTGCCGCGCCCAGCCCGTCGGGGTCCGACGCCGCGGGGGGTTGGCCGGCAAGGCTCGGCGCAGCAGCGCGGCCCGACCGCGGCATGCACCCGCCCGGATGGCCGTCACCACCGTCGAGGTCGTGCGCCTTGCGGGCACCTGAGGCCCTCAGCAGCTCATCGCCCACCGAGGCGGCCAGCTCGGCCAGGCCGGATCGCCGGCGCGGGTCCAGTGCGACCACGGCAGCCCCGGTGGCAGCCGACAGGGCGCGGGGGTCGACCCGAACGCCGCGACGGGCGGCGATGTCGGTCATGGTCAGCGCGAGCACCACCTGGGCGTCGATCTCGCGCAACTGGGCGAGCAGGTAGAGGCTGCGGGCAAGGTGCGCGGCGTCCAGCACCAGCACGACCACATCGGGCCGGCGCACACCGTCAGCGGGACCGCGCCCCCCGTCCAGGCCGCACTCGTCGGCCAGCAGCAGGTCACGGGTGAGCTCCTCGTCCGGGGACAGCGCGTCGAGGCTGTAGGCCCCCGGCAGGTCGACAAGGTCGACCTCTGTTGTCTCGTCGAGCCGCCATGGGCCACGCCCGACCTCGACCGTGGTTCCCGGCCAGTTGCCGACCGTCCGGCGCGCGCCCGTGAGGGCATTGAAGAGGGTCGACTTGCCGGCGTTGGGGGCTCCGGCGAGCGCGACGACCGCGACACCGGTGCCCGGGGCCGCACCGCGCGGGTCGGCGTGGCAGGAGGGCCCGGAGCCGCCCCGGGCGCGGCTCGACACCGGCAGGTGCACGGTCATAGCAGGTGCACGGTCATAGCAGGGGTCCGGGGATCATGGGAGGGGCTCGCCAGCCTCGGGACGCACCGGAATGCGCCGGAGCGTGGCCCGGTCCACGGCGATCCGGGCATCGTCGACGGCCAGGATCCGCCCGCCTCCGGCACTGCGGTGCAGCACCCGCACCCGCGCCCCGGCACGTAGGCCGAGCTCGGCCAGCCGACGGGCGCGGGCCGGCTCCAGTCGCGGGGCAGCCAGCACGACCACCTCGTCGTCGTCGGCATCGCCCAGGGTGCGCTCGGGCATGAAACACAGCATAGGCCAGAACTTAGGCATACCTAAGTCATCGTGGGCGACATCACGCCGCCCCGGTCTGACAGGCTTGCGGGGTGAGCCCGTCACCGATGCCTGCAGTGCAGGGTGGTCGCGCCCTGCTGCGGGTCCGCGTGGGCGGGTTCCCGGTCCGGCTGGACTGGTCATTCGTGATCATCGTCGGGCTGCTCGGCTACTACCCAGGGGTGTCGGCCAGCAGCTGGCTGTTGTGGCTTCTCATCGCTCCGCTGGCCGTGCTGGCGCACGAGCTCGGGCATGCCGTCGCGGCCCGCGGCACGGGGGCCGCCCCGGAGATCGTCCTTGCCGGTCTCGGCGGGCTCACCACCTACCAGCCATCCCGTCCGCTCGGCCGGGCGCGCTCCATCGGCATATCCCTGGCCGGCCCGGCGGTAGGGCTCGCACTCGGTGCCGGCCTGCTCGGCTACCAGCGCACCGTCGGGCTGACCCCGGGGACCCTGGCCGAGCAGGCATGGTCGGCCGCGGTGTTCACCACGCTGGGCTGGAGCCTGCTCAACCTGTTGCCGATCCTCCCGCTGGACGGGGGGCAGGCTCTTCGCGAGATGCTGCCCGGTGACGGGTTCGCCCGTCAGCGTGGCGCCGCGATCGTCTCGGTGGTCGTCGGCGCCGGGGTGGCACTGCTGGCGGCCCGGTCCTCCTACACCTTCGGCGCGCTCATGGCGGGTCTGCTGGTGCTGAACAACCTCGCGCTGCTGCGACAGCGCCGCCCCGAGCCGCTCGGCCTGCAGACCCAGCTGGCGAACCTGCTGTGGGAGGGCCGCACCGTCGAGGCGGTCGCGGCCCTCGACGCCCACCCGTCCGCCTCCGCCAGCGTGGAGGCGACGGGGCAGCTCGACCCGCTGCTGCGAGCCGCCGTGCTGGCGATCGACCCGGCACGTGCCGAGACCGGCAGGCAGCTGCTCGACCGCGAGGCCAGGGCCCGGCCGGGCGATGCGGAGGTTGTCGCGGTGCTCACCCTCGTCGCGCTGCTGCGTCACGACTGGGAGAGCGTCATCAGCCTGGTGTCGCGCACCGAGGCGCCGTTCGTCCCGGCTGCCCTGGTCGCACGGGCCCAGCAGGAGGCCGAGCGCGCCGGTCGCCCGGACCTCGGCGCCGAGGTGGGGGAGACCTGGCTGGACGCGGTCGGGGCCCCCGACGGCACCGCTGCCGCATCCGAGGAGGGTGTCGAGGTCCCCGATGGCGCCCCTGAGGGCGCGGCCGAGGTTCCCGACGGCGCCCCTGAGGGCGCGGCCGAGGTCGCCTATGGCTGCGCGCGTGGCCGTGCAGCTGCCGGCGAGGTCGACGCGGGGGTGGCTGCTCTGCTCCAGGCCGCCGCGCTGGGCTTCACCGACCTGGCTCGGCTGGACATCGACCCGGCGCTGCAGCGGTTGCGTGGCATGCCCGGCTACCTGCAGGCTCGCCAGAGGGTCCGGCAGACGGCGCTTGCCGCCGAGACGGCCGCCTCGCAGCGCTGGGACGCCCACCGTGCCCAGCGTGGTGAGCACCCGCCGGGCCGGGGATAGTTTCGGGCTCATGGTGCGTCCTGTTCATCGGCGGCACACGCTTCGTGGGCCTGCACATGGCCTCGGCAGCAGTGGCCCGAGGTCACCAGGTCAGCGTTTTTCACCGTGGCCAGACCGGCCGCCATGTGCTGCCCGGTGTCGAGCACCTGCTCGGTGACCGGGACGGGGACCTCTCCGCGCTGGCTGGGCGCGACTGGGACGCCACGATCGACGTGTGCGCCTACCTGCCCAGGCAGGTGCAGGGCCTGGCCGCGGCACTGGGTGAGCGGGCCGGACGGTTCACGCTGGTCTCCAGCGTCTCGGCGTACGCCATGCCGGTCGCCGGCTTCACCGAGGATGCCCCGCTGGCCGCCCCGCCCCCGGAAGGGGTCACCGAGGTGACCCCGCAGACCTACGGTGGGCTCAAGGTGGCATGCGAGTGTGCCGCACGCGCAGGCTTCGGGCCGGGCACGCTCATCATCCGGCCCAGCTACGTCGTAGGGCCGGGCGATTACACCTGGCGTTTCCCGGCCTGGGTGTCGCGGATCTCCCAGGGTGTGGAGGTGCTCGCTCCCGGGCCGAGGGAGGATCCCGTCCAGCTTGTGGATGCTCGTGACCTGGCCGACTGGGTCGTGCACCTCGTCGAGCGCGGGGTCGCCGGCGCCATGCACGCCGCCAGCCCAGCGCCACCGTGGACCTGGGCAGAGGCCCTGTCCGCCATCGTCGACACGGTCGGCCCCCCGGGCACGCGGCTGAGCTGGGTGCCGGCGGAGTTCCTGCGTAGGGCCGGAGTGGACCAGGA
>JAJZTN010000144.1 GCA_021848885.1 Actinomycetes bacterium
CGTAAACGAGATTCAGACGCGCGACACTAGGACGCCGCCTGCACGTGTTCGTCGCTCGGCGTCGGGGCCTCAAGCCCCAATGTGGTCTTGGGTTCGCGGTAGGCAAGCAGGCGGAGGGCATTGGCCACCACAAGCAGGGTGGATCCCTCGTGGACCAGGACGGCTAGCCCGATCCCAACGAATCCGAAGATGGTGGCCGGGATCAAGAAGACGACGACGCCCAGGCTTGCCCAGAGGTTCTGCCGGATAATGCGGCTGGACCTCCGGCTGAGGTTCACGGCGAAGGGGAGCCGCTCAAGGTCATCACCCATAAGCGCGACGTCGGCGGTCTCCATGGCCACATCCGAACCCGCCGCGCCCATGGCGATCCCAACGGTGGCGTTGGCCATAGCGGGCGCGTCATTGACGCCGTCGCCGACCATCGCAACCTTGCCTTCTCTGGCGCGCAGCTCAATCACGGCCTTGACCTTGTCCTCGGGCAGCAGATCTCCGCGCGCCTCGTCGATGCCGAGCTCTCTGGCGACGGCATCCGCAACGGTCTGGTTGTCTCCGGAGAGCATGATCATTCGGCGGATGCCAGCCTGGCGCAATTGGGCGACGACACGTGCCGCGGAGGGGCGAGGGGTATCCATGACGCCGAGGACGCCCAGATACCGGGTTCCCCGGCGCACGACCATGGTGGTCCGCCCGGACGCTTCGAGCCTGCTGGCGGTTTCGGTGATCTCCCCGGTCAGCGGCGCGCCGTCGACCTCGCTGAAGAGTCGCTGCTTGCCGATGTGAATCTCTTCGCCGTCGATCATGGCACTCACACCGCGGCCGGTGATGCTGGTGACCGCGCCAGCTTTGAGCAGGGGGGTCCCGTCGAGCCGGGCGCGGGCGGCCGTGACGATGGCGGCGGCCAGGGGGTGATCGCTTTGTGATTCGACCGCGAGGGCGACGTTGAGCAGTTCGGATTCCTCGATCCCGGCGGCCGGTGCGACGTCGGTCATTTCCGGCTTGCCCAAGGTGAGTGTGCCGGTCTTGTCGAAGGCGATGGCGCGCAGGGTGCCGAGGTTTTCCAGCGGGCCGCCGCCCTTGATCAGCAGCCCGCCGCGTGCGGCGCGCGCCAAGCCGCTCAAGACCGCGCTCGGCGTGGAGATCGCCAGGGCGCACGGGCTGGCGGCGACGAGCACGGCCAGGGCACGGTACAGGGTTGCGGAGAACGGTTCGTCGATGACCAGGCCGGCGAAGAGCAGCACGACGACGAGGATCAGCACGGCGGGGACGAACACCCGCTGGAACCGGTCCGTGAATCGTTGGGTGGGCGAGGTCTGGGCTTGGGCCTCGCTGACCATCCGCACGACGCGTGCGAGCGTCGAATCCTTGGACAGCCGGGTGACCTCGATCTCCAGCGCCCCTGGCCCGTTGACGGTACCGGCGTAGATCCGGCTTTCCGCGGGAATGTCCTCCTCGCGGCGAGGAGCCTGGGGGTCAAGCGGGGCCTTGTCGACCGGAATGCTCTCCCCGGTTACGGCCGCCTGATCAACGCTGCTGCGACCGACGGTGACAAGACCGTCCGAGGGGATGCGTGTGTTCGGTTTGATGATGACGGTGTCACCGATCCGGAGTTCCTCCACGGGGATCTCCTGCTCGGTGCCGTCACGCCGGACGATCGCGGTGGTGGGGGCGAGTTCCCCCAGTGCCTGGATCGCCCGCCGGGCGCGCCCCATTGCGTAGCCCTCCAGGGCGTGTCCGATGCTGAACAGAGCAAGCAGCAGGGCGCCCTCTGCCAGTTCCCCGAGCACCGCAGCGCCTGCGGCGGCAAGCAACATCAGGAAATCGATCTCGAACCGCTTGGCCCTCACGCTCTGGAGGGCTTCCTTGAGCGTGTAGTAGCCGCCGAAGAAATACGCCGAGATGTAGAGCGCCGTGGAGACGCCGTCCGGCACGGCCGAGTTCAGTCCGAGCAAGAAGCCCGCCGCCAGTGTCACGGAAGCGAGAATCGCGAAGATCAGTTCGCTGCGCTCCCCGAAGACCCCGCCGCGCTTATGGCCGGACTCTTCATGCACTTGAGGGGCTTCAGCCTCGGGCGCGGCCGCTTCGGCGGCACCGGGCCGCCGGGTGCGCGGCGGTGTCCCGGAACGCTCAAGCAGCTCCCGGACGGCCTGCTCCGAGGTCCGGTCCGCGTAATACTCGACCCGCACGGAACCTGTCGCGGAGACGTGCGCCTCCACCACGCCCGGGGCGTTACGCAACCGTTGTTCGAGCAGCTGCGCAGGGGCCAGCCTTGACACGCCGTCCACGTCGAAACTGAGGTGTCCGAAGTCGCTGTCTACCCGGGCGCCCAATGACATGGCGAGTTCGCGGATGCGCTGCAGGCTGATGACGTCGGGTTCGAAATGCACGCACAACTGCGCCACCGAATCCCCCTGCTTGACGTGGGCGCTGATGACCCCCTCACGCGCCTCCAGCCCCGCGGTAAGCCGTTGGACGCAGGTATCCCTTTCGTCCAGCGCCTCCGGAAGTACGGCGTTCAGGTCAAGTTGTGTGTCGGTAGCCATGGTGCCGTTCTCGGGAGTAGGGACCGAGGTCCGCAGTGGATGGAAGAAGCGTGTCGGCGCTGGGGTCTAGTCGAAGAGGTCCCCGAGGAACCCGCCGCGCTTACGGTTTCCTCCGGAACCGTGGCCACCGCCGCGACCCCCGTGGTGGCTGTCCCTCTGGTCGTAGCCGTAGCCCTGTGGCTGAACGGATCCGGGGCCAGGGGCCGGCGGTGCGGCGTAGAAGGAGCGTTCGGCGTCGATCAGCGCCTCCAGCTCACCGCGGTCCAGGAAGACTCCACGGCACCCCAAGCACTGGTCGATGATGAGGCGGTTGCGTTCATAGCTACGCATTTCCGCTCCGCATTTAGGGCAGGTCAAGGCAGTGGGTGAAGGGTTCATGAGGACTCCTGATGGACGTGGGGGACGGATGATTCGGATTCGTTCGTGGGGGCTACGCCTATGACAGGGGAGTGGCCGACATGGGTGATCGCCAGGTCCAGCAGCATCCTGACGTGGCTGTCATTCAGCCGGTAGAACACGTGGCGGCCCGAACGGCGCGTCGCGACGACCCGGTGCGCACGCATCAGACGAAGCGCCTGGCTCGCGGAGGATTCACTCAACCCACTCACCGACGCCAAGTCATGCACGCGAATCTCACCGGCTTCAAGCAAGGTGGCCAGGATACGGACCCGGCCGGGGTCGGCCATCAGCTGGAACACATCAACCAAGCGCTCCACGTCGGCCGCCGGCGGCAACCGACGCCGGAGAATATCGGCCCAGTCAGGTTCGTCGCCCGACCGACGCCCGGACACCCCGTGAGGGTTTGACGAAGCGCCATCGTGTGTGTCCATCTGCACATGTTAGCATCCGATAAGGTGTTCGCCCAAGCGACTGGGTGACCGGGAGTGGCCGAGTCGGTCTCGGCCGAGCCAGCAACGGGTACCGCCCATCAGGCAGGCCGTGGAGGCCACCAGCGCCGTCCTTGTCGGAACACGTGATCGGCGCCTTGTCCTTGGGATGCAGCCTGGCCAGTGCCACGGCAAGGTTCACCGGCTCAGGCTCGTCCATCACGATCCTCCAGCCGTGCAGTGAGCCGGCCGCGGTCGGACGCCGCAACAGACTGGTGCGGATAGGTAGTCGCGCACCTTGGCTTAGCCTCGATCCACCGATGGGCCGTGGCTCGCTCGTTGATCTGGGCCGGGACGGCGGTGGTGGTTCTCGGGTGTGTGGTGTTCGCCGGTCTGCCCGGCTTTTCCACTGATGGTCCTTGGTCGTAGGCGGGTGTGGTCGGGGGGTTCAGGTGACCCGGGCGCTGTTCGGGACGACAGCGTCGTAGAGCGTTGTCCAGGCGTTGTGCCAGGGCCAGGCGGTGGGCAGGTGCAGGCGCAGCCGCCGGGCCGAGGTCGCGATCCGGGCGGGGACGTTGATGAGCTTGCGGCGGATCGTCGCGGTCGTCGCCCGGACCAGCGACGGGGCCGTGGTCACCGTGGCGGCAGCGCGGGTGAGGTTGAAGGCCATCACGGCACAGATCAGCCAGGCCGCGTTGGCGGTGAACACCCCGGAGGGCAGGTGGGCCAGGGCGGAGGCCTTGAGGTCGGCGTGGACGTTCTCGATGATCGCGTGGGCCCGGTGGGTCTGGTCCGCGGCGACCGTGTCGAGCCGGTCGGCGGGCGTGGTGGTGAAGAAGGCGTGGAAGCGCCAGGTCTCGAACAACGTCTCCTGCCCGTCGCCCTTCTTGGGGTTCAGGTCGGGGATGCGCCGCACGACGAGCCGGCCGGGGATCTGCTCGGACTTCTTCTTCGAGGTGAACGCGGTGAACGGGATCTCGGCGACCTGGGCCTTGGACACCCACGTGCTCGTGGCCTCGTCGTAGATCGCGTCGGTGTACTTGATCGTCGTCCACGCATCGGCGGGGATGCTCGCGATCGCGCGCTTGACCGCGGGGTCCATCCGGGCGGTGATCGAGACGTTCGCACCAGCCTTGAGGGCAGCGGTGACCAGGGTGTGGGAGTAGAACGCCGAGTCGGCTCGCATCAGCACGTCCCGGCCGGCGAGCCGGCTGCGGCGGATCAGCGCCAAGGTGTCCGTAGCGAGCCGGGCCGCCCCGCGCGGGGAACCCACCGACCCTTTGCGAAGCCGCTGGGCGGCGATCACCGGCGCGACCTGGTCGGTGGAGATCGTGGCGAGCAGGGCGTTGAGCCCTCTGACGCCGGAGTACCCGAACGCGGCCCCCTGCTTCTGGTAGCCGTGGACCTCGATGATGGTGTCGTCGAGGTCGACCATCACCCTGGCTGTGTCCTGGGCATCGCCCAGGACGTCGGTGTGCTCGCCCAGAGCGAGCAGGAACCGTGAGGCGACGGCGTCGACCTGGCGGACGTGGCCGAAGGTGAACGCGCGCAGGAACGAGCCCAGCGTCGAGGGGGCGTAGGCGCCGGTGAAGATCTTGCCCATGGCGCCGTGGCGCAGCAGGGCCATGTCGTCGATGCTGTCCGCGCCGGCGGCCATGCCCGCGACCAGCGAGGAAAGCTTGAGTCCGGCGTTGGCCCCCTTGTCGGTCGGCACGCTCAACCGCTCGTCGGCCAGCTCGCGCAGTCCCGCCCGCCGGGCCAGGGCCATCAACGGGACCAGGCCGGCGGCCGACACGAGGTTGGGCTCATCGAACGTCGCGGACACGACCGGACGGGTGTGAGAAAGTTGCATCGACGAGATGCCCTTCTTGAACTGGCGATACGGACCTTCGACAAGTCGTATCTTCCCAAGTCAGGAGGGCATTCTCGCGTTCCCACGCCCACCCCGCGGCAATCAGCCCATCGGTGAATCGAGGCTAAGGGCGCGTAGGTGCCTTCGAGCGCACTCGTACTCACCGCTTCACGCATCAGCGTCGGGCGGATGAGTAGAGCAGGGTTGGGCAGCCGGGTGGCTGCGGCGTCAAGGCGGCCTAGCTCCCGCTCTGCTTCGCTGACCAGTTTGTATGTTCGAGGGCTCAGCTGCAGTTGAGTAGGTAGTGGATCGGGGACGAAGGCGGCGTGCGCGTAGTTCCGCTTCAGCAGCGCGTCGTATCCCGAGATCGGCACGGTGTGGCCCATCGGGCTAATCGAGAATGCTGAGACATCCACAAGCGCGCTCTCAAGGGTATGAATTGTCGAACTTGATTTATAGGTTAGCGCCATTCACTATGAATTACACCCAGAGATTTATAGGTGAACCGCGCTGCCGCTGGCGCCCAGTGTCACAGCAGGTGGGGAGGCGCTAGACGTCGCCTGACACGGATGACACAGGATTCCGGTACGGCTGTGGTCTAGCGACGACCGTTGACACTCACAAGTGCTGACTACGGATCAGAAGGAATCCTACCGGGCGCGCGTTTTGGAACCCCTGTGCTGAGGCACGGGGGTTCTGTGCTTCGCCAGCACTGTTCAGCCAGCATCCTCGTCGACTCCTCCGGCCCTGCACCCCCGCCTGACGGTCAAGTCCATGCAGGTGGTGTACGACGGTTGATCCTTCGTCGTTTGTGTTTAGGCCGTGATGGCCTGGAGTGGCATGGTGTCGGTCACCTCCGTTGCGCTGCTGGGGATGGCTTGTGATCGGGC
>JAJZTN010000145.1 GCA_021848885.1 Actinomycetes bacterium
GAGGAGCCCTATATCGTGGCGGGAAACCCTCAGCCGCTGGAGCCCGGCATGGTCTTCTCCGTCGAGCCGGGCATCTATCTGTCCGGCCAGCATGGCGCGCGCATCGAGGACATCGTCGCGGTGAGCGCCGACGGGGTGGTGCGGCTCAACCAGGCTCCGCGCGAGCTCGTCGTGGTGGCGGGCTGACATGCCCCGCCCCGCAGTTGAGCGCCAGCTACCCGACGAGGAGTCCCGGGCGCTTGTCGAGCTGACCCGCGAGATCGCCCGCGCCGAGCTCGCCCCGCTGGTCGAGGACTACGAGGCCAGCTCACGCTACCCGCGCGAGCAGATGCGGCTGTTGGGCGCCTCCGGCCTGCTCGGGCTGCCCTACCCGGAGGACCTCGGCGGGGGAGGGGTCGGCTACGAGGTCTACCTGCAGGTCATCGAAGAGCTCGCCGCGGTGTGGGCGACGGTGGCCGAGTCGGTAAGCGTCCACACCCTGGCCTGCTTCCCGCTGGCCGGCTTCGGCACGCCGGAGCAGCGTAAGCGCTGGCTGCCCGACATGCTCGGCGGGGACCTGCTCGGCGCCTACTGCCTGTCCGAGCCGTCCTCCGGCTCCGACGCCGCGGCACTGCGCACCCGGGCCGTGCTCGACCCTGGCAGCGGCGACTATGTCGTGAACGGAACGAAGGCGTGGATAACCCACGGCGGCATCGCCGACTTCTACAGCCTCATGGTGCGCACCGGCGGGCCCGGACCCGAGGGCATCTCCTGCCTGCTTGCCCCCGCTGACACACCGGGACTGTCCGCGGCCCCTCCCGAGCGCAAGCTCGGTTTCTCGTCCTCACCCACGGCTCAGATCCACCTCGACGGCGCCAGGGTCAGCAGCGGTCGGCTCATCGGGGCCGAGGGGCAGGGCTTCAAGATCGCGTTGGCGGCCCTAGACGGGGGCCGTCTCGGCATCGCCGCCTGCGCGGTCGGGCTCGCTCAAGCGGCGCTGGACGCCGCGGTGGACTACGCCGGCGTACGCGAGCAGTTCGGCCAGCCCATCGCTTCGTTCCAGGGTGTCTCGTTCATGCTCGCGGATATGGCCACCGGGATCGAGGCCGGCAGGGCGCTCTACCTTGCCGCGGCCCGTCTTCGCGACGCCGGGCGCCCCTTCGGCAAACAGGCCGCGATGGCCAAGCTCTTCTGCACCGACATGGCCATGCGGGTGTGCACCGACGCGGTGCAGGTGCTCGGCGGGGCCGGCTACACCAAGGACTTCCCGGTCGAGCGGTGGTTCCGCGAGGCCAAGGCACTGCAGATCGTTGAGGGCACCAACCAGGTGCAACGGGTGGTCATCGGCCGACACCTCAGCCGCGAGCGGGGCTGAGCGGAACGCCGGAGGGGCCGGCGGCACGGCTCAAGCAGGCCCGCGTCGGACCCGATGTCTGGATGTGGCCGTGCCGTCTCGGGGGAGGCACGGCCACACCCCGGATTCGGCGAGGTCCGTGCTGCACCTGTGGCACTGGCCCTACGGTGAACCCCGTGGAGGACATCGACCGGGCGATCGTGCGGCTGCTGGCCGCCGATGGCCGGATGAGTTTCACCGACCTGGGCAAGGCGACCGGACTGTCCACCTCCGCGGTGCACCAACGGGTACGCCGGCTCGAGCAACGCGGAGTCATCCGCGGTTACCAGGCCGTCATCGACGCCGAGGCTGTCGGTTTGGCGCTGACCGCCTTCATATCGGTCAAACCGATCGACCCCTCCGCTCCCGACGACGTGCCCGACCGCCTCGCAGACCTTGTCGAGCTCGAGGCGTGCCACTCGGTGGCCGGGGATGAGAACTACATCCTCAAGGTGCGTGTCGCCAGCCCGACCGAGCTCGAGCGCCTGCTCGCCCGTATCAGGGCTCAGGCCGGGGTGTCGACCCGCACGACCGTCGTGCTGTCCACGCCGTACGAAGCCCGCCCGCCGAGCGTGTGAGGCGCCTGCGCCATGACCCGAACGGCCGATCCCGGACTAGGCCGAACGGGCGACACGCCGGGGATTTGGGGAACCGGGCCCGGTCATGGGACAAAGGGCCGTCCGGCGGGGGGGAACCGACTGCCAGAAGGTGCCAGCCCGCATGAGAAGCCTCCTGACCGTGACCCACCGACCGCCCGAGGCCACGACCGCCCGCGGACCGGGCCGGCTGGCCGCTCTCGCCCTGGCCGCTGTGGCGCTGCTCACCGGACTGCTGGTCAACCCCGTCAGCGTGGTCCCGGCCCAGGCCAGCACGCTGGAGGCGGCGATGACCGCCGACATCAACGCGGCCCGGGCCGCGCACGGGCTGCCGGCGCTGCGGGTGGCCGCCGACCTGGTGCGCGTGGCCCGCTCGCACTCCGCGGCGATGGCCGGCGCGCGAATGCTCTACCACACCCCCAACCTCACCGCGGCAATCTGCTGCTGGCTCGCCGTGGGTGAGAACGTGGGGGAGGGTGGCAGTGTCGCGGCCGTCAACGCCGCCTTCCTGGCCTCGGCGCCGCACCGGGCGAACATCCTCAACAGCCGCTACACCCAGGTGGGGGTCGGCATCGTGGTCGACTCCGCCGGCACGCTGTGGGTGACGGAGGACTTCCGCCGGCCCTCCTCGAGCGCCCCGGCCGGTCAGGCCTCCCCGTCATCGGCGACAGCCGCCACAAGCACATCGGGGCGGGCGGGGCAGTCGGTCTCCCGGTCGGCCACCCGCGCGCCCGTGGGGATCGTGGCTCTGCACGCCCAGGTGAGCCCGGGCTACCGCGACCCGCTGCGCGCCGCGGAGGAGTTCTGCCGGGTGATGGCCGCCGCGGCGAGGACCTGAGCACCCCGGGGGTCCGCCACGGTGACACCGGCATGCTCGCGCCACCAGGCCTGGCCCCGCTCCGGCAGCGTGTCGATCGGGTCGTAGTACTCGTAGCGGCGGGTCAGCGCGTCGGGGTCGGCGGCTTCGATTCCGGTGCGGCGGTTCTTCGTCCAGTAGGAGATGCCACGCTCCTCGTCGTACTCGGCGACCTGGTGCACCCAGCGCTTGCCGACGAAGGGCACGTCGCAGACGATCCGGGGGGTGGCGAAGCCGGGCAGGTAGCCCATTATCCCGTGCTGCAGGCGCTGGGCCTGGGCCAGCGAGACCCGCCAGTGCTCGCTGAACGGGATCATGTCGCACAGGTAGAAGTAGTAGGGCGTGATGTTGGCACCGTCGAGCAGGGCGAAGCACAGGTCCAGCAGCGCGGTGCTGGAGTCGTTGACCCCGCGCATGAGCACACCCTGGTTGCGCACGTCCCGCAGACCGGCATCCAGTACCGCTCGGGCGGCCTCGGCGACCAGCGGGGTCACCGAACCGGCCGCGTTGACGTGGGTGTGCATGGCGAGCATGGCACCGCGGATGCGGGCCTTGCCGGCCAGCCGGTGCAGGCCGTCGAGCACCTCGGCCTGCAGCCAGTGCTGTGGCAGACCCATGAGCGCCTTGGTGGCCAGCCGGATGTCACGGATGTTGTCGATGTCCAGCAGCGCGTCGACGAAGGCCTCCAGCCGGGGCCAGGGCAGGTTCGCCACGTCACCACCGGACACCACCACGTCGCGGACCCCGGGGGAGCGGCGCAGGTAGTCCAGCATCGCCTCGGTGCGATCGGCCGGCTTGAGCACCAGCTTGAGCTTGTCCACCCTGGGGGTGGACGTGCCCACCAAGTCCATCCGGGTGCAGTGCCCGCAGTACTGCGGGCAGGTGGACAACAGCTCGGCCAGAACCTTGGTCGGGTAGCGGTGGGTCAGCCCCTCGGCGACCCACATGTCGTGCTCGTGCAGCGAGTCACGGGTGGCGTAGGGATGGCTGGGCCAGTCGGCGCGACGGTCGGAGAAGACCGGCAGCATGTAGCGGCGCACCGGGTCGGCGTAGAAGGCGGCGGTGAATGCGGCCCCGCCGGCCGGCATCGGCTCGGCGGTGCCCGCCACCATCGTGTTGAGCATCTGCGGGGTCACCAGCATCGCCATGGTGGCCCGCTCGGCCTGGTCGCGCTCGAGGTCGGCGTAGAAGCGCTCCTGCAACAGCTCGCCCATGACCTCGCGCAGCTGCCGGACGTTCTTCACGCAGTGCGCGCGCTGCCACTGGGCGCTGCGCCACTCCTGGGCACCGACCCCGCGCCACCCCGGCAACCGCGTCCAGTCCGGCTCGACCAGGTCCGCGCGACGGTAGCGGTAGGGCTGCTCGAGGGCGGCAGCCGCGGTGGGCGCGGCGCCGACCGGCTCAACCCCGCTCAGTGTCATCGGTGTCATCGGTCCTCCCTGCACCCGGCCGGACCAGGCTGCGGCCCGATCAACCGTCGAAGTACCAGATTACGGGAGGACTTCCTGTCGGACCAGCACTACGCAGTAGGATTTTCTGCTAGTACGCCGTTCTGCCGCATGTTCTGGCGCACCAGACGTCGTGGAGGTCGTCGTGGCGAACCCATCCGTGCCGGCCAGTTCACCGGTGGGACTGCATCGGGTCCTCGACCCCGTCGGCAGCCTGCCGCAGGCAGCCGCACGACTTGACGCCAGCCCGGGGATCTGGCCGGACGAGGTTCGCCTTCGGGTTCAGCGGCTCAACCTCGACGCCGCCTCCTACCGTCAGCTGTGGACTGCCAGCGGTGGGGACGGGGACGCGGTGCGCGCGCAGGTCCTGGAGATCATCGCAAGCCGCGGGAAGATGCAAAACCCGGTCACAGGATCTGGCGGGATGCTGGTCGGGGTGGTCGAGGAGGTCGGCCCGGACTCACCGCTGGGGCTGCGGGTCGGGCAACGGGTCGCCAGCCTGGTGTCGCTCTCCCTCACCCCGCTTCGCATAACCGATGGCCTGCTCGGCTGGGACGGGCGCAGCGAGCAGGTGCCCGCCGACGGCACGGCGGTGCTTTTCGCCCGCTCCATCGCCGCCGTCCTGCCCGAGGACCTGCCAGTCGAGCTGGCCATGATGGTGCTCGACGTGTGCGGAGCCCCGGCGCTGACGGCCCGCGTGGTCGGCCAGTACGCCGCCACGGGTGGGCCCCCGTCGGTCGCGGTCATCGGCGGGGCCGGCAAGTCCGGCTCGCTCTCGCTTGCGGCGGCCCGCCGCGCCGGTGCCGGGCGCACCCTCGGCGTTGTGCCCACCGAGCTCGAGGCCGAGGCGCTGCGTGCCGCGGGCATCGCCGCGGACGTGGCGATAGCCGACGCCCGCGACCCGGTGCGGGTGGCCGCCGCGGTCAGCGAGCGGCTCGGTGCACCGGCCCAGGTAAGCGTCGTGTGTGTCGACGTTCCCGGTTGCGAGCACGGGGCCATCCTGAGCACCGCCGAGGGCGGGACGGTGGTGTTCTTCTCCATGGCGACCTCCTTCTCCGCGGCCGCGCTGGGCGCCGAGGGACTGGTCGCTGACGTGACCATGCTGGTGGGCAACGGCTATGTTCCCGGGCACGCCGAGCTGGCCATGGACCTGCTGCGCAGCGAGCCGGGGGTTCGGGCGCTTTTCGAGGCACGGCTGGCGCGGGAGCCCAGCCATGCCGGCGATGCCGACCATGCCGCTCTTGACCGGCCTACCGGTTACCGGCCTACCGGCGGGGAGGAGGTGCGGGAATGACTCGCGGCAAGCTCGAGCTGGACCCGCAGACCGTGCGCACCGCACGGTCCCTGGCCCGCCGGGCCGCCGCCCCGGTGATCCGCCTGGCGCGCAGCCACAGCACCGTCTCGGTCGAGCGCGCGGTGCTGCGGCTGTCCGGGCTGTCGGGAGCCGACGCCGAGGGCACCCCCTGGGTGAACCGGTTGGTCGAGGCCGTCTCGGCCGAGGTCGGGCTCGAGCACGGGGTCGCCGTTCCGGTGTGGGACGCGCTGCGCCGCGGGGAGGCAAGCGATCTCACCGCCCTGGCCCACAAGGCCGCCGCCGGCTCGGTGAGCTTCCGGCTGCCCACCGGGACGGAGCAGGTCCGGGCCCGGCGGGCGGCCCGCCAAGCCGCGGCAGCCGGGGTGCGGCGCATCGACGCCCGACGGACCGAGCGGGTACGGCTGATCGCCCGGATCGGGGACGCCCCACGCACCCCCTGGATCTATCTCATCGTGGCCACCGGAGACATCTACGAGGACATCCCGCAGGCCCAGG
>JAJZTN010000011.1 GCA_021848885.1 Actinomycetes bacterium
GGTGCCGGACCGGGCACCCAGGACCGGCCCCCGTCGGTCGTGTGCGCCACCAGCCCACAACTGCCGCTCGGGCACGGCGCCGACCCCAGCACCCAGCCCCGGCTCGCGCTGACCCAGGACATGTCCACCGCCGCGAACCCCACCGGCACCCCAGCGCTGGACGAGCTCGACGATCCGGTTGGCGAGCCCTCCGACAGGCTGGACGGCCCGGCCGTCCCGGCCGGGGGCGAGCCGGGCCGAGCGCTCGCGGCGCTCGACCGGGACACGGGAGACACGCCCGCACCGGCCGGAAGGCCCGACTCCCCACACCCAGCCAGCAGCGCCACCAGCACCACGAACACACCGGTGAGCCGGACGCCCACGGATCCCCGACCCGCATCGCGGTCGTCGTCACCGCTCGCTCGACTCACGGCCGGCACCGCCGGATGCACCCAACCGGGTCAGCTCGGCACGGGAACGCACCGTCGGGTAGCCACTGCTGCACACCACGAGGACGACACAGACCACCCGCCGGTTGCCGCCCCTGGCGAACCGCTGCGGCTACGCAACTCGCGGCCTGGAGCCCCCGAGGGATTGCCAGCGCAGGTGGCCGCTGAACCGACCTAGCACGGAGCAGCCCCACGTACGCCGGACCACCGATTCCTGACACGCAACCGGCACACAAGGTGTGCCTTCCGGTGCCCTCAGGCACCACACCCCGGCGTTTCGGTCCCTGCCACGAGCCCCGGCCTGCGCGTCCTATCGCCGGAGCAGACTGGCCGCTGACCTGCCCAGACGCGGGTGCACCGACTACTTGAGGAGCTGGCGTGCCATCACCAGGCGCTGGATCTGGTTCGTCCCCTCGTAGATCTGGGTGATCTTCGCATCCCGCATCATCCGCTCGACCGGGTAGTCCTTGGTGTAGCCGTAACCGCCGAGCAGCTGCACAGCGTCGGTGGTGATCTCCATGGCCACGTCGGAGGCGTAGCACTTGGCGGCGGCTCCGAAGAAGGCCAGGTCGGCCTCCTCGCGCTCGCTCTTGGCCGCGGCGAGGTAGACCAGCTGGCGGGCCGCCTCGAGCTTCATCGCCATGTCGGCGAGCATGAACTGCACGCCCTGGAACTGCGCGATCGCCTTGCCGAACTGCTTGCGCTCCTTGACGTAGCCCAGCGCGAAGTCCAGGGCGCCTGCGGCGATGCCGATCGCCTGGGCCCCGATGGTGATCCGGGTGTGGTCCAAGGTGCGCAGGGCGATCTTCAGGCCCTCCCCCGGCGCCCCGACCATGCGGTCCCCGGGGATCCGGCAGCCGTCGAAGTGCAGCTCCCGGGTGGGTGAGCCCTTGATGCCGAGCTTGCGCTCGAGCGCACCGAGGGAGAAGCCCGGGTCGTCGGCGTGCACGACGAACGCCGAGACGTTGTGGCCGCGCGGCCCGTCCGGGTCGGTGAGGGCCATGACCGTGTAGTACCGGCTCACCCCGGCGTTGGTGATCCAGGACTTCTGGCCGTCGAGCACCCAGTCTTCGCCGTCCCGGCGCGCCCGGGTCCGCATGGCGGCGGTATCCGAGCCGGCCTCCCGTTCGCTCAGGCCGTAGGAGAACATCGCCTCACCCCGGGCCACCGGCGGCAGGTAGCGCGACTTGAGCTCCTCGTCGCCGGCCAGCAGCAACGGCATCGTGCCGAGCTTGTTCACCGCCGGGATGAGCGCCGAGGATGCGCAGACCCGCGCCACCTCCTCGATCACCAGGCACACGGCCAGCGCGTCAGCACCGACCCCTTCGTAGGCCTGCGGGATGTGCGGGGCGTGGAAGTCCGCGGCACGCAGGGCGTCATAGGCGGCCTGCGGGAACTCGCCGCGCTCGTCGACCTCCGCCGCGTGCGGAGCGATCTTGTCCTGGCTGACCGCTCGGACCGCCTCACGCAGCGCCAGGTGGTCCTCGGAGAGCTGGTAGAGGTCGAAGGACTGCGCGGACACCCGATCCTCCCGGTGCTGGCGGGTGACCGGTCCGGGTCACCCATGGTCGTCACCGGCAGGTCGCACCGGTGTTACCGAACAGTAGCCCCGCCGCAGCCCCGCCGCCGGGGGCGTCGCGGGCCCAGCCTGCCAAAGGGTTCCCCGCGGCTGCGGCGTCTTCGCGCCCAGGGTGCCCCGCTGGTCGCGCACTACGCTGCCGGGCATGCGCATAAGCGTCCTGGGCACCGGCTACCTCGGCGCCACCCTTGCGGCAGGCCTGGCCCAGCTGGGCTTCGACGTGGTTGGCGTCGACACCGACAAGACCAAGATCAAGTCGCTGTCGGAGGGTGATGTGCCCTTCTACGAGCCGGGCATGGAGGAGGTCCTGCGGACCAGCCTGGCCAGCGGGCGGCTGCGGTTCAGCACCGAGCTGGCCGAGGCGGCCGAAGGGGCCGAGGTGCACTTCATATGCGTCGGGACCCCGCAGCGTCGCGGCGAGAACGCGGCGGACCTGCGCTACGTCGACGGGCTCGTGGACTCCCTCGCCCCGCTGTTGCGCCGGGACTGCCTCGTGGTGGGCAAGTCGACCGTCCCGGTGGGGACAGCGGCCAGGCTGGCAAGCCGGCTGCGCGAGCTCGCGCCGGCCGGAGCCGGCGTACACCTGGCCTGGAACCCGGAGTTCCTGCGCGAGGGCTTCGCCGTGGCCGACACCCTGCACCCCGACCGCATCGTCGTGGGGGTCGCCGACCCGGCCGACGAGGCGGTGCTGCGTGAGGTGTACGCCGCCCCGCTGGCCGAGGGCACGCCGTGGGTGGCCACCGACCTGGCCACCGCGGAGCTGGTCAAGGTCGCCGCGAACGCGTTCCTGGCCACCAAGATCTCCTTCATCAACGCGATGGCCGAGCTGTGCGAGGCCACCGGGGCGGACGTCGTGGCGCTGGCGGATGCGCTCGGTCACGACCAGCGGATCGGTCGACGCTTCCTCAACGCCGGGCTGGGCTTCGGCGGAGGGTGCCTGCCCAAGGACATCCGGGCCTTCATCGCCCGGGCCGGCGAGCTGGGCGCGGACGAGGCGCTGAGCTTCCTCAAGGAGGTCGATGCGATCAACCTGCGCCGCCGGGAGCGGGTGGTGGAGCTGGCCCGCGCCGAGGTCGGCGGCGACCTGCACGGGGTGCGGGTCGGGGTGCTGGGTGCGGCGTTCAAGCCCGACTCCGACGACATCCGCGACTCCCCGGCGCTCACCGTCGCCGGGCAGCTTCAGCTGCAGGGGGCCACGGTGAACGTCTATGACCCCAAGGCGATGGACAACGCCCGCCAGCTGTTCCCCACCCTCGGCTACGCCGACTCGGCGCTGGCGGCCTGCCGCGACGCGGACATCGTGCTGCACCTGACCGAGTGGCGGGAGTTCCGTGACCTGGACCCTGCACGGCTCGGAGAGGTCGTGTCCTGCAGGCGGGTTCTCGACGCCCGCAACACCCTCGACCCGCTGGCCTGGCGGGCGGCCGGGTGGACCTATCGCGGGCTGGGCCGACCATGACCACCCAGGCAGACCTCGACGAGGTCGAGGTCATCACCCGGCTGCTCACCCAGACGAGCACCTGGGCCGTGGTCGGCCTGTCGGACAACCCGCGACGGGCGGCCTTCGACGTGGCGGCGTTCCTGCAACGGCAGGGCAAACGGATCATCCCGGTGCATCCGAAGGCACGCCACACCCCCTTCGTCGTGCACGGCGAGGCGGGGGTGGCGAGCCTGGCCGACATCGACGAGCCGGTCGACGTCGTCGACGTCTTCGTCCGCTCCGAGCTGGCCGGTCAGATCGCCGACGAGGCGATCGCCATCGGCGCCGCGGCGGTGTGGTTCCAGCTCGGGGTCATCGACGCCGCCGCTGCGGCCCGCGTGCGAGCTGCGGGGATGGACATGGTGGTCGACCGGTGCCCGAAGATCGAGTGGCCGCGGCTGGGCTAGGGAGCTGATCATGCAATGTCTGCACGCTGTGGCGTGCAGACATTGCATGATCAGCGAGGGTGGGTGATCAGTGAGGGTGGGTGATCAGTGAGGGTGGGTGATCAGTGAGGGTCGTCGAGCCGGCGCGCCAGCGCCTCACCCTTGGCCCGGGCCGTCTGCTCCAGCTCCTGCTGGAAGATCACCATCCGCTCGCGCAGCGACTCCTCGCTGACCCCGAGGATGCGCACCGCGAGCAGGCCGGCGTTGCGCGCCCCGCCGATCGCGACGGTGGCCACCGGCACGCCCGCGGGCATCTGCACGATGGACAGCAGCGAGTCCATCCCGTCCAGCCGGGCCAGCGGGACCGGCACCCCGATGACCGGCAACGCGGTGACCGAGGCCAGCATGCCGGGCAGGTGCGCCGCCCCGCCGGCCCCGGCGATGATCACCCGCAGCCCCCGCCCGGCGGCCTGCAGGCCGTAGTCGAGCATCGCCTGGGGCATGCGGTGCGCGGAGACCACCCGCACCTCGTGCGCGACGTCGAAGTCGCTCAGCACCTCGGCAGCCGCCGACATCACCGGCCAGTCCGAGTCCGAACCCATGACCACCCCGACGACCGGGGCCCGGCTGGTGTCCACTGCTGCTCCCTCCACGGCGCTCACTCCCCGATGGTCCCGCGCAGATAGCCGGCGGCGTGCCCGGCCCGTTCCCGCAGCGCGTCGACGTCGGCCCCCAGCACCGTGACATGCCCGAGCTTGCGGCCGGGGCGCACCGTCTTGCCGTACATGTGCACGTGCAGCCCCGGGTCCCGGGCCATGACGTGCAGGTACGCCCGGTACATGTCCGGGTGGTCCCCGCCGAAGACGTTGGCCATCACCGCGTGCGGCGCGAGCATCCTGGGATCACCCAGGGGCAGGTTGAGCACCGCGCGCAGGTGGTTCTCGAACTGCGAGGTGATGGCTGCCTCGATGCTCCAGTGCCCGCAGTTGTGCGGCCGCATGGCCAGCTCGTTGACCAGGACCCCGTCGGCGGTGTCGAACATCTCCACTGCCAGTACGCCGACAACCCCGAGCTCGGCCGCGATCGCCAGAGCCACCTCAGCCGCAGACACCGCGTGCGCGTCGCTCATCTGGGCCGGGGCGATGACCTCGTTGCACACCCCGTCGACCTGGACCGTCTGCACGACGGGGTAGGCCACCGCCTGCCCGTGCGGGGAGCGGGCGACCAGCGCCGCGAGCTCGCGGTGGAAGTCCACCCGCTCCTCGGCCAGCAGCGTCTCGTGGTGGGACAGCCAGTCCCTGGCGTCGTCGAGGTTGTGCACGACGAGGACACCCTTGCCGTCGTACCCCCCTCGTGGGGTCTTCAGCACCACCGGCCAGCCGACCTGGGCACCGAAGGCGGCCAGCTCCGCGGCGTCGGCCACTGCGCGCCAGCGCGGCACCGGGATGCCGGCCTGGGTGAGCCGGGCCCGCATGAGCAGCTTGTCCTGGGCGTGCTCGAGTGCGGCGGGTCCCGGGTGCAGCGTGACTCCCTCGGCGAGCAGGGTGCGCAGGTGCTCGGTGGGCACGTGCTCGTGGTCGAAGGTCAGCACGTCGCAACCGGCCGCGAAAGCGCGCAGGGTGTCAAGGTCGGTGTGCTTGCCGATGACGGTGTCCGGGATGACCTGGGCGGCGCTGTCGGTCGGGTCCCGGGCCAGCACCCGCAGCCGAACGCCCAGCGCGATGGCGGGCGCGGCCATCATCCGTGCCAGCTGGCCCGCACCCACGACACCGACGGTCGGGTAGGTCACGGGGGGCAAGACTAGTGCGGGCCGGGTCAAGGCCCCCCGAGCGGGAGGCTGGCCCGCGCGGTACGCCGCCTACGCTGTGCCCGTGACGTTCTCCCCGGCCGCGACTCTGCGCGAGGGCGTGCAGCAGGTGCGCGAACGCACCGCCGAGCTGGCGCGCGAGGTGGTCAAGTTCGGCCTGGTCGGGCTGGTCTCGCTGGTGGTGGACGTGGGCGGCTTCAACCTGCTGCGCTACGCCGGTGGGGATGGCCCACTGCACGACAAGCCGCTGACGGCCAAGACGATCTCGGTGACCCTGGCCACCACGGTGGCCTATCTGGGCAACCGGCACTGGACCTTCCGCCATCGCCGCCGCTCCGGGCTGACCCGGGAGTACGGGCTCTTCGTGCTGCTCAACGGCGTCGGCCTGGGGATCGCGCTGCTGTGCCTGTGGCTGTCGCACTACGTGCTGGGGCTGACCAGCCCGTTGGCCGACAACATCTCGGCCAACGTCATCGGCCTGGGTCTGGGCACGCTCTTCCGCTTCTGGTCATATCGACGCTGGGTGTTCAAGGCCATGCCCGGCACCGAGGTCGACCTGGGTCCCGAGGCGATCATCCCGCGAGACTGAGCGCTCTCAGCGCTGGGGTGGTGTCATGGCGGCACCCCCGGACGGCTCAGACGAGTCGTCACCGGCGGTGAGGAAGAGCGCGAAGAGCGGGGGCCGAGCCCGGACCAGCTCGAGCCGGCCACCGTCGGCCTCGGCCAGGTCGCGTGCCAGCGACAGGCCCAGCCCGGTGCCGGTCCCGCCCGACACCGACCGCTCGAAGACCGTCGGGACCAGATCCTCGGGCACCCCGCGGCCCTGGTCGCCGACCTCGATGACGACCCGGCCGCCCGACGTGCGGGTGCGCAGGGTGACCCGGCCGGCGCCGTGCACCAGGCTGTTCTCGACCAGCACCGAGATGACCTGCCCGAGGCCACCGGGGGTGACCACGGCGCGCAGTCCGCGCTCGCCCGCGAGCACGAGCTCGCGCGCCGCGGCGGCCATCGCCGGGCGCCACTCGGCCACCTGCTGGGTCAGCACGTCGTCGACGTCGATCTCCACCGCGGTGGCAGCCCGGGAACGCCGGGCCCGCGACAGCAGGTCGTCGACGACCGAGGCCAGCCGCTCCACCTGGACCTGGGCGATGCGGGTCTCATCCCGGACCACCTCGAGGTCATCGGTGTCGGCGATCTCCTCCAGCCGCATCGACAGCGCGGTCAGCGGGGTGCGCAGCTGGTGCGAGGCGTCGGAGGCGAACTGCCGCTCGGCGGCGAGTATCCCGGCGATCCGCTCGGCCGAGCCGGCCAGCACCTCCGCGACCCTGTCGAGCTCGTCGAGCCCGGAGCGCTCGAAGGCCAGCCGGGCTTCACCGGACCCGAGCCGGCGAGCCGCCTCGGACAGCTCCAGCAGCGGGGCGGACAGCCGCCGGGCCTGCAGCACGCCGACCCCCACCGCCGCGCCCACGGCCACCACCGCGACCGTAGCGACCAGAAGGATCACCCGCACCACGTCACCGGAGACCACCGAGCGGGGCTGCTCGACCAGCACGGAGACCCCCGCGGGGGTCTGCACCTGGTCGCTGAAGGTCTGCCCGGTCGGGGTGGTGCCCACCTCGAACCGCTGGCCGCCGGGCAGCACGACGACCGCGTGGTAGTCCTTGCCCGTGACGTAGTCGGCGATGAACCGGTCCGAGACCTGCAGGTTCTCCGCGATCCGCCGCTCCACCGCCCGGGACAGGGTGCGCGCGGCGGTGGACACCGCGGCGCGGGCACTCTCCCGCTGCAGGATCGCCCCGGCCGCTGCCAGCGGCACACCGAGCAGCACCACGGCGACCACGGCCACCGCCAGGGTCGACTCGACCAGCCGGCGCCGCATCGCGGCTACTCGCGCTCGAAGCGGAAGCCGACCCCTCGAACGGTGCTGATGTATCGCGGGTGGGCGGCGTCGTCGCCAAGCTTGCGACGCAGCCACGAGACGTGCATGTCCAGGGTCTTGGTGGAGTTCCACCACGAGGAGTCCCAGACCTCGCGCATGAGCTGCTCGCGGGTGACCACCTTGCCGGCGTCACGGACCAGGACCCGCAGCAGGTCGAACTCCTTGGCGGTCAGCACCAGCTCCTCGTCACCGAGCCAGGCTCGGCGAGAGTCCACGTCGATGCGCACGCCCTGGATGGCGGTGCTGGTCTCGCTCGACCCGCGCCGCAGCAGCGCGCGGACCCGGGCCAGCAGCTCGGCCAACCGGAACGGCTTGGTCACGTAGTCGTCGGCCCCGGCATCCAGGCCGACCACGGTGTCGACCTCGTCGGCCCGGGCGGTCAGCACGAGCACCGGCGCGCTGCCCCCCTCCGCGCGCATCCGCCGGCACACCTCTAGGCCGTCCATGCCGGGCAGCCCGAGGTCGAGGACGAGCAGGTCAAGCCCCGGCTCGAGGGCAGCCTTGAGCGCTGAGGGCCCATCCTCACGCACCTCGACGGTGTAGCCCTCGCGGCGCAGCGCGCGGGCCAACGGCTCGGCGATGGCTTGATCGTCCTCGGCGAGAAGCACGCGAGTCATGCGCGCATCATGCCACCGGCACGGGCCGGTTGTGATCAGTGCGCCCGAGTGAGCGCCGCCGCGGCGGTCAGCACCCAGAGCACCTCGGCGGCACCATCCAGCGGCCCCGACAGGTCATCGGCGTACACCTCGACGAGCCAGCCGCGCCCCTCGACGCGCAGCCCGGCCGCGACGGCACCCACGAAACCACCGGCGACCAGGAAGGCGTCCTCGGCCGGGTCGGTGCCCGGCTCACCCACCAGCGCCGTCCAGTAGCCGCCCTCGAGCGCGGCCGCGGTCCACGGGAAGTCGGCCAGCGGATACTGATCGCCGACTTCGCCCGGCTCCTCGACCGCCACCACCAGCGCGCGCGGGTCACGGGCCACCTGGCATGACTGGACCTCCAGCAGCCCCAGCCCGGGAAGCTCGCTGGAGACCCACCACCCGGCCGCGTCCACCTCATCGGCCACCGCGGCACCGACCACCGACAGCCGGGCCAGCAGGTCGGCCTGGCCCAGCTCGGCGAGCTGGGCCAGCACCCGGGAGATGACCCGTCCGGCCACCAGTCGGCCCCGTCCGCGCAGGTGCCGCCGGTCCCCGTTGGGCGGGGCCGGCACCTGGGCCAGACCGAGCAGGTCGGGCACCGGGACCACCGCGTGCAACCCGGCCGCACCCTCGCCGTCCCGGCTCTGGGCATCGGTGTCGGGGGAACGCTCCTCGCCTCGCCGGCCGGCCACCACCGGCACCCTCGAGCCGGCCCGCTTGGCCCGGTACTGAGCGGCGTCAGCCAGGCGGAACAGGACCGAGGCGGTCACCGTCGGCCCGACCATCTCACCGGTGCACGCCAGGCCGCTGGCCAGGCTCATGCCGGCGGGCAGCAGCTCCTCGGCGCGGGCGGCCAGGTCATCGGCCAGCCTGACGCAGGCACCCGGTGGGTGGTCCGGCACGACGATGCAGAACTCGTCACCGCCGATCCTGGCAGCCAGACTGCCCGGAACAGCGGCACTGGCGCTGCTCAGTGCCGCCGCGACGGCCAGCAGGGCGGAGTCCCCGGCGTCGTGGCCGAAGCCGTCGTTGTAGGCCTTCAGCCCGTTGAGGTCGCACACCAGCAGCGCGATGTGGCGGGGACTGCTGTCCGGGCCGGGAGCGTGGGTGGTCACCGCCGACCCGATGAGGGCATCGAGGCGGGAGTCGACGGCACGCCGGTTGGCCAGCCCGGTCAGCGGGTCCTCGTAGGCCATCCGCCGGGCCAGGCTCAGCCGGTCGGCCTGGGCGATCCAGGCGGCGAGGACCGCGGCGACCGCACGGGCGAAGGGCAGGTCCTCCTCGCCGAACGGCTCCAGCGCGGCGTCGCGGGTGGCATAGAGCTCACCCCAGGCTCGACCGTCGACCACGATCGGCAGGCTGATGCTGCTGGCGCGCCCCGTCCCGGCCAGCAGCCCGCGCTGCGCCGGGTCGGCCGACTCGTCCTCCAGCCGGGTCAGCACCCCGAGATCCTCGACGTCGAAGCCGACGATGACCGGGAAGTCGCTGACCCGGTAGCGCTCCGAGTCGGGGCGGTGCTGCTCACCGGGAAGCAGCTCCCCAGCGTTGACCAGAGTGACCAGCTGCCCCTCGGCGCGGTCCCAGCGCGATATGGAGCACTCGGTGGCCTCCAGCAGCTCCAGCGCGTGCCCGGCGGCCAGCTCCAGGACGTCATCCAGCCCCTCGGCTCCCGCGAGCACAGCCGACAGCTGCGCGAGCGCGTCGTAACCGCGCCTGGTCACGGCCCCCACCCTCCCAGCCCCGGCGGCAGCTCGCCGGCGCGCCAAGGTGCGCCGGCAGGCGCCTGTGATGTCAAGGCAAGATCGTGCGGGTCCGTGGCCCGGCCCGCAACACCTGCGAGGGAAGTGTGCGGCCAACAAGGCGTTCGGCGCGAGCAGCGGCCTCGATCATCGCCTCGAGGTCCACCCCGGTCGCCACGCCCATGTCCTCGACCATGTGCACGAGCTCCTCGGTGGCGATGTTCCCACTGGCCCCAGGGGCGTATGGGCAGCCGCCGAGCCCGCCGACGCTGGCGTCGAAGTCGGCCACCCCCAGCTGGAGGGCGGCCAGCACGTTGGCCAGGCCGGTGCCTCGGGTGTTGTGGAAGTGCAGGTTGAGCGCGACGTCCGGGTACGCCGAGCGGGTGGCCCCGACCAGCGCCTGCACCCGCGACGGCGTGGCCATCCCCGTGGTGTCGCCGTAGGACAGCGCGTCGGCTCCGTCGGCCAGCGCGCGCCCGGCCGCCCACAGCACCCGCTCGACTGGCACGTCCCCCTCGTAGGGGCAGCCCCACGCGGTGGCCACCACGGCGGTGACTCGGGCCCCGGAGGCGTGCGCCTGCTCGACCAGCTCGGCGATCTCGTCCAGCGACTGACCCGTGGAACGGTTGACATTGGCCCGGTTGTGGGTGTCCGAGGCCGACACGACGACCTCCAGCTCGGTGAAACCAGCCGCCAGGGCGCGCTGGGCACCGCGCAGGTTCGGCACAAGCGCGGAGTAGCGCACCCGGTCGTCGCGTCGAACAGCGGCCCAGACCTGCTCGGCGTCGGCCATCTGCGGGATGGCACGGGGGGAGACGAAGGAGACCGCCTCGATCCGCCCGACGCCGGTGCCCGACAGCGCGTCGATGAGCTCGACCTTCGCGGCGGTGGGCACGGGCGCCTCGTTCTGCAGCCCGTCGCGTGGGCCCACCTCGCGCAGCGAGACCCGCTCGGGCAGGTCGGGTGAGATCCCCACGGCCTCAGCCTGCCACGTCGGGACTCGGCCAGACCGGTGAGCGCTTCTCGGTGAACGCCGCGACCCCCTCGCGACGGTCCGCGGAGAACGCCGTGGCCCGCCAGGCGGAGTCCTCGATGTCCAGCCCGCTGGCCAGGTCGACACCGGCACCGTGGCGCATCGCCCGCTTGGCGTTGCGCACCCCGACCGGAGAGTTCATCGCGATCTGCCCGGCCAGCTCGAGGGCGACCGGGCGGGCCCGCCCGGCCGGCACCCGCCGATCCACCAGCCCGAGCCGGGCGGCTTCGGCGACGTCGACCCGGCGCGCGGTGAAGATCAGGTCAGCGGCCCGGGACCAGCCGAGCCGTCGGGTGAGCAGCTGGGTGCCCCCGCCGCCTGGGATGACCCCGACGCTGACCTCCGGCAACCCCAGCACCGCGGTGTCGTCGGCGACGATGAGGTCGCAGGACAGCGCGAGCTCGCAGCCGCCGCCGAGGGCATAGCCGTGCACGGCCGCCACGGTCGGCACCGGCAGGGTGAGCACACCGGTGAAGGCGGCGCGGAAGATCGGGCGCTGACGCATCAGGTCGGCGTCGGAGTAGGAGCTGCGCTCCTTGAGGTCCGCCCCCACGCAGAAGGCCCGCTCCGCCGCCGAGGACAGTACGACGGCACGCAGCCTCGGGTCGGCGGCCAGGGAGGCGGTGGCGGCGGCGAGCTGCTCGGCCAGCGCGGTGGACAGCGCGTTGTGCGCCTCGGGGCGGGACAGCACGATCTCGGCGACGTGGCCGGCCTCGCCGTGCCGGTGCAGCAGGAGGTTGGGGTAGGGCTGCTCGGTCATGACCCGGCAGGCTAGTGCCCGCGGGCGGCCGCAACGACTCACCGTTCCCGGGCATCTTGACGTGAGGCAACCCCGGCGCGGATCAGCCTCGGGTCAGCAGGTGCGGGGTGACCGTGCCGAGCCCGCGCATGGTGCGCGCGCGCAGGGCGGTGAGGGCGAACCGCTCGTCCGCACCCAGCTCCTGCGCCGTGGCCGGGTCGACCAGCACGCTGCCTGGGCGAGCCATCGCGGTGAGCCGGCTGGCCAGGTTGACCACCGAGCCGAAAACGTCCCCGAGCCGGGTCAGCACCAGGCCAGTGGCCAGCCCCACCCGCACGTCCGGCACGATCTCGTCGGCGGCCATCGTGGCGGCCAGGTCCAGGCCGGTCTCGGCGGCGGCCCGCGCGGTGGGCACGAGGAAGAGCACCTCGTCCCCGACGGTCTTGACCAGCCGGCCGCCGTGGGAGGCGATGACATCGGCTGACAGGCTCTCGAACCGGTCCACCAGGGCGGCCAGCTCCCGCTCGCTCAGCCGCTGGGCCAGCCTGGTGAAGGACACCAGGTCGGCGAACCCGACTGTGCGCAGCCGGCGGGCCACCTCCTCGTCCCGGCCGGCCAGCACCCGCCCGGCGGTCGCCGCGAGCTGGCGCCGCCACACATAGAGCATGACCGCCTCGAAGTCGCTCAGCTGCTCGGCCAGGGTGGCCAGCGCCGCCCGCCCCGCCTCGTCCGGCTCGAGCCCGTCCCGGCCGGCGAGGTGCTCGGCCAGGGCGACGTACTCCCACTCCACCAGTCGGGCCATGTGGTGGCCCATGGCCCGGGTCACCCCCACGGCGAACTCCTCGTCGACCACCCCGCTGGAGACCAGCCGCAGCACCCGGCGCAGTGCCGCCAGGTCGGCGTCGGTGAAGACGATGCTGTCGACCGGGACGTCCGGGAAGCCGATAGCCCGCCACAACCGGCTGGTCCGCCCGACATCGGTGCCGGCCAGCTCGGCCACACGGGCGCGGTCGTAGCGACGTGGCCCCTCGAGCAGGAGCTCCTCAAGCCGGGCGGCGTCGCTCGGGTCCACCGTGCTCAGTGGTCCTCGAGGACGGGACCGTCGTAACCGGTGGCGCGCCGGCGCAGCTCGTCCTCCTCGGCCAGCCGGTAGACCTCGCGCTGCACGTCCTCGACCCCGGGGACGTCGCGCAGAACCAGCTGGCCACGCTCCCCACCGGACTCGACGGTCAGGGTGCCGCAGCGCAGCACCCGCTCGAGGACGCTGGAGTGCTCGAACGAGACGTCGTTGACCCGGGACAGCGGCATGTCACGCCCGGAGCGGGCCAGCACCCCTTGCCGGGTGATGATGCGCGCGGTGGTGACGGCGTAGGTGGTGGCCAACCAGTTCAGGAAAGGCCACAGCGACCAGCGGGCCAGCACGAGCAGACCGGCGGCGGCGACCACCCAGCGCAGCCAGGTCTGCGTCGAGCCGACCGGCACCACCGCGGCGGCGTAGCTGGTCAGCGGGACGGTCACCAGCAGCACGAGGGCCGCCGGCACGACCTCCTTCCAGTGCGGTCGCAGGCTCAGCACGACATGCTCGTCATGGCCGAGCAGGCGCTGCGGGATCATCAGGCTCACCTCCCGGGCCTGGACCTGACTGCGCTGCATCCTGCCCTACCTCGCCACCGGGCGGGCGCACCTGCAGCACATCGCCGGCACTTATCGTGACCGTGGTGCCGTCGGGGACCGCGACCAGCAGCGCCCCGTCGGCGTCCACACCGGTGGCACGGCCGAGCAGCGGGGTGTCCGGGCGGCCAGGGCCCAGCGGGCCCAGCACTGCCACGTGCTGGCCCACCGTAACCGAGCGGGCCAGGTACGCCGCCCGCAGCCGGGCCGGGTCGCCCCCCTGTGCGGCCAGGTCGGCCAGCCAGCCGGCCAGCCGGTCCAGTATCGCGATGACCAGGGCGGTGCGGTCCAGGCTCCTCGCCCCGGCCAGCAGCAGCGATCCGGGCGGCACGCTGGCACCGGCCGGGACCGCATCGGCCAGCTCGGCCGCGGTGAGACTGACGTTGAGCCCGATACCGACCACCACCACCGGCCCGTCGGGCGCCTCGACGCGCTCAGCCAGGACACCACCCACCTTGGCCGCACCGGAGAGCAGGTCGTTGGGCCACTTCAGCCCGATCCCGGTCTGGGCCACCGCCTCGATCGCCTCCGCGCTGGCCACGCCGGCCAGCAGCGGGACCCAGCCCCACTTCGCTGCCGGCAACGGCCGCGGGTCCAGCAGCACCGACATGGCCAGCCCTGCTCGAGGCGGGCTGGCCCAGACCCGACCCAGCCGGCCTCGTCCCGCGGTCTGGGTCTCGGCGAGCAGCACGGCGCCCGGGGGCAGTCCCGAGCGGGCGGCCTCGACGAGGTCGGCGTTGGTCGACCCGGTCCGGGCCAGCACCCGCAGCGAGGTCCACGGCGAGCCGACACCGAGCACCGCGGCGCGCAACGCGGTCTCCTGCAGCGCGGGCCGCCCCAACGACGAGATGGCCTGATCGCTCACGCGGCTAGGCTACGGACCCGTTGAGCCGGCAGGCCGGCCATCCCGGAACGCGCACGAGCAGCGGAGGACGACGGTGTCACAGGCCGCATCAGACGCCCCGACGAGCGCCGAGGTCCCCGGGGCGGGCCACACCACGGCCGGGGCCGCGCTGGACATCCACACCACGGCCGGCAAGCTGGCCGACCTGCAGCGGCGCAACGACGAAGCGGTGCACGCCGGCTCGGCGCGCGCGGTGGACTCCCAGCACGCACGTGGCAAGAAGACCGCCCGCGAGCGGATCGCGATGCTGCTGGATGCCGACTCGTTCATCGAGACCGACGAGCTGGCCAGGCACCGATCGACGAACTTCGGCCTGGAAGCCACCCGGCCCTACGGCGACGGGGTGGTGACCGGCTACGGCACCGTCGAGGGCCGGCAGGTGTGCGTCTTCGCTCAGGACTTCACCGTCTTCGGGGGCTCCCTCGGCGAGGTCTTCGGCGAGAAGATCGTCAAGGTGATGGACCTGGCGATGAAGATCGGGTGCCCGGTCATCGGGATCAACGACTCCGGCGGTGCCAGGATCCAGGAGGGTGTGGTCTCCCTCGGCCTGTACGGGGAGATCTTCCACCGCAACGTCATGGCCTCCGGCGTCATCCCGCAGATCTCCCTGGTGATGGGGCCCTGCGCCGGCGGCGCGGTCTACTCCCCGGCCATCACCGACTTCACCGTGATGGTCGACCAGACCTCGCACATGTTCATCACCGGTCCTGACGTCATCAAGACGGTGACCGGTGAGGACGTCGGTTTCGAGGAGCTCGGCGGCGCGCGGACGCACAACACCAAGTCCGGCAACGCGCACTACATGGCCAGCGACGAGGCCGACGCCATCGACTACGTCAAGGCGCTGCTGTCCTTCCTGCCGAGCAACAACCTCGACGACCCGCCGGCCTGCACCGACACCGAGGCGGACCTGTCGGTCACGGCGAGCGATCTCGAGCTGGACACCTTCGTGCCCGACTCGCCCAACCAGCCCTACGACATGCACACCGTCGTCGAGCACGTCGTCGACGACGGTGAGTTCTGCGAGGTCCAGTCGCTCTTCGCCCCCAACATGATCGTCGGCTTCGGCCGGGTGGAGGGCCGCCCGGTCGGCGTGGTGGCCAACCAGCCGTTGCAGCTGGCCGGCACGCTGGACATCGACGCCTCGGAGAAGGCAGCCCGTTTCGTGCGCACCTGTGACGCCTTCAACGTCCCGATCCTGACCTTCGTCGACGTGCCGGGTTTCCTGCCCGGCACCGACCAGGAGTGGAACGGCATCATCCGCCGCGGCGCCAAGCTCATCTACGCCTATGCCGAGGCCACCGTCGGCAAGGTCACCGTGATCACCCGCAAGGCCTACGGCGGGGCGTACGACGTCATGGGCTCCAAGCACCTGGGCGCCGACATCAACCTGGCCTGGCCGACCGCGCAGATCGCTGTGATGGGGGCGGCGGGGGCGGTCAACATCCTCTACCGCAAGGAGCTGCGCGAGGCGGAGGACCCCGAGGCGCTACGCGCCGAGCTCATCACGCGCTACGAGGACACCCTGGCCAACCCCTATGTCGCCGCCGAGCGGGGCTACGTCGACTCGGTCATCCCACCGTCGCACACCCGCGGCTACGTGGTCCGAGCCATGCGTGCGCTGCGCAACAAGCGGGCCGCGCTGCCACCCAAGAAGCACGGGAACATCCCGCTGTGATCGGGCAGCCATCGCTGGATGAGGCACCGGTGCTGCTGCGAGTGGTGCGTGGGCGACCTGACCCCGACGAGCTGGCCGCCCTGCTGACCGTGGTGGCCGGACGGGCCGCCGGGCCGGGCGAGTCGGCCGGGCCGGGCGAGTCGGCCGGGCCGGGCCGCGCGTCCGGGTGGGCCGCGCCCGCCCGGCGGCTGGCCGCCCCGGTGCCCACCCCGGCTCCGGCCGCCTGGCGGCGCAGCCTGCTGCCGAGGTGAGCGGACCGGTGCCCTGCGCCGGGCAGGAGGATGCTGGGCGCCCGGCGCTCCCCCGCCCGGTGCTGGTGCTCGCCTCGGCCTCACCCGCGCGCCTGGCGACGCTGCGCAGCGCCGGGATCGCGGCACGGGTGATGGTGTCCGGGGTGGATGAGGATCACCTGGTGGCCCAGCGTGGGCTGCAGCGCCCGGCCGATATCGCCGTCGAGCTGGCGCGGGCGAAGGCCCTCGACGTCGCCGGGCGGGTGTCCGGGGCCCTGGTGCTGGGCTGCGACTCGGTGCTCGAGCTGGATGGTCTGCCCCACGGCAAACCGGCTGACCCGGCGCAGGCCGCGCAGCGGTGGCGGCAGATGCGGGGTCGCTCCGCGGTGCTGCACACCGGTCACCATGTGCAGGACACCTCCAGCGGGCGCGGCGTCAGCGGGTTGGCCTCCACGGTCGTGCACTTCGCCGAGGTCGACGACGAGGAGATCGCCGCCTACGTCGGCACCGGCGAGCCACTGCGGGTGGCCGGTGCGTTCACCATCGACGGGCTGGGCGGGCCTTTCGTCGAGGGGGTCGAGGGGGACCACCACAACGTGGTCGGGCTGAGCCTGCCACTTCTGCGCCGGCTGCTGGCGCAGCTGGGGTGGCGCATCACCGCGCTGTGGGCAGGTCAGCCGAACCGACCGCTGATGGAGTCCTCTTTACGCCGCTCGCTGGGGTTGGCGAAGATCTTCGCGGTGGGCCCGACCTCGACAAGCACTCCGGCCCGCTCGGTGTCGGTTCCCTCGACGGTGAAGAAGGCCGTGCGGTCGGAGATGCGGGCGGCCTGCTGCATGTTGTGCGTGACGATGACGATCGTGTAGTCCCGCTTGAGCTGGCCGATGAGCTCCTCGATCGCGTAGGTGGCGACCGGGTCCAGGGCCGATGCCGGTTCGTCCATCAGCAGCACCTCGGGGCGCACCGCGATCGCGCGGGCGATGCACAGCCGTTGCTGCTGCCCGCCCGAGAGGCTGAAGGCACTCTCCCTCAGCTTGTCCTTGACCTCCTCCCACAGGGCTGCCCGCGTCAGGGACTCCTCGACCAGCTCGTTCAGCCCACGGCGCAGCCCGGCCAGCCGCGGCGCGATGGCGACGTTGTCATAGATCGACTTCGGGAACGGGTTGGGTCGCTGGAAGACCATCCCGACCCGGCGGCGGATCTCGATCGGCCGTGCCGTCGGTGCGTAGATCGGCTCGCCCTCGAAGTCGACCCGGCCGCTGACCCGCGCACCGGGCACCAGGTCGTTCATCCGGTTCAGGCAGCGCAGGAAGGTGGTCTTTCCGCACCCGGACGGACCGATCAGGGCGGTCACCTCGTGCCGGCGCACCGTCAGGTGGACCCCCCGCAGCGCGACCCGGGGTCCGTAGCTGACAGCCAGGTCGGCTATCTCGAAGGCCGGGTTGGCGACCCGGTCCGGCTCCCGGGCAGGCCCCCCGGGTGGTTCGGGCATGGATGAGGGCATGGATGCGGCCATCGAAGTGGGCATCGATGCGGGCATTGCCTGTGTCGTTGCGTCGGTCACGGCTGACGGGGCCTCATCTGGGGAGCGGACAGGGAGGGGATCACGCGGGCTTCTCACAGCGTCATCTGCGCGGTGGCTAGCCGGGACCGGCGCGAGAGCGCGCGGCCCAGCAGGATGAGCAGCACCAGGATGGCCAGGCTTGCGGCGCCAGCGGCTGCCGCGGTGGCGTGCGCACGCGCCCCGGGCAGGGACAGGTCGGTGAAGGTGACGCTGGTCAGGTAGGGCACCTGCTGGTGCAGCGGCGCCAGGCTGGGGTTGCTGTCGGTGAACCCGACGGTGAAGAGCAGCGGCGCGAGCTCCCCGGTGGAGATCGCCAGCGCCACGACGACCCCGCTGACCACCGCGGGGGCGGCCGGTGGCAGCAGGATCCGCCAGATCACCTGCCGGTGCGCCATGCCCAGACCCACCGCGCCCTCGCGCAGCGCCGAGGGGACCTGCCGGAGGGCGACCTCGGTGGTCTTGACGATGTAGGGCAGCACCAGCACGGACAGCGCGATGACGCCGGCCAGGTAGGAGTAGCCCCAGTGCAGCCCGACCACCATCGTCACGTAGCCGATGTAGCCGATGACGATGGAGGGCATCCCGGCCAGCACCTCCGAGCCGAAGCGCAGCACCCGGGCAACGCGCCCGGTGGCCAGCTCGGCCAGGTAGACCCCCGCCCCGATGCCGATCGACCCGGCCAGCACGAGCACCCCGAGCAGCAGCCACAGGGTGCCCAGGACGGCGTTCTCGATGCCCCCCGCGTTGCTGCGCCGGGTCAGCAGCGACCAGTCCAGCACCGGCGCCGCCTGGTGTACGACGCTGACCAGCACCGAGACGGCCGGGGCCGCGCTGCCCAGCATCGCCAGGCCGCACAGGCCCCAGAAGGCCCAGTCGCGCAGTCGACGGCCGCTCACCTCACACCCCCCGGCCGACCGGCAGCCCGGTGGCGGCGAAGCGCTGGGCCAGCAGCCGGCCACCGAGGTTGGTCACCAGGGTGATGCCGAGCAGGACCAGCCCCACCTCGGCGAGCGAGTGAAGCGCCATGCCGGTTGAGTCGGTCAGCGCACCGTCAAGGATGGCCGCGATCGTGGAGGCCATCGTGGCGAAGGGCGCGAAGATGCTGTGCGGGTAGGTGTTCAGCGCGTTGCCACTGATGATCAGCACGGCGATCGTCTCGCCGAGAGCCCGGGCCAGCCCGAGGACCCCCGCGGCCAGGATGCCGTTGCGGATGAAGGGCATCGTCACCACCCGCACGCTCTCCGAGCCGGTCAGCCCGAGAGCCAGCGCGCCCTGCTTGGTCAGCGCCGGCACGGACCGAACGAGCTCACGGGTGATCGAGGCGATGATCGGCACGACCATGACGGCGAGCACCAGCGAGGCGGTGAGCAGCCCCTGCCCGGACCCGACCGGGCCGGACAGCCAGGGCAACCCCGCCGCCGCGACCCACGGGTCCACCGTGCGGGACAGCAGCGGCCCGAAGGTGTAGACCCCCCACAGCCCGAAGATGACGCTGGGGATGCCGGCGAGCAGCTCGAGGACGACGCCCAACGGCGCCTGCACCCGCGCGGGCAGCCTCTCGGCCAGCAGCACCGCGGCGCCGACCCCCACGGGAAGCGCCACCGCCAGGGCCAGCAGGGAGGAGAGCAGGGTGCCCACGAGGAAGGGCAGCACGCCGTAGCGCGCACCGGCCGGTGCCGCGAAGCCGTGCCGGACCTGGGTGGCGGTGCCGTAGAGGTTGCCCATCGTGAAGGTCCGCCCGGTCAGGAAGGACCAGCCGTTGAACACGATGGCCGGGTAGGCCTCGGTCAGCATCACGGCGGCCAGCACCAGCAGTGCGACCGTCGGCAGCACTGCTGCCAGGGCGAGCAGCACGGGGACCGGATCGGCGCGCTCGAGCAGGCGCAGGGCCGCCCGTCGCCGGGGCCCGCTGGCCTGCCCGGCGGCGGGACGGCCCTGCGTCAGCGTCGTCATCCTCAGCCCAGTCCCTCAGCCGGTGATCTGGGCGACGGCCGCCTGGGCCTTGGTCACCACCGAGGGGGGCAGGGCGACGAAGACCTCCTTGGCCAGCAGGGAGGCCTGGCTTCCCCCGGTCGGGGACATCACCCAGTCCAGGAAGGTGCGCACGGCCTGGGCGGTGGCCGCGTCGGCCTGGTGGGACTTCACGATGATGTACTCGAAGTTGGCGATCGGGTAGGTATTGGCCCCGGGCTGGTAGATCAGCGAGACGGCGAGGTTGCTCGGCACGCTGCTGGCGACCGCGGAGGCGGCGGCTGCCAGCGTGGCCTGGGTGGGCAGCAGGAAGTTGCCGTCCTTGTTCTGCAGCAGCGCCTCACCAAGGCCGGCGGTCTGCGCATCGGCCTCGGCGCTTACCCCGACATAGGCGATGCAGCCCGGGGTGGCCTTGCAGGTCTGCACCATGCCGGGGTTGCCGTTCGCGGTGAGCTCGCCACTGACGGCGGGCCAGGTGACCGTGGTGCCGAACTGCGGGCCGTTCGCCCCTCCCCACTGGCTGTTGGTCGCCGAGAGCAGACCAGTGAAAAGGAAGGTGTCCCCGGAGGAGTCGACCCGCCGGATCGGCACGATGGTGCTGGCCGGGAGGCTGAGCCCCGAGTTGAGTGCGGCGATGGCCGGGTCGTTCCACTTGGTGATCTTCCCGAGGTAGATCTTGGCCAGGATGTCACCGGTGAGCTTGAGCCCCTTGACACCGGGCAGGTTGTAGTTCACGGCCTGACCGGAGACCACCACCGGGATGTTCATCAGACCCTGGTTCTGGGCCAGCTGTCCGGCGCTGAGATAGGCGTCTGAGCCCCCGAAGGTCACGTTGCCGCTGATCGCATCGGAGATGCCCTTGCCGGACCCGCCCGGAGCCGGCTGGAGCGTGATGTTGGAGAACTGCTGGTGCAGCGGAGCCACCACGTCCTGGAGGAAGGGGTAGAGCAGGCTCGACCCGTCCTCCTTCAGCGCCACGGGGCTGGCCGGGTTGGCCGTTGTGGTGGAGGCCGCGGCCGCAGCCGCGGTCGTGGCGGGGGCGGCGGGGCTGGAAGAGCCGGTCGTGCTGGTCGCGGCGCTGCTGCACGCGCTCAGCGCGGTCGCCGCGGCGATGAGGACGGCAGGCAGGACGTAAGGCTTCACGGGTTTCCTCGGTGGTTGGTCGAAGACGGCAGGGTGGTTGGTGAAGAACTGCCGACCGGTCGTCGGCGTCGGCGGGCCTTGCGACCGCGCCTGTGTCTGGCGCGCTTGGCTCACGGCCGGTCGAAGATGTATCCGACCCCGCGGACGGTGCGGATCGGTGAGGTGCCAGCGCCCTCGCCGAGCTTGACCCGCAACCGTCGGACATGGACCTCAAGGGTCTTGTTGTGGTCCGGGTAGCCCACCCCCCAGGCGTCATCGAGCAGGACCCGTCGGGTGAGCACCCGACCGGCGTTCTCCATCAGGACGCGCAGCAGCCTCAGCTCCTGTGCCGACAGCGAGATGGAGTGCCCGTCGACGTGGACCCGGAAGGCTCCCGGGTCCAGGGTGACCGCGCCCACCCGGACCGGGCAGGATCGCTGGTCTGGCTCTGCCATGGCGGTCATGCCAGCCCCCCTTTCGACATCGACGTGCATCACCGCGATGTCTAGGTGGCCCTGGTGAACCACCCGGGTGAGCCGGGTGAACGGTCGGGGAACGGCCAGTCAGGGTTTGCCCAGGTCAGCGATACTGCGCGCCCGGCTCGGCGAGCCCACCGCGCGACGCCGGCTGCGGTTCGCCCCGGAGGCGCTCCCCCGCCCGCGCCGCCTGCCGTTGCCTCCGCCAGGCCTCGGCGAAACCACCCAGCTCGGCGGGTCCCCGCTGGGCCCGGCCGGCGTCCAGCGCACGAAGGACAAGGAGCACCGCGGCGGTCTCCTCCTGGGTGGGGCGCCCGTGCACCACAACCGGCTCGGCGGACGTGCCCGGCCGGTCGACAGCCGGTACGGCGGATGTGCCCGACCGGTCCGCGACCGGCTCCCCCGGGCGTGACGGGCTCACTGGCGCACCCTGGTCATGCCAGCGGGTGCGGAAAGCGGGCTGATGCACCTCACACCGGGGGTACGCCGTGGCGGCGTTCGGAGAAGTGCCGGCTGCGCCCGGCGGCCATCGCGAAGCGGCGTACCAGCTCCTCGCGAAGCTCCTCCGGGGCCAGCACCGCGTCGATGACCAGGTCGGCGGCCAGCCGCAGCAGGTCGACGTCCTCCTCGTACTCCGCCCGGCGCTCGGCCACGTAGCGGGCCCGCTCGTCCTCGTCGTCGATCTCGGCGATCTTGTTGGCGTACACGGCGTTCACCGCCGCCTCGGGCCCCATGACGGCGATCCTCGCGGTCGGCAGCGCAAGGCAGGCGTCCGGCCCGAAACCGGGGCCGGCCATCGCGTAGAGCCCCGCGCCGTAGGCCTTGCGCAGGATGACCGACACCTGCGGCACGGTCGCCTCGGCCACGGCCGTGATCATCTTGGCGCCGTGGCGGATGATGCCCTGCCGCTCCACCTCCGACCCGATCATGAAACCGGGCACGTCGGCGAGGTAGAGCAGCGGGATGTTGAAGGCGTCGGCGAACCAGATGAAACGAGCCGCCTTGTCGGCCGAGTCGGTGAACAGCACACCACCCTTGACCGCGCTGTTGTTGGCCAGCACGGCAACCGGGCGCCCGTCCAGTCGGGCCAGCCCGACCACGATCTCGGCGGCGAAGAGCGGCTTGATCTCGAAGAACGATCCGGCGTCGACGACGGCGTCGATGACCTCGTGCACGTCAAAGGGTTGCGACTCCCGCTCGGGCACCATGCCCGCGGTGAACCGGCGGGCCGGGGGCTCGGGGGCGACCTCGGGCGGGGGCTCGCGCCAGCACGTCGGCAGGTAGGAGAACAGCTGCTTGGCCGCCTCGATGGCATCGGCATCATCGACGGCGAGGTTGTCCCCGCAACCGGAGACGGTGGCGTGCATCCGGGCCCCGCCCATCTCCTCCAGGCTGACGGTCTCACCCACGACCATCTCGGCCATGCGGGGACTGCCCAGGTACATCGACGCGTTGCCCTCGACCATGATCACAACGTCGCAGAACGACGGGATATACGCCCCGCCGGCAGCCGAGGGACCGAAGAGGCAGCAGATCTGCGGGACCTTGCCCGACAGTGCGACCTGGTTGTGGAAGATCCGCCCCGCTCCGCGCCGGCCCGGGAAGAGCTGGACCTGGTCGGTTATCCGGGCCCCGGCGGAGTCGACGAACCAGAAGACAGGCAGCTCGTCGCGCAGCGCCGCCTCGGTGGCCCGCACGATCTTCTCCACCGTGCGCGCACCCCACGACCCTGCCTTCACCGTGGGGTCGTTGGCCACCACGATCGCCGGCCGGCCCTCGACCAGGCCCCGCCCGGTCACCACGCCATCGGCCGGCAGCCCCGCCGCGGTGGCGTTGGCCAGCTGGCCGTCCTCGACGAAGCTGCCGGCGTCGAAGAGCAGGCGCAGCCGCTCGCGCACGTGCAGCTTGCCCTGCCTGGCCAGCTTGGCCGCCGCGGCCGGGCTGGGGGCCAGAGTGGCCGACCGGGCCGCGGACACCTCGGCGGCGTGGTCGTGCGCCCTCGGGCTCTTGGCGGACACGAGCGGAGGCTACTCGACCGGCAGGCCCAGGCCGCGGGCGATGAGCACGCGCTGGACCTCGCTGGTGCCCTCACCGATCTCAAGGATCTTCGCGTCCCGGTAGAACCTGGCCACCGGGTAGTCCTCGATGAACCCGTAGCCCCCGAAGACCTGCGTGGCGACCCGCGTGGCGCTGACCGCGCACGTCGTGGCGTGCAGCTTGGCCACAGCGGCGGCCTGCTTGACCTCGGCCCGAGGCCGGCCCGAGTCGCGCAGCCAGGCTGCCCGGTAGGTCAGCAGCCGGGAGGACTCGAGCATGACGTGCAGGTCGGCGACCTGGAAGGCCACGCCCTGCTTGGTCCCGATGGGCACCCCGAAGGCGACCCGCTCCCCGGCATAGCGCACCGACATCTCGAGGCAGGCCGCGATGGCCCCCACGGCCAGCGCGGCGATCGCGATGCGGCCGTCGTCAAGGGTGGCCAGGAACTGGGAGAAACCCTTGCCACGCTCACCGAGCAGGTTGCCCACGGGCACCCGCGCCCCGGCGAAGGTCAGCGGATGGGTGTCCGAGGCGTGCCAGCCGAGCTTGTCGTAGGCCGGCTCGACGGTGAAACCCGGCGTGCCGGAGGGGACGATGATCGCCGAGATCTCCGGGCTGGCGTCGGGAAGCTCACCGGTGCGCGCGGTGATCGTCACGCAGGAGGTGATGGCGCTGCCGGAGTTGGTGATGAACTGCTTGGCCCCGTCGATGACCCACTCGTCCGCCTCGAGCACCGCCCTGGTCCGGGTCGCTCCGGCATCAGAACCGGCCTCGGGCTCGGTCAGCCCGAAACCGGCCAGCGCGCGACCGGCCACCAGGTCAGGCAGCCAGCGCTGCTGCTGCGCCTCGGTGCCGAAGCGCAGGATCGGGTTGATGCCCAGCCCGACCGCGGCCTCCAGGGTTATCCCCATCGACTGGTCAACCCGGCCGATCTCCTCGATCGCCACGCACAGGCTGGCCAGGTCCCCGCCGGAGCCACCGAAGCGCTCGGGGGCGGTCAGGCCGAAGAGCCCGAGCTCGCCCATCCGGGCCACCACCTCCACCGGGAAGTGGTGCTCGCGGTCCCAGCGCGCCGCGTGCGGGGCGATCTCGGCCTCGGCGAACTCGCGCACCACGGCGCGAAAGGCCTCGTGCTCCTCGGACAGCGCGAAGGACATGTGCGGCTCCCGCAGCGAGATTGACGTTTACGTTAAGGTAAGGCGCCGTACCCGATGGCGCAAGACGGCACCCGACGGCTCGAGGCGGTGGGCTTGGTTGAGCGAGAGCGAGCGGGCGCGAGGCGTGCGCACCTGGACGATCGGCGAGCTGGCCGGGGAGTTCGAGGTCACGCCGCGCACCATCCGGTTCTATGAGGACCAGGGCCTGCTCGCCCCGCAGCGGATCGGCACCCAGCGGGTCTTCCACGAGCGGGACCGGGTGCGCCTGGCACTGGTGCTGCGCGGCCGACGGATCGGCTTCTCGATCGAGGAGATCCGACGCATCGTCGACATGTACGACGCCGAGCCCGGCGAGGCCGGGCAGCTGCGCTACCTGCTCGATCAGATCGCGGTGCGCCGCGCCCAGCTGACCCAGCGGGCCGCCGACATCGCCGCGACCCTGGCCGAGCTCGACGAGGTGGAGCGGCGCGCCCGCGAGGACCTGGCCGGGCTGACCCGCCCGACCCCTCGCCGCGGCCGGGCCACGCGCCCCCAGCCCTAGACTTCCGCAGGACTTCGAGGAGGAGAGCGTGGCGCAGACCCGACCGATCACCAAGGTCCTGATCGCCAACCGTGGCGAGATCGCGGTGCGGATCGCCAGGGCCGCTGCCGACGCCGGCATCGTCAGCGTCGCGGTCTACGCCGAGGCCGACCGCAACGCCCTGCACGTGCGGCTGGCCGACGAAGCCTGGTCGCTTGACGGGGCCACCCCGGCCGAGTCCTACCTGTCGATCGAGAAGCTGCTCGAGGTCGCCGCGCGCTCCGGCGCCGATGCAGTGCACCCCGGCTACGGCTTTCTGGCCGAGAACGCCCACTTCGCCCAGGCCGTGCTGGATGCCGGTCTGGTCTGGGTCGGCCCGCCACCCTCGGCCATCGACTCCCTCGGCGACAAGGTCAAGGCACGCCACATCGCCGCCAAGGTCGGGGCCCCGTTGGTGGCCGGCACCCCCGACCCGGTTGCCGGTGCCGACGAGGTGGTGGACTTCGCTCGCGAGCACGGCCTGCCGATCGCCATCAAGGCCGCCTACGGTGGCGGCGGCCGCGGGTTGAAGGTGGCTCGGACCCTCGAGGAGATCCCGGACCTGTTCGACTCGGCGGTGCGCGAGGCGGTGAGCGCTTTCGGGCGTGGAGAGTGCTTCGTCGAGCGCTACCTGGACCGGCCACGGCATGTGGAGACCCAGTGCCTGGCCGATGCGCACGGCAACGTGGTCGTCGTCTCGACTCGGGACTGCTCGCTGCAGCGCCGTCACCAGAAGCTCGTCGAGGAAGCCCCGGCGCCGTACCTGTCCGAAACGCAGGTGCAGACCCTCTACTCGGCCAGCAAGGCGATCCTGCGCGAGGCCGGCTACGTCGGGGCGGGCACCTGCGAGTTCCTCGTCGGCCAGGACGGCACGATCTCCTTCCTCGAGGTCAACACCCGGCTGCAGGTCGAGCACCCGGTCTCCGAGGAGGTCACCGGGCTGGACCTGGTCCGGGAGATGTTCCGGATCGCCTCGGGCGAGCCGCTGGGCTACCCCGACCCGGGGGTGCGCGGGCACGCGATCGAGTTCCGGATCAACGCCGAGGACCCCGGCCGTGGCTTCCTGCCCGCACCGGGCACGCTGACCCGCTGGCACCCCCCGGCCGGGCCCGGCGTGCGCGTCGACGCCGGCTACGACGAGGGCGAGACCGTCCCGGGTGCCTTCGACTCCCTCATCGCCAAGGTGATCGTCAGCGGCTCGGACCGTCCGCAGGCGCTGGCCCGGGCCCGCCGGGCGCTGGCCGAGTTCGTCGTCGAGGGCATGCCGACGGTCATCCCGTTCCACCGCAGGGTGCTCGCCGACCCGGCCTTCACCGGCTCCGACGGCGGCTTCCGGGTGCACACCCGCTGGATCGAGACGGAGTTCGACAACAGCATCCCGCCGCATGACGCGGTGAGTGCGGACCCAGTCGAGGCCAGCGAGCGCGAGCGGGTGGTCGTCGAAGTGGGCGGCAAGAGGCTCGAGGTCGTGCTGCCGGCCGGTCTGGGCACCACCGCGGGCCGGTCCCCCAGCCGCCGACCGGCTCGCCGGCACACCCCCCGCTCTGGGCAGGCCGCGGTCTCCGGTGACGCGCTGACCTCCCCGATGCAGGGCACCATCGTCAAGATCGCCGTGGCCGAGGGCGACACTGTCGCCGCCGGGGACCTGGTGGTCGTGCTGGAGGCGATGAAGATGGAGCAGCCGCTCACCGCACACAAGCCCGGGCGGGTCAGCGGGCTCAAGGCCGAGGTCGGCACGAGCGTCACTGCGGGCGCGGTGGTCTGCGAGATCGTCGACTCCTAGGCACCGACCCGCGGTGGTCTGCGAGATCCTCGACGCCTAGGCACCGACCCACGAGCGCGGCTCAGCCTCGGGTGCGCGCCATCCTCGCGGCCTCGGCGACCGAGCCGGACAGCGACGGGTAGACAGTGAACGTGTGTGCCAGCTGGTCGACCGTGAGGGCGTGCTCGACCGCCAGGGACACCGGGAAGATCAGCTCGCTGGCCCGCGGCGCCACGACAACGCCGCCGACGACGATCCCGGTGCCAGGCCGGGAGAGGAGCTTGACGAAGCCGTCGGTGCTGCCCTGCATCTTGGCCCGGGCGTTGCCGGACAGGGCGAGCTTGACCACGCGTGCCTCGATCCGGCCCGCGTCGACATCGGCCTGGGTCCAGCCGACCGTGGCGATCTCCGGCTCGGTGAAGACCGTCGAGGCCACGGTGCGCAGGTCCAGCGGGGAGACCGCGTCGCCGAGGGCGTGGTACATCGCGATGCGGCCCTGCATCGCCGCGACCGAGGCCAGCATGAGCACCCCGGTGCAGTCCCCCGCGGCGTAGACCCCGCGGGCAGAGGTGCGCGAGACCCGGTCGACCCGCACGTAGCCATGCTCGTCGAGGGTGACCCCGGCCTCTGGAAGGCCCAGCCCGCCGGTGTTGGGCAGCGACCCGACGGCCAGCAGGCAGTGGCTCCCGCTCACCTCGCGACCGTCGGTGAGCCGCACCGTCACCCCGTCGGCATCCCGCTGCACCCGCTCGGCCCGGGACCGGCCCAGCAGCCTCATCCCGCGCCGGGTGAAGACCTCCTCGAGCACGCTCGCCGCGTCCGGGTCCTCCCCGGGCAGCACGTGGTCCCGGGAGGAGACCAGCACGACCTCGCAGCCCAGCGCGGTGTAGGCCGAGGCGAACTCCGCCCCGGTGACACCCGAGCCGACCACGACGAGCCGTTCGGGCAACCGGTCCAGGTCATAGACCTGGGTCCAGGTCAGCACCCGCTCGCCGTCGGGGGGGTCACCGGGAAGAGTCCGCGGGGTGGCCCCGGTGGCCACCAGGACCACGTCGGCGTCCAGCCCCTCACCGGCCCGGGAGCCGGTCTGCACCACAACGCGTGAGGGCCCGTCCAGCCGAGCAGCACCGCGGACGACGTCGACGCCCTCAGCGAGCAGCCGGGCGGTGATGTCCTCGGACTGCGCCTGGGCCAGCCGCTTGACACGGGAGTTGACGGTCGCCAGGTCCACCCCCACGACGTCCGCCGCGGCCGGACGCCCGGCGAACCGCACACCGAGCTCGGCGGACTCCGCGGCCAGGGTGAGCACCTCGGAGGTGGCCACCAGGGTCTTGGACGGCACGCAGTCGGTGAGCACCGCGCTGCCCCCAATGCCCTCGCTGTCCACCACCGTGACGGTGGCGCCGAGCTGCGCGGCGGCAAGAGCCGCCTCGTAGCCGCCCGGGCCGCCACCGATGATCACGATCCGGCTGCTCGACACCGTGGCATTGTCCCCGATGCCCCGACCGGGTGGAGACCGCGACCAGGCCTAGGCTGGCCGGCATGGTCCTGTACGCCGCCTACGCCAGCAACATGGACCCCACCCAGATGTCCCGACGGGCCCCGCACAGCCCGCCCGCAGGCTCGGGTTGGCTGCCCGGCTGGCGGCTGACCTTCGGCGGTGAGGAGCTCGGCTGGGACGGCGCGCTGGCCACCATCGTGGAGGACCCCACAGCAGCCGTCTTCGTCATGCTCTACGACGTCACCGACACCGATGCCCAGGCTCTGGAGGAGTGGGAGGGCGTGGACATCGGTCTCTACCGCAGGCTTCGGGTGCGGGTGCACAGCCTGACCGGGGAGCACTCGGCCCGGGTCTACGTCCTGGACGGCTACGAGGGTGGGCTGCCCTCGACCCGCTACCTGGGCATCCTGGCCGAGGCCGCCGAGCGGGCCGGTGCCCCACAGGACTATGTCGAGGCGCTGCGCGCCCGGCCCGCCAGATCCCCAGCGGGTGACCCTCGGTGACCGGGGCCCTGCCGGTAGATGCCGGAAGATGCCGGAAGACGCCGGAAGATGACCGGGAGGACAACGATCTGGGCACGAACGCGGACGAAGCTGCGTCGCGGGTGAGAACTTCTGGCAAAGTTCGGCCCGCGGGGCGCGCTGGGAGCAGATTCGCCCGCCAGGTGCGTCAGGATGCGTCCCGCCGCCCACCAGACTCCGACCGGGGGCGCAGCAGAGGACGCCGGCAAGGGCCGGCTCACCA
>JAJZTN010000012.1 GCA_021848885.1 Actinomycetes bacterium
GCGGACACCTCGACCGACATCAGGGCTGGTCTGCTGGCCCGTTGCACCGCGCCGCTGGTCTTGGCTGGCGTCGGGTTGGCGGCCGTGGTGCTCGTCGCCGTGGTCGACCCCAACCAACCGGGGCACTTCCCGCTGTGCCCGTTCCGCGCGCTGACCGGTCTGGACTGCCCGTTCTGCGGCGGGTTGCGCAGCGTGCACGACCTTGCCCACGGCCACCTCGTCGCGGCGGCGGACCAGAACGCCCTGGTCGTGCTCGCCGTGCCGGTGGCGCTGCTGGGGTGGCTGCGCTGGACGGCTGGCTCGGTGCGGGCCCGCCCGCTGCCCCCGGCCCCGCGCTGGGTGCTTCCGGTGACGCTTGCGGCGCTGCTGGTCTTCTCGGTGGTGCGCAACCTGCCGGGCGTGCCGTTCCTGCACTCCGGCCTCGGCTGATCCGGGCGAGACTGCTCCCCGCTCAGGGTCCGAGCCGGGTGTGGCGCAACCTCTCGATGTCCAGCGGGTCACCGTCCATCACCAACCGGGCGTTCTCACCGCGGCCATAGGCCGCCAGCCACAGCTCGCTGGGCGCCCCGGTGACCGTCACGGTGGCGCGCCCGTCGATGGAGCGGGCCCTCATCTCCCCGCCGTCCGCGCGGCACACCAGCACGCTGACCGGGGCGCGCCGGTAGAGCACGGGGGCGGCGCGGCGCAGCATGCCCCACAGCTGGTCCTGCACCCGCTCGGGCAGCTCGCGCGGCTCCCATCCCGGTTGAGCCCGGCGCACGTCCTCGTGATGGATGAAGAACTCCACCGTGTTGGCCAGGTCCTCCACGACGGGCCAGGAGAACGGCGACCAGGCGGGGGGGCCGGAGCGGATGGCTGCGACCAGCCTGTCGAAGGGTTGATCCGTGGTCTCCCGCAGGATCCTGGAACGGTAACCGGTCAGCGGCGGGATCAGCCCGACCGTGGCGTCGGGACGAGACTCGCGGACCACCAGATGGGCGGCTAGGTCGCGAGTCACCCAGCCCTCGCACAGGGTCGGTGCATCCGGCCCGAGCTGCTCCAACAGGTCGGCCAGCTGTTGGCGCTCCTGCCGGGCGAAGGAGGTCACGCGGCGATCGTAACCGTGCCGGCGCCGCCGGCAGGCATGCCGGCGAAGCGAAACCGCGGGCGGGGAACCGGCCGGGCGTGCCGGACAACGACACGCGGTGGCGGACAACGACGCGGGGTGGCGGACAATGACGGGATGCCAGCTCCACGCACCGGCCCGGCCGGCGATCTCGACCCCGCGATCGCGGCTCTGCTCAAACGGGACGACGCCGGCCTGGTGGCCGCGGTCGTGCAGGACGCCACGGATGGCCGGGTGCTCATGGTCGGCTGGATGGATGACGAGGCGCTGCACCGCACCCTGACCACTGGGCGGGCCACGTACTACAGCCGCAGCAGGCGGGACTACTGGGTCAAGGGCGAGTCCTCGGGCAACCGGCAGTGGGTGCGCTCGGTCTCGTTGGACTGTGACGGTGACGCGGTGCTCGTGCAGGTCGAGCAGGAAGGCCCGGCCTGCCACACCGGTGCCGCTTCCTGTTTCGACACCCACCCGCTCGCGCCTGCGACCCAGGTGGTCGAGGTGGACCGGTGAAGCAGGCGACGCCGGGACTCGCCGAGTTCCGGCGGCTGGCCCTGGACCGGCGGGTGATCCCGGTGACCCGGCGCCTGCTCGCCGACGGGGAGACGCCGGTGGGGCTCTACCGCAGGCTGGCCGGTGGACGCCCGGGCACCTTCCTGCTGGAGTCCGCCGAGCACGGCGGGGTCTGGTCGCGCTACTCCTTCGTCGGGGCCCGATGTGCCGCGGTGCTCACCGAGCGGGGCGGCCAGGCGGTGTGGACCGGGGACCCGCCGGTCGGTCTGCCCACCGGCGGGGACCCGCTGCTCGCCCTGCGGGGAACCGTCGAGGCGCTGCGGACCACGCCGCTGCCCGGCCTGCCACCGCTGACCGGCGGGTTGGTCGGCTTCGTCGGCTATGACGCGGTGCGTCGTCTGGAGCGGCTGCCCAGCCTGCGCCCGGACGAGCTCGGCGTGCCCGAGCTGGCGATGATGCTGGCCACGGACCTGGCGGTGCTGGACCACGCGGACGGAACGGTGCTGCTCATCGCCAACGCGGTGAACTGGGACGACACCGACGCGCGGGTGGACGAGGCCTGGGGTGACGCGGTGCGTCGGCTTGACAACATGGCCGCGCACCTTGCCGGCCCGAGCCCGGCCACGGTGGCCAGCTTCGACGCCGATGCCGTTCCCGACTACCGGTGCCGCACGCAGCGGTCGGACTTCCTCGCCGCAGTCGAGCGGGCCAGGGAGGAGATCCGCGCCGGTGAGGCGTTCCAGATCGTGGTCAGCCAGCGCTTCGAGATCGACTCGCCGGCCGATCCGCTCGACGTCTACCGCGTGCTGCGGGTCACCAACCCCAGTCCCTACATGTACCTGCTGCGCTTCGACGGCTACGACGTCGTCGGCTCCAGCCCCGAGGCTCTGGTCAAGGTCGAGGGCGCCCGGGCGATGACCCATCCGATCGCAGGCACCCGCTGGCGCGGCGCCACGCCGGTGGAGGACGCCCGGCTGGCCGAGGAGCTGCTCTCGGATGAGAAGGAACGCGCGGAGCACCTCATGCTCGTCGACCTGGCCCGCAACGACCTCGGCCGGGTGTGCGCCCCGGGCTCTGTCGAGGTGGTCGACTTCATGTCGATCCGACGCTACAGCCATGTCATGCACATCGAGTCCACCGTCGTCGGTGAGCTAGCACCCGGGCGTACGGCGCTGGACGCACTGGAGTCATGCTTCCCCGCGGGGACGCTGTCGGGGGCTCCCAAGCCCCGGGCGATGGAGCTCATCGAGGAGCTCGAGCCGGCCCGGCGGGGGCTCTACGGCGGCGTGGTCGGCTACGTCGACTTCGCCGGTGACCTGGACGCGGCCATCGCCATCCGCACCGCGCTGATCCGTGACGGGGTCGCCTATGTGCAGGCCGGCGGGGGGATCGTGGCCGACTCCGACCCGCAGGCGGAGGACACCGAGTCGCGCAACAAGGCCGCGGCAGTGCTGCGCGCCGTGGCCGTCGCCTCGACGCTGCGCCCGGCTGGGGAGCCCCACGAGTGAGCGCCAGCCGTCGGGAGGCGATGGTGGCCATGGCGGCGGGCGCCCTCGGGGCCGCTGCGGCCCTCATGGCCGCACCGCAGCCCTGGGCCTGGGCCTCGGTCGGTGCCGGTGCGGGCACCGCCCAGGTGCTGGTCACCGCGAGCGGCACCCAGCTCGCCCCCGCCGTGTCGGGCCTGGGCCTGGTCGGGCTTGCCGGAGCCGTGGCGGTGGTCGCAGTCAGCGCGTGGGCTCGGTTGGCCACCGGGGTCGTCCTGGCGGGGGCCGGGGCCGGCATCGCCTGGTCCTGCCTGGCACTGCTGTCAGATCCGGCTGCCGCACTTGGCTCGAACTCTGCCCGGCTGCCGGCCGGTGCCACCCTGGGCCCCGGTGCCGCAACGACCTCGGCCTGGCCCTGGCTGGCACTGACCGGGGGGGTGCTGCTGGCACTGACCGGGCTCTTCGTGACCGTGCGGGGCCGACGCTGGCCGGGGATGTCCCAGCGCTACCAGGCACCCGGCGCCGCCCTGCCGGGGCACCAGCGCGACCCCCGTGCGGTGTGGGAGGCGCTGGACCGGGGTGAGGACCCGACCGGGTGAGGCGCACCGGCTGACCTGCGGCGCGGAGCCTCTCGGCTGACCTGTAAGAATGGCCGGCGACGGGGTCGGCCCGGCCCGGGGAGCGAGCAGCAGGAGCGGCCATGTCCAGACAGCACGGCAACACACCCGCGGCCTGGACCGCGGTGACGGTGATGTTCGTCGGCTGCCTGGTGGGCGCTTTCGGTGTCGTGTTCGCCAGCCATATCTGGCTGCTCTTTGTCGGGGTCGGCATCATCGCGGCCGGCGCGCTGACCGGGAAGGTCATGCAGATGATGGGTCTTGGGCAGAGCCCCGCGGAGCGTCTGGGGCACGGCGCCGACCTGCAGCAGACACATTGAGCAGGGTGGTCTGGCCGTGAGCGTGCTGGAGCAGATCCTGGCCGGAGTCCGCGAGGACCTCGCGGCGCGCCAGACGGCGGTGAGCATCGACAACCTCAAGGAGGTCGCTGCCCGGCGGGACGCCTGCCTGCCGGTGCTGCCCGTGCTGCGCGCCCCCGGCGTGCAGGTGATAGCCGAGGTCAAGCGGGCCAGCCCCAGCCGTGGCCAGCTCGCGGCCATCCCCGACCCGGCCGCGCTGGCCGCGGAGTACGCCGCCGGTGGCGCGGCGGTGATCTCGGTGCTGACCGAGCAGCGCCGCTTCGGCGGCTCGCTCGGTGATCTCGACCAGGTGCGCGCCGCCGTGGACGTCCCGGTGCTGCGCAAGGACTTCATCCTGACCAGCTACCAGCTGTGGGAGGCGCGCGCCCATGGCGCGGACCTCGTGCTGCTGCTCGTTGTCGCACTCGAGCAGAACGCCCTGGTGGCCCTGGTGGAGCGGGCCGAGTCGATCGGGCTGACCCCGCTGGTGGAATGCCACACCGCCGAGGAGGTCACCCGGGCCGTCGACGCCGGTGCCCGGGTGATCGGCGTCAACGCCCGGGACCTCACCACCTTGCAGGTGGACCGCGACACCTTTGCGCGGCTGGCCCCGCGCATCCCCGACTCGATCGTCAAGGTCGCCGAGTCCGGCGTGCGCGGTCCGCACGACGTCATCGAGCACGCCCGCAACGGAGCCGACGCCGTGCTGGTCGGGGAGACCCTGGTCACCGGTCGTGACCCGCGCTCGGTCGTCGCCGACCTCGTCGCCGCCGGGGCGCACCCGGCCGTGGGCCACGACCGTGCCTGACCCGATGACCGCCGCCGGGGCGCACCCCGGCGACGAGCTGACGCCGGAGGAGTCCGGGCACTTTGGCCGCTACGGCGGACGATTCGTGCCTGAGGCCCTCATGGCCGCTCTGGACGAGCTCACCGAGGCCTACCACCAGGCCATGACCGACCCCGGGTTCGGCGTCGAGCTGGACCGGTTGCACCGCACCTACTCGGGCCGGCCCAGCCCGCTGACAGAGGCGCGGCGGCTGTCCGAGCATGCCGGAGGGGCCCGGCTGCTGCTCAAGCGCGAGGACCTCAACCACACCGGTTCCCACAAGATCAACAATGTGCTCGGCCAGGCGCTGCTGACCCGTCGGATGGGCAAGACCAGGGTCATCGCCGAGACCGGTGCCGGTCAGCACGGGGTGGCTACGGCCACCGCCGCGGCCCTGCTCGGTCTGGACGCCGTCGTCTACATGGGCGAGGAGGACACCCGCCGCCAGGCCCTCAACGTCGTACGGATGCGCCTGCTGGGAGCCGAGGTGGTTCCGGTGCATGCCGGGTCGCGCACCCTCAAGGACGCCATCAACGAGGCGATGCGGGACTGGGTGACCAACGTGGAGTCCACCCACTACCTGCTCGGCACGGTCACCGGGCCGCACCCGTTCCCGTCGATGGTGCGCGACTTCCAGCGCATCATCGGCGACGAGGCTCGCAGCCAGGTGCTCGACCTTGTCGGTCGGCTGCCCGACGCGGTGTGCGCCTGCGTGGGCGGTGGTTCCAACGCGATGGGCATCTTCACGGCCTTCCTCGACGACCCTGTCGCCCTGCACGGTTTCGAGGCCGGCGGCGAGGGTGTGGCCAGCGGCCGGCATGCCGCCCGGATGTCCGGTGGGTCCCCCGGGGTGCTGCATGGTGCCCGCACCTACATCCTGCAGGACGCCGACGGGCAGACCCTGCCGTCGTACTCCATCTCGGCCGGGCTGGACTACCCGGGAGTCGGCCCGCAGCACGCCTGGCTGCACGACACCGGCCGGGTCAGCTACCGGCCGGTCAGCGACACCGAGGCCATGGACGCCTTCGCCCTGCTGTGCCGGACCGAGGGGATCATCCCCGCGATCGAGAGCGCCCACGCCGTCGCGGGGGCACTGCAGGTCGGCGCCGAGCTCGGTCCCGAGGCGGTCGTGCTGGTCAGCCTCTCCGGGCGGGGCGACAAGGACGTCACCACCGCGGCCAGCTGGTTCGGGCTGGCCGAGGCGGGCCAGCCGTGAGCCGCGTCGCGCAGCGCTTGGCTGCGGCGCGGGCGCAGGGCCGCGCCGCACTGATCGGCTACCTGCCGGCCGGCTTCCCGGACCTGGCCACCAGCCGGGCGCTGCTGACCGGGATGGTCGCGGGCGGGGTGGACGTCGTCGAGGTGGGGCTGCCCTACTCCGACCCCGTCCTGGATGGGCCGACCGTCGCCGCGGCCGCCGACATCGCGCTGCGCGCGGGCACCCGAACGGCAGACGTGCTGGCTGCGACCGCGACCTTGGCCGGGCAGGGCGCCGCGGCACTGGTGATGACCTACTGGAACCCGGTCGAGCGCTACGGCGTGGGGCGCTTCGCCGCCGACCTGGCAGCCGCCGGCGGCAGCGGCCTGATAACCCCAGACCTCACCCCGGACGAGGCCGGTGACTGGCTGGTCGCCAGCCAGGCGCATGAGCTGGACCGGGTGTTCCTGCTGGCCCCCAGCAGCACCACACGGCGGATCGAGCTCACGGTGGCCGCCTGCCGCGGCTTCGTCTACGCGGCATCGGTCATGGGTGTGACCGGGACCCGGGCGGTCACCAGCGCGGCCGCCCCGCAGCTGGTGGCCAGGATCCGGGCCCGCACCGACCTGCCGGTCTGCGTGGGCCTGGGGGTGTCCACCCCGGAGCAGGCCGCCGAGGTCGCCGGTTACGCGGACGGGGTGATCGTGGGCTCGGCCTTCGTGCGTGCCGTGCTCGATGCCGCCGGTCCGCGCCAGGCGGTGTCCGCGGTGACCCGGCTGGCCGAGGAGCTGGCCGCCGGGGTGCGCTCGGGTAACGAATCGGTTGCGACCGGGGTGGCCCGGAACCCTTCGGGAGTGTCCGAGCATTGACCGCGTGGCAGCCGGCGGGCGGGCAAGGGCCAACAGACCGGGACCCTGCCACGGGCGAGCACGGTCGGGAGGATGTGAGCGTGTCGGTGGGCACGGCAGCGTCGACCCTGCCCGCGCGAGCAGCCCCCCGGGTTGGCCGGCGGGGCGGACGCTGGGTTGGCCGGCGGGGTGGGCGGTGGGTCGGACTGGGCGCCCGGCTCGGCCTGGGTGCCACCTTCGCCGTAGCCGGGCTGCTCAAGGTCAGCGACCCACAGGCCAGCGTCCGAGCCGTGCACGCCTACCAGCTGCTGCCCTACGGGGCCAGCCAGCTGCTGGGTTTCGCGCTGCCGTGGCTGGAGATCGGCTTGGCCGTGCTCCTGCTGCTCGGCCTGCTCACCCGGGTCGCGGCGGTCGGGCTGTCCGCGCTGCTGCTCGCCTTCATCGCCGCGATGGCCTCGGCGTGGGCGCGCGGGCTGTCCATCGACTGCGGGTGCTTCGGCGGTGGCGGGGCCGTGCCCGAGGGGCAGGCGGCGTACCTTCCGGAGCTGCTGCGCGACGGGGGGCTGCTGCTTGTGGGCCTGTGGCTGGTGTGGCGGCCGGCGACGCCGTTCGCCGTTGAGGCCACTCGGGGCAGCGTTGATCCCCAGCACGCCCGGGACGAGACCGCGCCCGGGCAAGACCCGGCAGGGCAGGAGTAGGCGATGAGCTCGCGACCACCACGGCGGTCCGGTCCGGACCGCCAACGGCGTCGTGTCGCGCTCGAGCGGGCCCGCGAGCAGGAGCAGTCCCGCCGGCGCAAGGAGCGGACCATCCGGCTCCTGGCTGTCCTGGCCGTGCTCGTCGTCGTCGCCGGGGGAACCGTCTTCGCCCTCGTGCGCTCCAGGACGAGCACTCGAGGTCCCTACCCGGCGGCCGCGACCGGTCCCGGTGGCGGGATCGTGATCGGGCCGAAGACCGGCAAGGTCGCGGTGCTCGACATCTACGAGGACTTCCAGTGCCCGTTCTGCGCCGCGTTCGAGAAGGCCTCCGGTCCGGCCATCCAAGCGGCCGCGGCGGCGGGCAAGCTCCGGGTGGTCTACCACCCGGTGTCCTTCCTTGGCCAGGAGTCGGTGCGGGCGGCCAATGCCGCCGGCTGCGCATCTGACGAGGGGAAGTACGCCGCGTTCCACAACGCGCTCTACGCCCACCAGCCGGCCGAGGGCACCGGCGGCTACACCCTGCCGGACCTGATCAACCTCGGGCTGAGCACCGGAGTCAGCTCGGCCAGCTTCGCCCAGTGCGTCACGTCGATGAAGTACCTCGGCTGGGTCAACGCCGTCCAGCAGAACTTCGACAAGTCCGGATACCGTGGCACCCCGACCGTTGTGCTCAACGGCAGGCAGTTGAGCCTCACCGAGCTGCAGACCCCCAACTTCGCCGGGCTGCTTGCCTCGGCCACGAGCTGACGAGGTAGCGTCCCCGCCGATGAACATCGCCTCTATCCCGAGCCCGCCGATCAACGAGATCCATATCGGGCCGTTCCCGCTGCGGGCCTACGCCGTGTTCATCATCATCGGGGTCTTCGTGGCCATCTGGCTGGGCGAGCGCCGCTGGGTGGCCCGCGGAGGTCGGCGCGGCACCGTGTCCGACATCGCCGTGTGGGCCGTGCCCTTCGGGCTGGTCGGTGGGCGGCTCTACAACGTCATCACCACCCCGTGGCCCTATTTCGGACCGAACGGCAACCCCTGGCAGGCGTTCGAGGTCTGGAAGGGTGGTCTGGGGATCTGGGGGGCGATCGCCCTGGGGGGTGTCGGGGCGTGGATCGCCTGTCATCGGCGCGGCATCCCGCTGCCGGCGCTGGCCGACGCGCTGGCACCGGGCATCGTGCTGGCACAGGGGATCGGGCGGTGGGGCAACTACTTCAACCAGGAGCTCTTCGGCGGGCCGACGACCCTGCCATGGGGGCTGCGCATCGCCGTTGAGCACCGCCCAGCCGGCTTCACCCAGTTCGCGACCTTCCAGCCGACTTTCCTCTACGAGTCGATATGGGATGTCGGGGTCGCCGTGCTGGTGATATGGGCCGACCGGAAGTTCCGGCTCGGGCACGGGCGCGCCTTCGCGCTCTACGTCGCGGCCTACACCCTCGGGCGCGGTTGGGTCGAGTCGCTGCGCATCGACCAGGCCGAGCACTACCTCGGGCTGCGGCTGAATGAGTGGACCTCGATCGTGGTGTTCATCGGCGCGGTGGTCTACCTCATCCTCTCGGCCCGGCTGCGGCCCGGGCGAGAGGTCGTGGTCGAGCCCGCGGCGGGGGGAGCGGGGGCTGAGGACGCCGGTGCGGGCGCGGACCGGGACTGAGCGGCGCCAGCTCGGGGCCGGAACGAGGCGGCGCGACCCCGGCGCTCACGGTGGACACCCGCACCAGCGGGTCGGGGGAGTCTGGTAGACCCGGCGCGTGAGCGCACAGCCGAGCAGAGCCCTGCCGGTGGCGCGGGTGATCGTCGACGTCGCGCTGGCGCACCTGGACCGACCCTTCGACTACGCGGTGCCCGATGAGCTGGCCGAGGCCGCCCGACCAGGTGTGCGGGTCCGGGTGCGCTTCGCCGGCCGGCTCGTCGACGGCTGGCTGCTCGAGCGGGTGGCGGCCAGCGAGCACGTTGGCCGGCTGAGCCCGCTGTCCCGGGTCGTCTCGGCGGAGCCGGTGCTCACCCCCGTGGTGCTGGGGTTGGCCCGGGCGGTGGCCGAGCGTTACGCCGGCAGCCTCGCCGACGTTCTGCGGCTGGCCATCCCACCCCGGCACGCCCGCGCCGAGCGGGCCGTGGCCCTCGAGACGGTCAGGCAGGTCACCCCGGTGCCCGCCGACCCCCCGGCGGCGGGGCCCTGGTCGGGCTACCCCGGTGGTGCCGGGTTGCTGGCCGGCCTGAGCCAAGGCCGCCCGGTGCGGGCGGTGTGGGCCGCCGCGCCGGGGGAGGACTGGCCGGCTGCGTTGGCGGCCGCCGTGCTGACCAGCGCCGCGGCCGGACGAGGCGCACTCGTCGTGCTGCCCGACCAGCGTGACGTGCAGCGGGTGCTGGCGGCCATCACCGCGGCGCAGCCCGGGGTGCCCGTCGTCACGCTCACCGCCCAGCTCGGCCCCGAGACCCGCTACCGGCGGTGGCTGTCCCTGCTGCGGGGTCAGGCTCGCATCGCGGTCGGCACCAGGGCGGCGGCCTTCGCCCCGGTCCCCGACCTCGGCCTTGCCGTGGTGTGGGACGACGGCGACGACCTGCACGCCGAGTCGCGCGCGCCCTACCCGCACGTGCGCGAGGTGCTGGCCCTGCGCGCGCACCTGGGCCGGCACGCCTTGCTCGTCGCCGGGCACGCCGTCACCGCCGAGGCGCAGCAGCTGGTGGCCAGCGGCTGGGCCACAGCCCTGGCCGCGCGCCGTGAGGTGACACGCGCTCGTGGGCCGCGGGTGCAGGCGCTTGCCACCGGGGCGGCCGGAGAGCAGGGCCGGCTGCCCAGCACCGCCTGGCGGGTGGTTAGGGACGCGCTGCGGGAAGGCCCGGTGCTCATCCAGGTGCCGCGAAGCGGCTACCTGCCGGCGCTGGCCTGCCGGCGCTGCCGCTCGGTCGCGCACTGCCCGGACTGCCAGGGCCCGCTCGGTCTGCCCGCCGGGGCCCGGGCGGCGACCTGCCGCTTGTGCGCACGCGTGCACCCCGGCTTCGCCTGCCCACACTGCGGGGAGCAGCAGCTGCGCGCCGTGGTGGTCGGGTCCTCCCGCACCGCCGAGGAGCTGGGAAGGGCCTTCCCCGGCGTCCCGGTGCGCAGCTCCGGGGGCGCCGGTGTGCTGGGCACCGTGGCGGACCGCCCGGCCATCGTGGTGGCCACCCCGGGCGCCGAGCCGGTGGCCGAGCGCGGGTACGCGGCGGCACTCCTGCTGGACGGGTGGGCGCTGCTCGGCCGGGCCGACCTGCGGGCCGGGGAGGAGGCGCTGCGTCGCTGGATGGCAGCCGCCACCCTGGTCCGGCCGGGCGCGCAGGGCGGCAGCGTGGTGCTGGTCGCCGAGCCCGGGCACCGCGCGGTGCAGGCGCTGCTGCGCTGGGACCCCGGCTGGCACGCCGCCCGGGAGCTGGCTGACCGGGTTGCCGCGCGGCTGCCTCCGGCAACGCGGCTGGCCGAGGTGACCGGGGCCGGTGCCGATGTCGCCGAGCTGGTCTCACTCGCCGAGCTGCCCGGCACCGCCGAGGTCCTCGGGCCGGCGCCGCTGGGTGGCTCAGACCCCTCCCGCGGCCAGGTGCGGGTGATCGTGCGTGTGCCCCGCCAGGACGGCACGGCGCTGGCCGCGGCGCTGCACGCCGCCGTCGGGGTGCGCAGCGCTCGCAAGATCGGCGGGCCCACCCGGGTCCGCATCGACCCGGTGGTCCTGGGTTGAGCCTGCACCCCTCGACTGGTGACGGCTGCTTCTAGACTGCCCAGGGGCGCCGTGGGGCGCCCGGTCGTCCCTACGAGGAGAGTTGTGGCCGTCAAGCCCATCCGGCTGTTCGGTGACCCGGTGCTGCGCACCCGGGCCGAGCCCGTCGTGGACTTCGACCGCGAGCTGCGCCAGCTCGTGGCCGACCTCACCGAGACGATGCAGGAGGCTCCCGGGGCCGGTCTGGCCGCCCCGCAGATCGGGGTCAGCCTGCGGGTCTTCACCTACTGGGTCGACGACGAGCTCGGCCACCTGTGCAACCCGGTGCTGGAGCTGTCCGAGGAGCAGCAGGAGGGCGAGGAGGGGTGCCTGTCCTTCCCGGGGCTGCACTTCGAGACCCGCCGCGCGCTGCGAGTGGTTGCCACGGGCCAGAACATGTACGGCGACCCGGTGACGCTGACCGGCAGCGACCTGCTGGCTCGCGCGGTGCAGCACGAGACCGACCACCTCGACGGGGTGCTCTTCATCGACCGGCTGGACCGGCAGGCCCGCAAGGCCGCGCTCAAGGCTATCCGCGAGGCGGAGTGGTCCGGCGAGCCCGTCCCGGCGGTGAAGGTCTCCCCGCACGCCACCTTCGGCCGGGCGCTCTAGCCCGTGCGGCTGGTATTCGCCGGCACCCCCGAGGCGGCCCTGCCCTCGCTGCGGGCCATCCTGGCCTCCCCGCACGAGGTCCTGGCCGTGCTGACCCGGCCGGACGCTCCGGCCGGTCGGGGTCGGCGACCGACCCCCTCCGTCATCGCCCAGGCGGGCGAGGCGGCCGGACTGGCTGTGCTGAGGGCTCGACGAGTCGGTGAGGTCGCCGACCAGCTCGCGGCCCTGCGCCCGGACTGCGTCGCCGTGGTGGCCTACGGCGCGCTGGTCCCACCGGCGGCCCTGGCCATACCGGCGCTGGGCTGGGTGAACCTGCACTTCTCGCTGCTGCCGGCCTGGCGCGGGGCCGCCCCGGTGCAGCACGCACTGCTGGCCGGCGACGAGGTCACCGGGGCGACCACCTTCCGCCTGGAGGCGGGCCTGGACACCGGGCCGACCTTCGGTGTGCTCACCGAGCCGATCCGGCCCCGGGACACCGCCGGGGACCTGCTCGCCCGCCTGGCCGTGGCCGGGGCCGGGCTGCTGGTGGCCACCCTGGACGGGCTGGCTGCCGGGGTGCTGCAGGCCCGACCGCAGTCCGCCGACGGGGTGAGCCTGGCGCCCAGGATCGAGGTCGCCGACGCCCGGGTGCGCTGGGAGCACCCGGGCCTGGCGGTGGATCGGCTGGTTCGGGCGATGACCCCCGAACCGGGCGCGTGGACCACCTTCCGGGACCAGCGCCTCGGTGTGCGGCCGGTGACCCCGGTCGCGCACGCCGCCGTGCTGAGCCCCGGCGAGATCGAGGTGGGCCGGCACGCGGTGCTCGTGGGCACCGGCTCGGGTGCGGTGCGGCTGGGCGAGGTGCGCCCCGCCGGGGGCCGGTGGATGCCCGCCGAGGCATGGGCCCGCGGGGCCCGCGCGGCTGCCGGTGAGCGGCTCGGCACCGACCCGGCGCCGGCGCGCCAACCGAAGGAGCCGGGGTGAGCGGCCCCGCCGGCCGGGCGCGCCCGTCCGCCCGGGCGCGCCGGGCCGACCCGGCGCGGCGGGCGGGCTTCGACGTGCTGCGGGCGGTCGGCGAGCGGGATGCCTACGCCAACCTGGTGATGCCGGCGGTGCTGCGCGAGCGGGGCCTGCACGGACGGGACGCGGCCCTGGCCACCGAGCTGGCCTACGGCACGCTGCGTGGGCAGGGCAGCTATGACGCCGTGCTCGCCGAGTGCCTGGACCGGCCCATCGACGCGCTCGACCCGGGCGTGCTCGACGTGCTCCGGATGGGAGCGCACCAGCTGCTGGCGACCCGCATACCGGCCCACGCCGCGGTGTCCACCTCGGTGGCGCTGGCCCGGGAGGTGCTCGGCTCCGGCCCGGCAGGCTTGGTCAACGCCGTGCTGCGCCGGGTGGCCGAGCACGACCTGACCGGCTGGCTGGACCGGCTGGTGCCCGAGCCGGGCACCGACCCGGACACTCGCCTGGCGGTGGCCACCAGCCACCCCGCCTGGGTCGTGCGCGCGTTCCGCGACGCGCTGGTCGCTGGCGGCCGGGACCGGGACGAGCTGGCGGCCCTGCTGGCCGCTGACAACGTCCCGGCCGCGGTGACCCTGGTGGCCCGGCCGGGACGCGGCGAGCTGGCCGAGCTGCTCGCGGCCGGGGCAGCGCCGGGTCGCTGGTCGCCGTACGCCGCCGTGCTTGCCGGCGGGGACCCGGCGGCCCTGCCGGCGGTGGCGGCCGGGCGGGCGGGGGTGCAGGACGAGGGAAGCCAGCTGGTGGCGCTCCTGCTGGCCACGGCCGAGGTGAGCGGCACCGAGCAGCGCTGGGTCGACCTGTGCGCCGGGCCGGGCGGCAAGGCCGCGCTGCTGGCCGGCCTGGCGGCCCAGCGGGGCGTCGAGCTGGAGGCGGTCGATGTCTCCGGGCACCGTGCCGAGCTGGTACGCCGGGCTCTCGCCGGGGCACCGGGTCGCTGGCAGGTGCGCACGGGGGACGGGCGGGAGCTTGGCCCCGCCGTGGCCGATGGGCAGCACCCGCCGGTGGACCGGGTGCTGCTGGACGCGCCGTGCACCGGGCTGGGCGCGCTGCGCCGCCGACCGGAGGCCCGCTGGCGACGCAGCCCCTCGGACGTGGCCGCGCTCGGGCGGCTGCAGCGCGGGTTGCTCACCTCGGCGCTGCAGGCGGTGCGCCCCGGGGGCGTGGTCGGATACGCGACCTGCTCACCGCACCTGGGCGAGACCAGGCTGGTCATCGAGGACGTGACGGCGGGCCGTGACGATGTCGAGCCGGTTGACGTCGGGCAGGTGCTGGACCGGTTGCTGGGCGCCGGCGCGCCCGCGGGGGCGGTCACCGGCGGCTACCTGCAGCTGTGGCCGGACCGGCACGGCACCGACGCGATGTTCCTCGCGCTGCTGCGACGTCGCTAGGCTCCGCCCCCGTGAGCGTGCAGATCTCGCCCAGCATCCTGTCCGCGGACTTCACCAACCTGGCAGCAGAGCTCGCCCGGGTCGGCAACGCCGACTGGGTGCACGTGGACGTCATGGACAACCACTTCGTCCCCAACCTCACGCTGGGCCTACCGGTGGTCGAACAGCTCGTCAAGGTGTCGCCACGACCGGTGGACTGCCACCTGATGATCGCCGACCCGGACCGCTGGGCGCCCGGCTACGCCGAGGCCGGTGCCGCCAGCGTCACCTTCCACGTCGAGGCCGCGCACGCCCCGGTGCGCCTGGCCCGCCAGCTGCGCGCCCAGGGGGCGCGAGCCGGCATGGGACTCAAGCCCGCCACCCCGGTCGAGCCCTACGCCGACCTGCTCGCCGAGATCGACATGCTGCTGCTGATGACCGTGGAGCCGGGCTTCGGTGGCCAGCCCTTCCTCGAGGTCGTGCTGCCGAAGATCCGCCGGGCCCGCGAGCTGATCCGCTCCAGCGGGGCCCAGGTGTGGCTGCAGGTCGACGGTGGGGTCTCCGAGAGCACCATCGAGCGGGCCGCCGAGGCTGGCGCGGACGTCTTCGTGGCCGGCTCGGCGGTCTATGGGGTCGAGGACGCCGCGGCCGCGGTCGAGACGCTTCGGGCGATGGCCGAGCGGGCCTGCTGCCGCTGACCGCTCAGGCGGGCCGGCAGTCTTGGACCGGGTCGGTGATGGGGCGGCGGGCCTTCTCGGCGTACATCGCCGCGTCGGCCCGGTCGAGCACCTCCTCGGCCTGCTCCCCGGGACGTGCGAGCACCAGCCCGACGCTGGCCCGCGGGCGCACCTCGACGCGACCGATCTGGACCGTGCCGGTGAGGGCGGCTCGGATCCGCCCGCCCAGCTTCGCCGCGTCATCGACGGAGTCGACCCGGGCCGCGACCACGAACTCGTCACCGGAGAGCCGGGCGAGGCAGTCCTCGGCGCGCACCGTCTCTCGCAACCGCGCGGCCACCGTGCGCAGCAGCGCGTCGCCGGTCTCGTGCCCGTGCGTGTCGTTGACGACCTTGAAGTCGTCCAGGTCGACGTAGGCCACCGCGACCGCGCCCCCGTAGCGTTCCTGGCGGCGCAGCTCGCGGGAGAGCCGCTCCGCCAGCAGCCGCCGGTTCGGCAGCCCGGTCAACTCGTCGGTGAGGGCGTGGCGGGCCAGGCCCTGGGTCAGCGCGTGCCGCTGGGTGACGTCGAGGACGTGCACCAGGAAGTACAGCGGCTCGCCGTCATCGTCGCGGCCAACCGCAAGGGACATGTGCAGCCAGGCCTCGTCACCGTCGGCGCGGGTGAAGGCCCGCTCGACCTGCCAGCGTGGCTCCCGACCCTCGACGAGCAGACCGAAGGACTCCAGCTCGGCGGCGACGTCGGCCGGCCGGGTCAGGTCGAGCAGGCCCATCGTCAGCGCCTGCTGCTGGGTCCAGCCGGTCACTTCCAGCAGCGCGTCGTTGACCCGCAGCAGCCGCCCGTCCAGCCCGACGACAGCCATCCCGATCGGTGCGGCGTCCATCGCTAGGCGCAGCATCTGCTCGACGGCGTGGCGGGCGGTGACGTCCCGGGTGAGCACCTGCAGCTCCCGGACCTCTCCGTCGTCCTCGCGCACCGCGCAGCAGGAGCTCTCCACGCGGCGACATCCGGTGCCGCTCGGGTCACCGAAGCGGTAGCTGACCGTCACGGTGTCGCTGCCCGCCAGCGCCTGCTCGTGCGCGCGCGCCAGCGCGGCCCGGTCGGCGGGATGGACGAAGTCATAGACGCTGCGCCCGACCAGCGCGGGCGGGGGAACCTCCAGCACCCGGGCGTAGGCGGGGGAGGCGTAGATGAACTCTCCGGAGCGGGTGTGCAGGCTGATCATCTCCGCGGCGCCCTCGTGCAGCACGCGAAGCCGCCGCTCGGTCTGGCGGATCGAGTCGAGCGAGCGCTGCTGCTCGGTCACGTCACGCAGCGTGCAGACCACGCCGCACACCGCGCCGGCCTCGTCCAGCTGCGGCTCGCTGTCCAGCAGCACCCAGGCGCGCTCGTCCGTGCGGCCCGCGTCGCGCAGCAGGCCGAGCAGGACGTTGCGGCGAGGCTCACCGTCGCCCAGAACGCCCAGCACCGGGTTGGCGGTGGCGGGCAGCGGCGCACCGGAGGCGTCGAGCAGGTCCCACCCGGCCTCGGTGAGGTTCGCCTCGGTGCCCTCGGCCAGGCCCAGCACGGCCCGCGCCGGCGGGTTGGCCTCGACGAGTGAGCCGGAGCTGTCCAGCAGCACCAGCCCCTCACCCAGCCCTTCGACGAGGGACCGGTAACGGTCCCAGACCGCGAAGAGCTGCATGCCGCGCTGCACCATGGACACCTTCTCGGCAGGTCGCAGACCCGAATTGAGCCGGGCGCGGCGACCGGTGGTGTCCCTTCACGCCCGGGGGGTGGCACACTGGGTGCACACACGCGTGCTCCGGGGTCGGTGCAATTCCGAACCGGCGGTGACAGTCCGCGACCCGGCCGAGGCCATCGGCCGGTGGACCAGGTGGAACTCCTGGACCGACGGTGAGAGTCCGGATGGGAGGCAGCACGCGCGGCGAGGCCCACGGGCCCGGGGCGTCCCGGTGACGCGGCGGGGTGGGTCGCACCGCGGCGTCGTGACGCCCTGGTGGCCTGCGGCCACCGGTGCCGGACCCGACGCCAACCCCCGGAGCGCGCCCGATGAAGGGAGCGCCGGGTGGCCACCCCCGCCGAGCATGCCGCGATGCGCCGCGCGCTGGAGCTCGCCGTGCGCCCCGACGCCCCGCTGGGACCGAACCCGCGGGTCGGTGCGGTGCTGCTCGGCCCGGACGGCACGACCCTTGCCGAGGGCCACCACCGTGGTGCTGGCACCCCGCACGCGGAGGTGCAGGCCCTGGCGGCCGCGCGGGCCCGCGGTCATGACCCGGCCGGGGCAACCATGGTCGTCACCCTCGAGCCGTGCAGCCACCACGGGCGCACCCCACCTTGCACCGGGGCGCTGCGAGAGGCCGGAGTGGCCCGCGTGGTCTTCGCCCTCGCCGACCCGACGCCGGTCGCCGCCGGGGGAGCCGCCGTGCTGGCCGGGGCCGGAGTCGAGGTCGAGGGCGGCCTGCTGGCCGAGCAGGCCCGGGCCACGAACCTGGCCTGGTTGCGCATGGTCGCCGCCGCCCGGCCCTGGGTCACCTGGAAGTTCGCCGCGACCCTGGACGGGCGGGTGGCGGCCCCGGACGGCACCAGCCGGTGGATCACCTCGGCGCAGGCTCGCGCGGACGCGCACGCCCGGCGGGCCCGCGCCGATGCGGTGCTGGTGGGCACCGGGACCGTGCGTGCCGACGACCCGACCCTGACCGCCCGCGATGCCGAGGGCCTCCCGCTGCCCCGCCAGCCGCTGCGTGCCGTCATGGGCCGCAGTCCGGTCCCCCCCGACGCCAAGGTGCTCGACGGTGCGGCCCGCACCGTGCTGCTGGACACGCGTGACCCGCACGAGGCGCTGGCCCGGCTGGCCGCCCACGGTGTGGCCGACGTGCTGCTCGAGGGGGGTCCGACCCTGGCGGCCGCCTTCGTGCGTGCGGGGCTGGTCGATGAGGTTCTGGCCTACCTCGCCCCGGCGCTGCTGGGCGCCGGACCGGCGGCGGTGGGCGATATCGGCGTGGCGACGATGGCCGCCGCGGCGCGGCTGAGCACCGAGCAGGTCACCCAGGTCGGTCCGGACCTGCGGGTCCTGGCCCGTTTCCTCCCCGAGCCCACGGAAGGGGCGAAGTGATGTTCACCGGCATCGTCGAGGAGCTCGGCGAGGTGCTCGACCTCGCCCCGTCCGGGGACGGCGGGCGGCTGCGGGTGCGCGGGCCGCTGGTCACCGCCGGGGTCAGGCACGGGGCCTCCATCGCGGTCAACGGGGTCTGTCTCACCGTGGCCGACGTGCACGCCGAGGGCTTCATCGCCGATGTCATGCCCGAGACGCTGGCCCGCAGCACGTTGGGGTGTCTGCGGCCCGGGCACCGGGTCAACCTCGAGCGGGCTCTGCCCGCCGGTGCCCGGCTGGACGGGCACATCGTGGCGGGCCACGTCGATGGCACCGGGACGCTGCTGCAGCGCCAGGCGGCAGACCGGTGGGAGGTTGTCCGGATCGAGCTGCCCGAACCGCTGGGCCGTTACGTCGCCGAGAAGGGCTCGATCGCCGTGGACGGGGTCTCGCTGACCGTCACCGGTGTCGCCGCGGGGTGGTTCACCGTCGCGCTCATCCCCACCACGGCGGAGGTGACCACCCTGGGCGAGCTCGCCGAGGGTGAGCGGGTCAACCTTGAGGTCGACGTGCTGGCGAAGTACGTCGAACGGCTGCTGCAGGCCTCCGGGAGGCTGTCATGACCACGCCGGGCATCTGGGCGGACCCCGACCAGGAGGGCTTCGACCCGATCGAGGACGCCCTGGCGGCGCTGGCCGCCGGTCGGGCGGTCGTTGTCGTCGACGACGCCGACCGGGAGAACGAGGGCGACCTGGTCATCGCCGCCTCCCGGGCCACCCCGGAGCTGCTGGCCTTCCTGATCCGGCACACCTCCGGGGTGGTGTGCGTGCCGATGCCCGGGGAGGCGCTGGACCGGCTGCGGCTGCCACCGATGACCTACGTCAACGAGGACCGCAAACGCACCGCGTACGCCGTCTCGGTGGATGCCCGCGACGGGGTCAGCACCGGCATCTCCGCCGCCGACCGGGCACACACCATCCGGGTGCTGGCCGACTCCGCGACCGAGCCGTGGGAGCTGACCCGCCCGGGTCACATCTTCCCGCTGCGGGCGGTCGATGGCGGGGTGCTGGTGCGCCGAGGGCACACCGAGGCCGCCGTGGACCTGGCCCGACTGGCTGGACTCTCCCCGGCCGCTGCGATCGCCGAGGTCGTCGACCAGGACGGGTCGATGGCCCGCCTGCCGGCGCTGCGCCGTTTCGCGGCCGAGCACCAGCTGCCGATCGTGAGCATCGAGGACCTGGTGGTCTACCGGCGGCGCACCGAGCGGCACGTCCAACGCGGGGCCGTGACCCGGCTGCCGACCCGCTACGGGGAGCTGACCGCGTACGGCTACCGGGACCTCATCGACGGCAGCGAGCACGTGGCGCTGGTGGCCGGCTCGGTGCAGGGGCGCTCCGACGTTCTGGTCCGGCTGCACTCCGAGTGCCTGACCGGGGATGTGCTGGGCTCGCTGCGCTGCGACTGCGGCGTGCAGCTGGACGCCGCGCTGCGCGCCATCGCCGAGGCCGGGCAGGGGGTGCTGGTCTACCTGCGCGGGCACGAGGGGCGCGGGATCGGTCTGGTGCACAAGCTCAGCGCCTACGCCCTGCAGGACGACGGCCGGGACACCGTGGAGGCCAACCTCGAGCTCGGCCTGCCGGCCGATGCCCGCGACTACGTCGACGGCGCGCACATCGTGGCCGACCTGGGGGTGGAGTCGGTGGCGCTGCTGACCAACAACCCGGCCAAGGTCGCCGCGCTGCGCCGCTACGGTGTCGGGGTGAGCCGACGCGTCCCGCTGAGCGCCCCGCCCACCCCGGAGAACGTGCGCTACCTGCGCACCAAGCGCGACCGGATGGGCCATGACTTGCTCGACCTGCCCGACGGTGACGCACCGTCTGGGGGTCGGGGGTGAGCGGCCCGGGCCAGCCGGCACTGCACGTGCGCGGTGCCGAGGACCTCAGGGTCGCCGTGCTTGCGGCCTGCTGGCACCGCGAGCTCGCTGACGCCCTGCTCGACGGTGCCCTGCGGGCGCTGGCAGCGTGCGGGGTCAGCGAGCCGACCGTTGTGCGGGTGCCGGGCAGCTTCGAGCTGCCGGTGGTGGCCAAGCGGCTGGCCGAGTCCGGCTATGACGCGGTCGTGGCGCTGGGCATCGTGATCCGGGGTGGCACCCCGCACTTCGACTACGTCTGCCAGGCAGCCACCATGGGGCTGACCGAGGTTGGCCTGCGCACCGGCGTTCCGGTCGGCTTCGGGGTGCTCACCTGCGACACCGAGGAGCAGGCGCGGGCGCGGGCCGGGCTTGCCGGCTCGAGTGAGGACAAGGGCTATGACTCGGCGATGGCCGCCCTCGCCACCGCCGTGGCGCTGCGCGAGCTGCGCCAGGGGGCCGAGCATCCAGGTGCCGGCGACTGAGCGTCGCGCCTGGGGCCGGGCACCGGGCCGGACACCGGGCCGGGCCCGTACCCTTGGGTCGCGTGAAGACCTTTGACGAGCTGTTCAGCGAGCTCGCCGACAAGGCGCGGGAACGCCCTAGCGGTTCGGGCACCGTCGTGGCCCTGGACTCGGGGGTGCATGCCATCGGCAAGAAGGTGCTCGAGGAGGCCGGCGAGGTCTGGATGGCGGCCGAGCACGAGGATGCCGCGCGCACCGCGGAGGAGATCAGCCAGCTGCTCTACCACGTGCAGGTGCTCATGCTCGCCCGCGGGTTGACCCCTGCCGACGTCTACGCGTTCCTGTGACAAGCCGCCCACCCGCCGTCTCGCCTGCCCCTCGGGCGCCGCTGCCGAAGACGAAGAGGACGAAGAGGACGAAGAGGACGAAGAGGACGAAGAGGACACCGTGCTGCGCATAGCCGTGCCGAACAAGGGCTCGCTGTCTGACCCCGCGGCCCTGATGCTGCGCGAGGCCGGCTACCGGCAGCGCGAGGACACCCGCGAGCTCGTGCTGCACGATCCGGACAACGACGCGGAGTTCTTCTACCTGCGCCCGCGCGACATCGCCGTGTACGTCGGTGCCGGGACGCTGGACGTCGGCATCACCGGGCGGGACCTGCTGCTGGACAGTGCCGCGCCGGCCGAGGAGGTGCTGGCACTGGGTTTCGCCGACTCCACCTTCCGCTTCGCGGCCCGACCCGGTGTCGCCACCCGGGTGGAGGACCTCGCCGGCCGGCGCGTCGCCACCGCCTACCCCGGCCTGGTTGCCTCACACCTCGGCGGGCTGGGGGTCACCGCCGAGGTGATCCGCCTCGACGGGGCGGTGGAGACGGCGGTGCGCCTCGGGGTGGCCGACGTCATCGCCGACGTGGTCTCCACCGGCACGACGCTGCGCCAGGCAGGGCTGGAGGTGTTCGGGACACCGATCCTGCAGTCCGAGGCGGTGCTGGTCACCCGTTCCGGGGCAGGCCCGGACAGCAGGGTCGACCAGCTGGTCCGTCGGATACAAGGCGTGATCATCGCTAGACGCTACGTGCTGGTCGACTATGACGTGCCCAGCGAGCTGGTCGCCAGGGCCTGCGCCGTCACCCCCGGGCTGGAGTCCCCAACCATCTCCTCGTTGCAGGATCCGGCGTGGGTCGCGGTGCGCGCCATGGTGCCCCGATCCCAGACCAACCGGGTCATGGACGAGCTGTGGGAGATCGGTGCCCGGGCGATCCTGGTGACCGAGATCCACGCCTGCCGGCTGTGAGGCGATGACCGGCCGCCAGCAGCGGGTGCGCCGAGGCGGGCCGGTCGGGCTCCGCGGTGACGCCGGGCCGGTTAGCCTCACCTGGTGAACGCCGAGCCGCCCAGCCCCCGCGGGCCCGATGAGGACGCCGCGCGCCGGCCCGTGCTGGCCGAGATCACCTCCCCGGAGGTGCTGGCCGCCCGGCTGGACTCAGTGGGCTACCTGCCCGACCCCGCGCTGGCTACAGCGGCGTACCTGGCACTTCGGCTGGGGCGACCGCTCTTCTGCGAGGGCGAGGCGGGTGTCGGCAAGACGTCGCTGGCCCTTGCGCTGGCCGACGTGCTGGGGGTCACCGCGATCCGGTTGCAGTGCTACGAGGGCCTGGACGCCGCCGCGGCGCTTTATGACTGGGACTTCCCGCGCCAGCTGCTGCACCTGCGCGCGGCCGAGGCCGCGGGGGTGCACGACGTGGGCCGGCTCGAGGGGGAGCTCTACGATCGTCGGTTCCTGCTGGCCCGCCCGCTGCTGGCCGCTATCGAGGCCAGCAGCCCGCAGCGGCCTGCCGTGCTGCTGGTGGACGAGGTGGATCGGGCCGATGACGAGTTCGAGGCGTTCCTGCTGGAGGTGCTCGGTGACTTCACCGTGTCCATCCCGGAGGTGGGCACGATACGCGCCGCGGCCCCCCCGCTGGTCGTGCTGACCAGCAACCGCACCCGGGAGGTGCACGACGCCCTGAAACGGCGCTGCCTCTACCACTGGGTGGACCACCCCGGCTTCGAGCGCGAGGTCGCCATCATCCGTCGCCGGCTGCCGGAGGCGACCGAGCGGCTGGCCCGGCAGGTGGCCCGGGCCGCCGAGCGGGTCCGCGGGCTGGGGCTGCTCAAGCCGCCGGGGGTCGCGGAGAGCATCGACTGGGTCGCGGCACTGTGCGCACTGGGTGCTCGTGACCTGGACCCGGACCTGGCGTCGGCGACCCTCGGGGCGTTCCTGAAGTACCGAGAGGACTCCGACCGGGTGCGTCAGGCCGGCCTGGCATCGCTGGTCGGCGCGGCAGAGGGCTGAGACGTGCCGGCCGGTCCCGCCCCCGTCGAGCTGACCGGGGTGCTCGTCGGGTTCGCCCGGGCGCTGCGGGCATCCGGGGTGGCTGCCACCCCGGACCGGGTGCACACCTTCGTCCGGGCGGTCGACACCCTCGACGTGGCGCGGGCCCAGGACGTGTACTGGGCCGGGCGGGCCGCACTGTGCAGCGAGCCCGGCGACCTGGCGCGCTACGACCGGGTCTTCCGCGCCTGGTTCACCGGGCAGCTGGCCCCACCGAGGACCCGGGACCGCCCGCGTCCCACGCTGCGCCTCCTGCCGGTCCCGGCGGGCCCTGAGGGCGGACAGGGCCGCGGTGAGCCGGACGGGTCCCCGGCGGCCACCGCCAGCACGGTGGAGGTGCTCCGCCAGCGTGACCTGGCGACCCTGACCGAGGCCGAGCGCGACCTGGTCGCACGCCTCATCGCCGCAATCGGCCCGAACGGCCCGCTGCGCCCGGCCCGGCGGCACCGCCCCGCCGGCGCGGGTGCCCTCGACCCTGCCCGGACGGTGCGGCAGATGCTGCGCCACGGTGGTGAGCTTCGTCGGCTGGAGCACAGGGTGCGCTTCCCCCGACCTCGCCGGCTCGTGCTGGTGCTGGACGTGAGCGGCTCGATGCAGCCGTACGCCGACGCGCTGCTGCGCTTCGCCCACGCCGCCGCGCGGGCCCGATCGGGCACCGAGGTGTTCACCCTGGGCACCCGGCTGACCCGGGTCAGCCGGGCGCTGCGCGAACGTGAGCCGGACGCCGCGCTGCGCCACCTGGCCGCCACCGTCCCGGACCTGCACGGCGGCACCCGGCTGGGGTGGCTGGTCAAGGACTTCCTGGACCGCTGGGGCCAGCGCGGGATGGCCCGCGGCGCGGTCGTCGTGCTGGCCTCCGACGGGTGGGAGCGTGGCGACGCCGCGCTGCTCGGCGAGCAGATGGCTCGCCTGCACCGGCTGGCCCACCGGGTCGTGTGGGTCAACCCGCACAAGGGCAAGGACGGCTACGCCCCGCTGACGGCTGGCATGCTGGCGGCGCTGCCACACGTTGATGACTTCGTGGCCGGGCACAGCCTGGCCGCACTGGAGCAGCTGGCCGCCCTGCTGGCTGGTCGGACCGGAGGTGGGGAGCGTGCGTGACATCCTCGAGGCCGTCGAGGCGTTCTGGCGGGAGGGTCGCCCGTTCGGTTTGGCCACCGTTGTGGCCACGTGGCGCTCCGCGCCTCGCCAGCCCGGCGCGGCGATGGCGGTCAACGCCGACGGCGAGGTGGTCGGCAGCGTCTCCGGGGGTTGCGTGGAGGGCGCGGTCTATGAGCTGGCGGAGCAGGTGGTGGCCTCCGGCCAGCCGAGCCTGACCCGCTACGGGGTCAGCGACGACGACGCCTTCGCGGTCGGGCTGACCTGCGGGGGCATTCTGGATGTCTTCGTCCAGCCGGTGGACCCGGTGCGCTTTCCCCAGCTGGGCGAGCTGGCCGATGCGCTGCGCAACCGCGAGCCGGTGGCGGTGGCGACCGTCGTCGAGGGGCCGGGCCGGGTCGGTGCCCGGATGGTGGTGTGGACGGACCGGCGCAGCGGGTCGCTGGGCTCGGACCGGCTAGACGACGCCGTCACCGACGATGCCCGCGGCATGCTCGAGCACGGCCGCACCGGCGTGCTCAGGCTCGGCCCGGACGGTCAGCGCCGCGGCGACGAGCTGGGCGTCTTCGTGGAGTCCTTCGCCCCGCCGCCGCGGATGCTCGTCTTCGGCGCGATCGACTTCGCTCGCGCCGTCGCGGGGATCGGGAAGTTCCTCGGCTACCAGGTGACGGTGTGCGACGCGCGGGCGGTCTTCGCCACCCCGAAGCGCTTTCCGGATGCCGACGAGGTGGTGGTGGCGTGGCCGCACCGTTACCTCGCCAGCACCCGGGTCGACTCCCGCACCGTCATCTGCGTGCTCACCCACGACCCGAAGTTCGACGTGCCGCTGCTGGAGGTGGCGCTGCGCACCCCTGCCGTCTACGTCGGGGCGATGGGTTCACGGCGTACCCACGCTGACCGGCTGGCCAGGCTGCGCGAGCGCGGGCTCAGCGAGGCCGAGGTGGCCCGGTTGTCCTCCCCGATCGGGCTGGACATCGGAGCCCGCACCCCGGAGGAGACCGCCGTGTCGATCGCCGCGGAGATCACCGCGACACTGTGGGGCGGATCGGGCGGGCGGCTGAGCCAGAGCCAGGGGGCCATCCACCGAGACACCCCCCGGGAAGCATCCGCACCGGTGCAGGCCTGAGACGGGAGCGCAGGTGAGCGTCGCGGGCCGGGACCGGCCTGGCGCGGCGACCCGCCCGGGGGTCGCCGGGGTCGTGCTGGCCGCCGGTGCGGGCCGCAGGTTCGGTGGGTTCAAGGCACTGGCCTGGCTCGGCGGGGGGAGCCTGGTTGGTCGGGCCGTGCGTGCCCTCGTGCAGGCCGGGTGCACCCCGGTGCTGGTGGTCAGCAACCCGGGCTGGCCTCCCGGCGCCCCCGGTGACGTGGCTGGGGCCCGCCTGCTGGCCAACCCCGGGTGGGCCGAGGGGATGGGGGCATCGCTGCGGCTGGCGCTGGAGCAGCCGGAGGTGGCCGGCGCGGATGCCGTGGCGCTGCTGCTCGCCGACACCCCGCTCATCGGCGCCGAGTGTCTGGCCCGGGTGCTCGACGCCGGGCATGGTCCGGGCGCGCTGGTCCAGGCGACGTACGCCGGAGCGCGTGCCCACCCGGTGCTCATCGGTCGCGAGCACATGCCCGGGGTGCGCGCCACGGCGGTCGGTGACGTGGGAGCCCGGCCCTACCTGGCCGCCCACCGCGGGGAGCTCACCCTCGTGGAGTGCGGGGACGTGGGCTCACCCGTCGACGTCGACACCCCGGCCGACCTGCACAGGCTGGGTGGTTCAGCCGACCCGTGCCCGGCGCGGGCAGAGCCGGCCCACCACGGCGAGCTGGAGGACCGCGACACCCACCAGCAGTAGCCACGGCACGCGCATGTCCGCGGTGAGGTCGTGCATCCAGCCGAAGACGACCGGGCCGGCCGAGGCAACTGAGTAGGAGATGAGGAAGGCCATCGCGGTCAATCGGGCCGAGGCCGAGGGGTCGGCCGCGTAGAGGACCAGCAGCACCAGCCCGACAGCGAAGCCGGCGCCCAGGCCGGTGCCCAGGACCACCATCCACAGCGCCGGCGCCAGGTTGGGGACCAGGGCTATCGCCGCGGTTCCCAGCCCGCCGAGCAGCACCGCCGGGAGTAGCAGCACGCGAAGGTCGTGCATCCGGTCGGCCAGCACCGGCCCGAGGACGCCCGAGACCGCCTGGGTCACCGTGAACGTGGTCAGCAGGGTGGCCGCCCCTGAGGCGGAGCGGCCCGCCAGCTCGTAGGTGGCCGGGATCCAGGTCACCTGCGTGTAGAACTCCCAGGAGTTGCACACCAGGTAGAGCGCGAGCAGCCAGGCGGTTCGCGAGCGCCACGGCAGCCGCGGGCGCGTCCCGTTCGGCTCGGCATCGGCCTGCCGTCGGGCGTGGGCGGTGACGGGCAGCCACACGGCCAGGGCGGCCACGCCGAGGACGGCCCAGACACCCAGTGCTCGCTCCCAGCTGCCCAGTGCCCGGGCCAACGGCACGGTGGCCTGTGAGGCCACCGAGGCGCTGACCATCATCCCGGCCATGTAGAGCCCGGTGACCAGCCCGGACCGGTGGGTGAAGTGCTCCTTGACCACTCCGGGCAGCAGGGTGCCGATGATGGCGATGCCCACACCGGCGAGGAAGGCGCCCAGGTAGAGCAGCACCGGGTTTGCCGAGCCGAGCCGGACCACGGTGCCGAGCGTCAAGGTGGCCAGCGCCCAGCCGATGGCCGCCTCCCGGCCGGTGGCGTGCGCCACGGCGTGGGCGACCGGGGCGAAGATCCCCATGCACAGCACCGGCAACGCGGTGAGCAGCCCCGCGGCCGCCCCGGACAGGTGCAGCTCGGTGGCGATGGTCACCAGCAGCGGCGGCACCGAGGTGATCGGGGCGCGCAGGTTCAGGGCCACCAGCACGATCGCGGCGGCCAGCATGGCCGGGGCGGCCGGCTGGGTCAGTCGGGTCCTGGGGACAGGGGCGGCAGTCATCGGTCCTCGGGTCTGGGCAGGGGGCCGATCCTCTCAGCCGGTTCCCCGACCCGGCCACCGCGGCAGGGATGACTCAGCCGAGTGCACCAGGGCCGGTCTGGGCGCCCGGCGGTTGCGCCGCCCGCGCCGCCAGCGCGGCCAGGGCGGCAGGGAAGATCTGGGCGGGCGGGTTCACCAGCCCGGCACCGACCTGGCCGGTGCCGGCCACCTTGCCGGCCATCCCGGTGTTGATATGCGGCAGCAGGCCGGTGCGCACCACCCGGGTCACGTCGATGCCCGTCGGGGTGCCGCGGAATCCGAGCACGGGGACCTGCAGCAGCCGGCTCTCCCCGACGGTTATCGCATACATCGACTCGGTCGCCGCGATCGCCTCGTGCACGGCCCCCCCGACGAACTTCACGATCGCCGGGGCTGCGGCCATCGCGAAGCCACCCATCCCGGCGGTCTCAGTGATCGCCGAGTCGCCGATGTCGGGGTTGGCGTCTTCCGGCCCGAAGTCGCCGAGGAAGAGCCCGTCGGGCACCTGCGCGGGGCCGGTGAACCAGGTGTCGCCGGTGCCCGACACCTGGATGCCGAAGTCGGTTCCGTTGCGGGCCATGGCGACCACGACCGTGCAGCCGGGGATGTCCCGGGCGGCGTCCGCGGCCAGCTTGGCCGCCGGCATCCCAAGGTTGAGGAAGAAGTGCTCGTTGCCCCCGATGAAGCGCACCACCTCCGCGGCCGCCTCGGCCGATGTCGCGGTCTCGATGAGCGCGGGGGTCAGCTCACGCAGCAGCAGCAGCGACCCGGCCCGGTTGCGGTTGTGCCCCTCGTCGCCCATGGCCAGCATCTGCGCCAGGATCGCGCTGATGTCGACGCCGTCGAGGCGGCGTACGGCGGTCTTCAGGCTGGGGCCAAGCACGGTCGACATCCAGCGCAGCCGGTCGATGACCTCCGGCCCGTAGGCGCCGTAGCGCAGCACCTTGCCCAGACCCTCGTTGAGCGAGCAGAACGCGCGTTGCCCGGTGTTCGGGTCCTCCAGCACGAACATCCACATCGACGGGCTCACGACACCGGCCATCGGTCCGACCGTGGCGTGGTGATGGCACGGGTCCAGGTCGATGTCTCCACCGGCGGCCAGCCGGGCGGCGGCCTGCTCGGGGGTGTCGGCCAGGCCTTCGAAGACCATGGCCCCCATGAGCGCCCCGCGCATCGGCCCGCTGGCACGCTCCCAGTCGATCGGGGGGCCGGCGTGCAGGAACTGCCCGCTGCCCAGACCGAGGACCTCGGCGGCCGGGGCCACGTCGACCAGCCGGGCCCGAGCCGAGGTGATCTTGGTCAGGGCCAGGTCGTTGGCGGCGGGCCGGCGCGGGTCGGCGAGCACCCGAGCCAGGTCCGCGGCGGTGCCAGGCATCGGTGGGTGCCAGTCCAGTGCCGCGGTGGGCACCGCCTGGGCCCGCAGGGCGGAGTCGAGCAGTCCGATGCCGACGGTCACCACCCGGGGTTCCGCGCCCAGCAGCCCCTGCAGGGGCAGCTCACTCGTCATGGGGTCACCTCGATGCCGGTGGTGGCCAGCTCGACCGCTCGGGCGGCCGCCTGGGCGTTGGACAAGAAGACCTCGGCCCCGCACGCGGCGAGGCGCTCGGCCTGTCCGAGCAGGCCCTGCGGGTCCGCGGTGGTGCCGCACAGCGACACCACCACGGGGGTCTGGGCGCCCTCGAGCACGGCAGCCAGCTCGCCGGCGGGGTCGGGGTGGGCGCCGTGCCCGAGAACGACGTCGAGCAGTACGACGCCGGTCCCCGGGTCGGCCAGCTCCTCGGTCAACCGTTCCAGCCGCAGTGTCTGGTCGATCATCGGGTGCGCCCGGCCGCGGGTCAGCCGGTCGTCACCGAAGTCGATCATCAGGTGCCCCTCGGCACGCAGGTCCTCCGGAAGCGCCCAGCCGGGCCGCAACGGGATGTTGGAACGGATCGGGCCGAGCCGCTCGGCGGCGATGCCCATCGCCTCGTCGCACAGGCTCCCGCCGCTGAAGAGCCCGCGAAGCACCCCGTGCCGCGCCGGGCGTGCCCCTTCCGCCGGCGCCCAGCTGGGCCACACCGGGGCCGGCAGGCCGCGGGCCGCGAGCACGCCCTCGACGGCCCGGGTCAGTGTTCCCGCGTGCTCACCGAGCTCACCCTGCTCACCATGC
>JAJZTN010000146.1 GCA_021848885.1 Actinomycetes bacterium
GTGACCCGCCCGCGACCCCCGCCCGCGCCCGCGGCCCCCGCCCGCGCTCGCGGCCCCCGCCTGGCGCGAGGCCGACAGGTGGGCTCGGCCCATGCGGGTGCTCAGCGGTCGAACAAGCCCTCGCGCAGCTCGGCCAGGGTGCGGGCGAGCAGTCGCGAGACGTGCATCTGCGATATCCCGATCTCGGCGGCGATCTGGGACTGGGTCATGTTCTGGACGAAGCGCAGCCGCAGGATCGCGCGCTCCCGTGCGGGCAGCCGGGCCAGCAGCGGGCGCAGCGACTCGCGGTTGTCCACCCCGACCAGCGAGGCGTCCTCCTCGCCGAGGGTGTCCAGCATCGGCACACCCTCCTCGCCCTCGCTGTCGACGCCCTCGAGGGACACCGTGGCGTAGGCGTTGGCCGAGGCAAGCCCCTCGAGCACCTGGTCCTGGCTGATGCCGAGCCGCTCGGCCAGCTCCGCGACCGTCGGGGCCCGACCGAGCCGCTGGGACAGGTCCGCGGTCGCCGTGGACAGCGCCAGGCGCAGCTCCTGCAGCCGGCGGGGCACCCGGACCGCCCAGCCCTTGTCCCTGAAGTAGCGCTTGATCTCTCCCACGATCGTCGGGGTGGCATAGGTGGAGAACTCCACCCCGCGGTCGGCGTCGAAGCGGTCGATGGCCTTGATCAGCCCGATGGTGCCGACCTGCACAAGGTCGTCGTACGGCTCACCGCGGTGCCGGAAGCGGCGCGCCAGGTGCTCGACGAGGGGAAGGTGGGCGCAGACCAGCTCGTCGCGCACCTGCTGCCACTGCGGGTCACCGGGGTCCAGGTCACCGAAGCGGGCGAGAAGCTCGCGGGAGTGCGCGCGCGCAGGCCCGCCCCGCACGTCGATGACGACCTCGTCCTCGTCGGGGCTCTTGGCGTCCACCTCGGCCGTTCGGCTGTCACCGGGGACGGCCGTCGCACCGCCACTGCCGCCGGTGGGCTGCGGGCTCGGCCCGGCCAGCGCCGGGCTCGCCTCCTTCAGCGACTCATCGACGGCGCGCGGCCGGGTCATTGCCCCGTCCTGACCTTGGTCAACCGGATCCACAGCCGGTCCGGATCACGGCCGGGGATCGGGTCGGTCCCGGCGTCCACCGACCCGGCCAGGGCGGTGAGCACCGCCCAGCCGAAAGACCCCCGGTCGGGCAGCCTGGCCTGGCGGACCGGGACGCTGACATGCACCTCGAGGGAGTTGGTGGCGAGGGTGAACCGGCAGGCGAGCTCGCTGGCCGGGGCCGCCTGGTCCAGCAGCAGCGCGCACGCCTCGTCGACGGCGATCCGCAGGTCCTCGATGTCATCGAGGGTGAAGTCCAGCCGGGCCGCCAGGCCCGCCGTGGCGGTGCGCAGCACGGCGAGGTAGGCACCGTCGGCCGGCAGTCGCATCTCCACGAGGTCGGCGGGCCAGGCCGGCGCCGGGCTCGGCGCGGTGGACCCGGTCCTGCGGGTGTGGACCGCCCCGGTAGATGCCGCAGGCTGACCGTCGACTCCCGGGCTGCCGCTCATCGGGATCACCCCCAGTCGGCCCCGGCCCCGTCGTCAGTGCCGTGCCGTGTCGTCTCGTGTCGTCGTGCCTCACACCGCGGGCCGTCCCGGCACGGCCCCCGCCGCGGCATCGTCGTCGCTTCGCGCTGCGCGGGCCGTCCCCGCACGCTACCTCGTCGCGTCCCGGGGCCCCCGCGGCGGTCACCTCGCCTCGATAGGCTTGCACGGGCTGCGTGTCGTGGCGAGAGCGGGCTGGCACCGGCGGGAGATCTGGGTCAGCTGTCATCGACACTCGGTGGCCGGTGGGCGGGAGGAGCTGCGGGTGGCGCGGGCGGGCGAGCTGTTCCGATGCCGACGTCGACCTGGGCACCGGTTGGCCAGCCCGAGCGCGGTGCTCGCGGTCAGCCTCGGCGGGATCCTCGGCTCGCTGGGCCGCTACGGCGTCGCCGTGGCCCTGCCCACACCGCGCGGGGGCTGGCCGTGGGCGACGTTCACGGTCAACATCACGGGCTCGCTGGCGATCGGGCTGCTCATGGTGGCGTTGCTGGAGGCCGCGACCGCACCGCACCCGCTGGCCCGCCCGCTGCTCGGGGTCGGAGTGCTGGGCGGCTGGACGACGTTCAGCACCTTCGCCGAGGACACCAGGGCGCTGGGGAGCGGGGGCAGCCTGGGCATCGCCGTGGGCTACGTGCTGGCCAGCGTCGTACTGGGCCTGCTGTCCGTGGCCACCGGGATGGCGCTGGCCCGGTGGGGGATGAGGGCTCGGGTGCGGCACCGCCGCCCCGCGACAGGGGAGGGGCGGGCTGGATGAGACTGACCGGCAAGGCGCTGCGACTGACGGTCTACCTCGGGGAGGCCGACCGCTGGCACCATCACCCGCTCTACTCCGAGATCGTGCACCGCGCGCAGGCGGCCGGGCTGGCCGGGGCCAGCGTCTTCCGGGGGATCGAAGGTTTCGGCGCGTCCACGCTGGTGCACACCACCCGGCTGCTGTCGCTGTCCGAGGACCTGCCGGTGGCGGTGGTGATGGTCGACACCGAGGAGCGCATCCGGGCCTTCGTCCCGCAGCTGGAGGAGCTCGTGGGGGAGGGCCTCATCGTGGTCGACAACGTCGAGGTGATCCGTTACGTCGGTCGCCCATCGGAGGCCTCTGCCGCCCAGCCCGCGGAGCCCACCGCGTGACCGCTGTGCTCGTCGCCCTGGGCGCCTCGGTCGGTGCGCCGCTGCGCTACCTGGTGGACCGCTGGCTGCAGCTGCGCACCGAGTCGGACCTGCCGTGGGGCACCTTCACCGTCAACGTCACCGGCAGCCTCATCTTGGGTGCCCTCGCGGGCCTGGTCGCGGTCGGCGCGGTCGGCTCCGGGGTGGCTGCCGCGGTCGGGACGGGATTCTGCGGGGCGCTGACCACCTTCTCCAGCTTCGGGTACGAGACGGTGCGCATGCTCGAGGAGGGCTCCTGGGGGGCTGCACTGGTCAACGTCAGCGCCACCCTCGCCGTCGGGCTCGTCGCGGTCACCGCGGGATGGGGCCTGGCCCACCTGCTGCACTGATGCCCCGCCGGGTACGACGACGCCGGTCACACCGCGCGTCGATCGCCTCGCTCACCTGCGGCAGGTGTGACGGGATGGACCGCTGAGGCTGAAGGTGAGCGTGCGACCCAGCCTGCCCACCCGCGACCTGTGGAAAGCAGGGAAACCCCCGGCGCGGCCGGCGAGCCCTTACTAGCCTCGGGGCTTCCGGCCTGGCAGCGATCGCGTCGGGGGGACACATGAACGCACTCGGGGTCGTGGAGTGTGAGGTCCGCGAGCTCGTGCGCCGCCGCGGCCTTGACCCGATCGCCCAACCGGACCTCGTGCGCGCGCTGGTCCGCGACGTCGTGGCTGACTACGACGAACGCTGCCTGAGCGGCGCCCTGCCCGCCCTGGAGGACACTGAGGCTGCCCGCCGGCAGGTCTTCGACGCCGTCGCGGGCTTCGGTCCGCTGCAGCCCTTCCTCGACGACCCGGAGGTCGAGGAGGTGTGGATCAACGAGCCCGGGCGCATCTTCGTCGCACGCCATGGCCGCAGCGAGCTGACCACGACGATCCTCGCCGAGGACGAGGTCCGTGACCTGGCCGAGAAGATGCTCAAGACCTCGGGACGACGCGTCGACGTGTCCACCCCGTTCGTCGACGCGATGCTGCCCGACGGTTCGCGGCTGCACATCGTCATCCCCGACATCACCCGACGACACTGGGCGATCAACGTCCGCAAGTTCGTCGTACGCGCGCACGCCCTGTCCGACCTCGAGCGGCTCGGGTCGCTGACCGGGCCCGCGGGGCGGTTTCTCGAAGCGGCAGTCGTCGCGGGCCTGAACATCCTCGTCTCCGGCGGCACGCAGGCGGGCAAGACGACCTTGCTCAACGGACTGGCCTCGGCGATCCCGGCCCGCGAGCGGGTGATCACCGCCGAGGAGGTCTTCGAGCTGGACATCCCGCTGCCCGACGTGGTGGCGCTGCAGACAAGGCAGGCCTCGCTCGAGGGCACCGGGGAGATCCGGTTGCGCCGGCTGGTGAAGGAGGCGCTGCGGATGCGGCCCTCACGGCTCATCGTTGGTGAGGTGCGCCAGGAGGAGTGCCTGGACCTGCTCATCGCGCTCAACGCAGGCATCCCCGGGATGTGCACCATCCACGCGAACTCCGCCCGCGAGGCGGTCACCAAGATGTGCACCCTTCCGCTGTTGGCGGGGGAGAACGTCGGGCACGCCTTCGTCGTCCCGACGGTGGCGAGCTGCCTCGACCTCGTCGTGCACACCGCGATCCAGCCCGATGGGCAGCGGCGGGTGCGGGAGATCGTGGCTGTGCCCGGGCGGGTCGAGGGCCAGGTCATCGAGACCGCTGATGTCTTCGTGACGCGCGAAGGGGTCTTGCGGAGGGCCGAGGGCTACCCGCCGCACCCGGACCGTTTCGCCGGGGCTGGCTTCGACCTCGCCGCCCTGCTGGACGGCTCGGCGACTGGTGCGCCGTCCCGCGCCGCGGACCTGGCCTCGACCGGCACGGCGCCAGCACCCAGGCCGGCGGCCCTGGCCTCCCCGCCCCCCTCCACCCGTACGCCGCCCGGCCCCTGGTCGAGCCCGCCTGCCACCCGTACGCCGCCGGGGCCCTGGTCGAGCCCGCACGAGCCGCTGGGGGAGCCGCGATGACCGGCGCGCTCGTGGGGCTGGCCTTCGGGGTGGGGGTCCTGCTCATCGGGGCCGGGGTGAGCGGCCCGGCGCGGCAAAGGTCCCGACCGGGGGTGCGGGCCCGGCTCGCCGAGATGCTCGCCCAGGCCGGCCTGGTCGGGGTCAGCCCGGGCGGGCTGGTCGGCTCGTGCGCCGGGGTCGGCGCACTCGCCGCGAGCCTGGTCGGCGCCGTCTCCCGCTCGCCCAGCATCGCGGCTGCCTTCGGGTTGCTGGCCGGCTACGCCCCGCTGGCCCTGGTCCGGCTGCGCCAGCGGCGCCGGCGTGCCCAGCTGCGGGAGCTGTGGCCCGAGGCGGTGGACAACCTCGCCTCGGCGGTGCGGGCCGGGCTGTCCCTGCCCGAGGCGCTGGCCCAGCTCGGGGTGCGCGGGCCGGAGTCGTTGCGGGCGCCGTTTAGCTCCTTCGGCGCGGACTACCGGGTCACCGGCGCCTTCGGCCCGTGCCTGGACCGGCTCAAGGACGCCCTGGCCGACCCGGTGGGAGACCGCGTGGTGGAGAGCCTTCGGGTGGCTCGCGACGTGGGCGGCAGCGACCTGGGCCGGCTGTTGCGCACCCTGTCGGCGTTCCTGCGCGAGGACGCCCGCACCCGCGGGGAGCTGGAGAGCCGGCAGTCCTGGACGGTCAACGCCGCTCGGCTCGCGGTCGCGGCGCCGTGGATCGTCCTGCTGCTGCTGTCGATGCAGCCCGAGGCGGTAGCGGCGTACAACAGCTCTGCGGGGCTCGTCGTGCTCGCCGGCGGGGGTGCCGCCTCACTGCTGGCCTATCGGGTCATGCTGCGGATCGGGCGGCTGCCCGAGGAGCCGAGGGTGCTGCGGTGAGCCCGCTCACCGGTGCGTTGCTGGGCCTGGCCGCCGGGGCCGGGCTGGCCCTCGTCGCGGCCCGGCTGCCGGTGGCGCGCCGCCCGCGGCTGGAGGACCGGCTGGCCCCCTACCTGCGTGCCTCCGTGGCCCCCTCGAGGCTGCTCGCCGTCGAGCAGACCTGGACCCCGCTGCCCTCCCTCGAACGCATCCTCGCGCCGTTCCTGGCCGAGGCCGTCGCGGTGCTCGAGCGGGTGCTCGGCGGGACGACGGCCATCCGGCGCCGACTCGATGCCGCGGGGCGCCCGGGCGGCATCGAGCGGTTCCGCGCCGAGCAGCTGTTCTGGGCCGCCGCCGGGCTGCT
>JAJZTN010000147.1 GCA_021848885.1 Actinomycetes bacterium
CCCACCTCGGCGATCACGCAATCTCTGCACGCCCCACCCCGCGCGGACGCGTACAGAGATTGCATGATCGGCGGGAGTGGGGCGCGGGAGTGGGGCGCGGGGTGGGGCGCGGGGTGGGGCGCGGGGTCAGGCAGTCGCGGCGTTGGCGAGGATCGCGTCGTGCACGTACTGCGCCAGACCAGGGGCGAGCCGCTCGTACCGGGCGGTGAAGCGCGGGTCGGCGAGGTACATCTCGGCTAGCCCACAGTGGACCTGCCGGCCGCACGGGTAGAACCACGTGTCGATGTGTCTTCGGCGCGCCTCGGCCGCGGCCCGCCCCACCCGCCCGTCGGCTGGCTCGCCGGAGCGCAGCGCGTCGACGTAGGCCGCGTCGATCCCGGCGGCCTCCTCCTTGATCCGGAGCCAGCCCGCCTTCGTGAAGGACGACGTACGCCGAGTGGACTCGCGGTAGGCATCCGTCTCGCCCCAGCGGGCCTCGGCCTCCGCGGCATGCTCGGTCGGGTCATGCTCGCCGAAGACCCCGACCATCTCGTGCGGGTCCAGTTTGATCCCCATCTCGCGGGCCTCCATTGCCTTGGTCAACGCCAACACAATCCGCTGCATCCGGGCCAGCTGTGCGCTCATCAGGGCGTGCTGGCGCCGCAGGTGCTCGACCGGCTCGACCGTCGGGTCGTCGAGCAGGTCGCGAATCTGCTCGAGGGTGAAGCCCAGCTCGCGGTAGGCCAGGATCCTCGCCAGCCGATCCAGGTCGACCTCGGTGTAGCGACGGTAGCCGGCGCTCGACCGGTCGCTGGGGTGCAGCAGACCGATCTCGTCGTAGTGGTGCAGCGTCCGGACGCTGATTCCGCTCAGCGCCGCGACCTCACCGACGGTGCGGGCTCCCCCGGCACCATCCCTCCGGCCCCGCGGTCGATTTCCCCTCATGTCCGCGACGCTAGGCCCTCACGTTAGGTGAGGGTCAAGCGGTGGCACGGCGAGCGGATGCATGTCCAGCTACCCGAACACCTGGGTCAGTCTCCCGCCAACCCGGAACTGAGCGCACCCAAGTTCGGTGCGCCAACATCCCCGGCAGGCGGTGAAGGCCATTCGCGGCACCCCCGCCGGGGCCACTTGGGTGCGTTTGGTTCCGCCTGGCCAGCCCCGCGCCGACCGTGCAGAGATTGCATGATCAGCGAGGATGGGTCGTGCATGATCAGCGAAGGTGGGACGCCCGACCAGGGCGAAGGTGGGAGACGCCCGACCAGGGCGAAGGTGGCAGCTCGCCTGTCAGGGCCCGAGCGGCAGACCCGCGGCCTGCCAGGCGGCGATCCCCCCTTGGACGTCGTAAATGTGCTTGAACCCGAGGGCGTGCATCCGCTCGGTCGCCACCGCGCTGCGGTTGCCCGTGTGGCAGTAGACGATGTACGTCGCGCTGGGGTCCAGCGCCTTGACCTGGCTGGTGAAGTCCGGCGACTCGACGTTGATGTTGACCGCCCCAGGCAGGTGTCCGGCGGCGTACTCCTGCGGGGTGCGCACGTCCAGGACGTGGAAGCCGGGGTTGCCGGCGTTGGTGCGCATCAGCTCGAAGGCACCCATGGGGATGACCGGGATGACCGGGGCGGCCAGGTTCGCCGCGTCGGCGGCCTTGACGGTGATCCCGAAGTCCGCCCGCAGCCGCTGCTCGAGCTGGGCCTGGGTCAGCATGCCACCGGAGAAGTCGACCCGCTGACCCTCGGCGTTGTAGAACGCCGTGACCGGAAGGCCCTGGGCCCCGAAGGAGCTCCACAGGTCCGAGGCGGGCGACTTGCCGATGTCGCGGGCCAGGCTGAAGCCGGCGCCGGCCAGGTCGAAGCGGGCCGCCATGGCGGCGCCGTCGCCGGTCTCCGAGGTGTTCACCCCGATGAAGTCGACCTGGCCCTTGGTGGCCTTGGCGACCTCGACGAAACCGGGCAGCTCCTCGTTGCAGTACACGCACCACGAGGCGAAGAAGTTGACCACGACCGGCCGGCCCTTGTGGTCGGCGAGCCGGACGTGCCCGCTGCCGGTCAGAGCCGGAAGGTCGAAGGAGGCCGGGTTGGCCGAGTACCCGGCGCTCGAGGTGCTCGACCCGCTCGGCTTGAACGCCGCCACACCGACCCCGACGAGCACGACGAGGGCGACCAGCACGGTCACGACGGTGGCCCGGACCTGCCGGCGCCGGGCCGCCGCCTCGCGCGCCGCCTCACGGGCCTTGCGGCTGTTGGCGTTGCGATCCTCCGAACGCCGCGGACCTGCCGGGGTCGTGGTAGCCATGGGTTCTCCTGTCCGGGGTAGGTCCGTTGTCGCACGGGTCGGGCTCGGATCGGGTCTGCGTCGGGTCAGGTCGGGTCAGCCCAGCCGGAGCAGCCCGCCGAGACCGACGTGGCTGAGCAGGGCCTGCAGCGAGCTGGTCACCAGGGGCAGCTGGCCCAGGGCGAGCAGCACCCCGAAGACCCCCAGCACCGAGGCGGAGGCCCCGGTGACCAGCCGGAGGTGACGCTTGATCACCGCGAAGGTCGAGGTGAGCCGGTCCAGGGCCAGCCCGGCCGCGAGGAACGGCACACCCAGACCGAGCGAGTACGCCGCCAGCAGGGTCGCTCCGTCGCTGGCCCGCCCGGAGGTCGCCGCGATGGCTAGCACGCTGGTCAGCACCGGGCCGATGCACGGTGTCCAGCCGAGACCGAAGGCGACCCCGGCCACCGGCGCGGCGAAGGGCCCGAAGCGCTCCAGGGCCGGGCTCCAGCGCCTCTCCTGATAGAGCCACGGGGCCTGCAGCACGAGAGACCCCGCCAGGAAGAGCGCCATGCCCAGGACGAGGAGCCCGGCGATCCGCTCCAGCAAGGAGCGATGGGTCAGCAGCAGGTGCCCGAGGCTCGTCGCGGACAGCCCCAGGGTGATGAAAACGGCGCTGAAGCCCAGGACGAAGCCGCCGGCGGTGAGCAGCACCCGGGCCATCCGGCGGCGCCCACCCTGGGCGATCTCACCGGCCCCCATACCCGTCACCACCGAGAGGTACGCCGGCACGACCGGCAGCACGCACGGTGAGGCGAAGGACACCAGGCCGCCCGCGAACGCGGCGAGCAGGGAGAGGTCGCTGGTCATGACCAGGCCAGTCTATCAATACCCATGGGGGTATTTGGACGGAACGGCCCGGCGCGTGGGGCCGGCGCTCGGGGGCGCCGCCGACCGTGGGGTCGGCCCCCGGGGGCGCCGGCCATGCGGGCGGTTCACCCGGCCCGTGAGCTGGGTCAGCAGACCCGGCGCAGCCGACCGGTGTCGAGGTCGAGGATGAACCCGGCGACCGTCAGCCCGCTCAGGTACGGCCAGGAGCGCACCCGCTGGACGTCGCCTCGCACATCCTCCTCCTGGTCGGCGGAGGTGAGGAAGGACAGGCTGCGGGTGTCCGGGCCTCCGGCTTCGGCAACCGAGGCGTGGACCTCCGCCTCGGTGCCGCCTGCCATCCGGCACCGGGTGTGGGCAGCGACCATGAACCGCTCCACCCCGAGCAGGTAGCGGGCCAGCACGAGGGTGCGCAGCACGTCGTCGGTGACCCGTGCGCCGGCGTTGCGCAGGATCTTGGCGTCACCCGGCGCCAGCCCGAGCATGCCCAGCGGGTCGATCCGGGAGTCCATGCAGGTCAGCACGGCCAGGCCCTTCGCGGCCAGGGCCGGCAGGCCGCTCAGCCCGAACTGGGCGGCGTAGGCGGTGTTCGCACTGACTACGTCGGCAAACGCGTCATCGTCGAGCATGGGCTCGAGCCTACGGGTGGCCGTCGCGGCGGAGCCCGGGGGCGGCCTGTCGCCGGGCCGTGGCCTCGGTCTCCGGTGAGCCCAGCGTCCAGCCGGCGTAACCGGCGAAGACCGCCAACGAGGTGAGGAAGCTCTTCTCGGCCAGCCCGTGCAGGGCCGGGCCGGCGTAGAGGAACCAGGCGAGACTGGGTACGGCGACGAGCTCAGCCAGCGTCCCCACGACGGCAACCGGTCGCCACCGGGGGTCGGCACGCGCCGCCCCGGGCAGGGCCAGCCCAGCCAGCAGCAACGCGGCGAAGGCGACACCGGTGCCCACGCCGTGCGCCCACTGCTGGTGCGGGAAGGCCGAGCGGGGCATGGGGGTGCACCAGCTGGAGTCCACCGGCGTACAGATGGTGCGAAAGGCGCTCAGCTGCAGTGTCCCCATGGCCGCGAGCCCGAACAGGACCGCAGGGGCCAACCCGGGCCGGCCCAGCCGGCGCAGGCATAGCACCGCCACGGCAAGGAACGAGGCGGCCAGCACCAGCTGACCCAACACCATGACCGGCCAGCCGCTGGCACCATGGGCGGACAGCGAGCTGATGGTCTCGCGGTCTGGCCGGAATCCGGGGTGGGAGCGACCGAGCACGAGCCAGTCGGCTGTGAAGACGACCGGCCCGACCACCACAAGACCCCGCAACCAGCCGCGCCCCGAGGTGGTCATGGTTCTCGCCTGGGGCGCAGCAACCCGATCCCGCCGGGTCAGCAGCCGGTGGCGGGCACCTTGAAGCCGGGGTAGGGGTTGAGGTTGCCCATGAGGGTGTAACGCCCGGTTGAGCCATGCTGGACCGGCTGGGACACCGTGTTGGGGTCCAGCCGCATGAACCACGGCATGAACACCTCGTCCTCGGGGTGGTAGTAGCCGTCGGCCACCTGAGTCCCGTTCGGAGTCGGACCCTGCTCGAAGGTGTTGCTGCCCATGGTGAACCCGATGCCGACCACCGGGTCGCCGGTCTCCAGCAGCCCGCTGCAGCCGTACTGCGGAGCCGTCGGGGTCAGCCACGGCTGCACCGTGTTGTTGGTGAACGGGTCATCGGCCCACTCGGCGATCTCGTGGCTGAGCGCGTTGACGTCCTGCAGGGTCCAGGCCGAGCTCGGGTTGAAGAAGCCCGGGGTCATCCACGAGGCCCACGCGTAGGTCTGCACCGCCTGGTCGCCCGAGCCGTTGGTGCTGGAGCTGCCGGACCCCGGGGTTTCACCGGCGCCGTGGAAACCGATGACGCAGCAGTTGTAGGGGTTGGTGCCGATGTAGAGCATGACGTTGTTGGTCAGGTAGATCGGCAGGTGGGTGGGGTCGATGAACCCGAGGCTGGCGTTGAGGTTCTGGATCTGCGCGGCCCACCACTCGATGTTGACGTCGGCGGCCACCACGCCCCGCGGGGTCTGGATGGTGGTGCCCTCGTTGCTCGGCACGGTGATGGTGATCCCCTGCTGGACCTTCGGCTGCAGAACCAGGTGGTAGGGGCTTGAGCCGGTCTGGTTGAACTGCGACCGCATCGTGGCGTCCTCCAGCTGGACACCGGAGTTCCCGGCCGAGAGCGCACCACCGGAGGCGTAGCCACCCTTGGCGCTTGTCACCCACTTGGTGCGGCTGTAGTCGTTGACCGCGAAGACCGGGGAGTCAAGCGTCGGGGTGAGGACGGAAGCGGCGTCGAAGGTCGTGCCGTTGACCACGACGGTGACCGGGACGATGTCGGTGGCCACCGTGGTCGTGGTCGGGTCGGTGGCCGGGTCGGTGCCCACCATGTTGAACCCGTAGGTGATCCCGTTGTCCGGGTTGGTCGCGGTGCCGAACCAGTGCGCCACCGTCTTGGTCGTCGGCAGGACGCTGGCCCCACCGATCGTCGTCGTGCTGGCCCGCACGGCCGAGTCCGCCAGCTGCAACGGCGCGGAGGCGGCCGAGCCGGTCTGGGCGTGCGCGCTGGTGGCCAGAGCCGGCAGCACCAGGGCCGCACCTGCCGCCAGGGCGAGCCGACGGGTTGCACGTCGCAGCATGCGATCTCCTCGAGGGTGCGGTGACAGCAACGTCGCGGACCGGCGGCGTGGCGCGGCGACGGTCCACCCTCAGGTATGGCTGGCGGGCCGGCGTCG
>JAJZTN010000148.1 GCA_021848885.1 Actinomycetes bacterium
TCGGCATGGACCGGGAGGGCAGCGACCGGGAGGTCGCGGTGCTGAGCTGGGAGCCGGTCCGTTGAGCCCAGGATCACCCTCGGGTGCTCAGCGCTCGCGCTGGTCCGGCTCGCGCTGGTCCGGCTCATCCTCGGCTCGGGTGCTGGCGTCGATGCGCCGCCCCCAGCCGGACAGCCGCGAGGAGATGCGTTGCCCCATCGCGTTGCGCAACTCGCCCAGCAGGAAGTAGGACAGCACCCCCGACACCAGCACGGCAGCGGCCAACAGCAGGAAGCCGCGCAGCCCGAGCAGCACCAGGATGGCCAGCGAGGCGACGAAGAGCCCCAACCGCAGCGAGGTGTAGCGCACCGCTGGGGAGCTCACGACAGCGAGACTAGCCCTCGGCCTTGGCCGCCGCGGAACCGCCACCACGGGCGGCAACGTTGAGATGTGGCCGGATCGTCCCGTCTGGGCGAACGGCGTGACCCAGGGCGCCTACCCTGGAAGGGACCCGGGTGCCGGGTCGGACCGTGGAGGCTGTGATGGGGCGTGTGCTGCCAGTCGTGCTGGCACTGGGGCTGACCATCTATGCCCTGCTCGACTCGCTTCGCACCCCCGAGGATGAGGTCAGCCACCTGCCCAAGCCATGGTGGGTCGTCGTTGTCCTGCTCGTTCCCGTCCTGGGCCCGCTGGCCTGGCTGGCCGTCGGGCGCACCGGCCCTCAGGCTGGCACCACCTGGCTGGACCGGCTGGTCGGGCGGGGCACCGGGGCGACCCCGCCGTGGCGGTCACAGGGCCGACCCACCCCTCCGCCCCGGCGCAGCACGGCCCCCGACGACGACCCGGAGTTCCTCTCCCGGCTGCGTCGCGACATCGAGGACGGGCCCGGCGGTCAGGACCGCACCGGCTGACCGAGGCGACTGCCCGCGGGAAGATGCCCGTCCGGCAGGTGGCGCACCGCCACCCCGGCGCTCAGTTCACCCGGGCGTAGGAGTGCAGCCCGGCGCTCAGCTCACCCCGGCGTAGGAGTGCAGCCCGACGATCCAGATGTTGACCACGAGGTAGTTGAACAGGATCGTCCCGTAGCCGACCAGGGCGATGTAGGCGGCCTTGTGCCCTCGCCAGCCGACCGTGGCGCGGGCGTGCAGGTAGCCGGCGTAGACGACCCAGGTGATGAACGCCCAGGTCTCCTTCGGGTCCCAGCCCCAGTAGCGGCCCCAGGCGTTCTCCGCCCAGATCGCCCCGGCCACGATGGCGAAGGTCCACAGCGGGAAGACGAAGGCGTGCATCCGGTAGGCCGCGCGGTCCAGGGCCGCGGCCGAGGGGAGGCGATCCATGAAGTTGGGCGAGCGCACCGCGGCCGCCACCTTCTCCCGGTGCGACTGGATGAGGTAGAGGACCGTCTGGACCATCCCGACGGTGAAAAGTCCCATGCTCACGATCGCGGCGGTGACGTGGATGCCCAGCCAGACCGACTTCAGCGCCGGCACGAGCTGCTCGGCCTGGGTGTAGAGCACCGTCACGGCCAGCCCGAGGATCAGCAGCACCGGGCCGATGACGAAAAGCCCCAGGTAGCGCACCGGCTTGCCCAGCACCAACAGGGCGAGGAACACCCCGGTGACCGCCAGCGCCCCGGCGACGTTGAACTCGTACATGTTGCCCCAGGGCAACCGTCCGGCGGCCAGGCCGCGGGTGAGCACCGCGCCGGCGTGCAGCAGGAAGGCCAGCACGGTCAGCGAGACCCCGATGCGGCCCACCCGGTCGGCCCGGGCAGGCCGCTCATCCACATCGGTGGCGGATCCGGACGGTGCACCGGTCGGCGCGGCGCGGCGCGCGCTCGTGCCGCCCGCGGGGCCCCCGCTCGAGGCGGAGCGCGCCTCACCGGCGACAGCCACCAGCTCGCTGGGAACGGTCTGCTCGCCCGACCCGGCGCCCACGACATCGCCGGGGACCGCAGCCTGGCGCCGGATGAAGCTGTTGCCGTAGGCCAGCTCGGCGGCGTACGCGATGAACGCCCCGGTGTAGACGAGCATGGCCGAGTAGATGAGGTAGTTGCTCACCTGGGCGAGAGTGGCGTTGATCGCCAATGTGTCACTCCTCGTCGCGCACAACGCTGAGGCGAGCGCTCAGCTCGCCGGTGATCTCCTCGAGCTCCTCCTCGAGGAACGCCGACTCCGACCGGGCCAGGCCGGCCAGCTCGACAACGGTACGCCCCGGCCCGTGGGAGGTCGCACGCAGCCAGACCCGGCGGCGACGCACGAACAGGGACAGCAGCAGCCCCGATATGGCCAGCAGCGCCGCGAGGAGCACGGGCACGCGACCCGGGTCGTAGGCGACCTGGAAGTTGGCGTAGCGCCTGATGCCGTCGAAGCTGATGCTGCCCAGGTCACCGGGCAGCGTCAGGGTCTGCCCGGGAGCCAGCCGCCCGTTGGTCCGCAGCGTCATCTTCGAGGTGTCCAGCTGGTAGACCGAGCTGGGCTTGCCCGAGTCGATGCCGAGGTCACCGGAGTAGACGCCGAGGAACAGCTGGGGGTTCTTCAGGTCGGGGTAGATCGAGATCGGCCCGCGCACCGGGTCGATGAGCGCGGTGGGCAGAAAGAGAGCGCTCACCCCGATCTGGCTGGGCGAGAGGTCGGGCACCTTGACCACGCCGGTCGAGGTCATGTTGCTGTCCCGTGGCAGGAAGGGCACCGGGCCGGAGAAGGCCACATGGCCCTTGGCGTCCCGCACGGTGATCACCGGGGCGTAGCCGTTGCCGGTGAGGAAGACCTTGACGCCGGAGAGCTCCAGCGGATGGTTGACGGCGATGACCTTGGCTTCGACGGGCGTGCCGGGCTCGGGTCGCAGCCCCACGTCGGCGACGAAGGAACGGGGTGCGCCCACCTGCTGGCCCGAGGTCTGGTAGCGCACCGTCAGCGAGCGCAGGGTGATGGTGAAGGGCGGCAGCCCGCTGGCATCGAGGTAGGGGCCCGAGCTGAAGCTGTCGTACTGCGACACAGAGTCGGCGAAGCCCGAACCGACCGGCACGATGACATTGGCTTTCCAGCCGAACAACCCGCCGGCCGCCACGGAGAAGAGGATGAGCAGCAGCGCCATGTGGAAGAGCAGGTTGCCGGTCTCGCGAAGGTAGCCGCCCTCGGCGGACACCCAGCGGCTCGCGGCGGCCTCCTGCGGTCCGCGCAGCACCCGCATCCGCCGGGCGCCCAGCGATCGGGCGCCCACCTGGACAACCTCCTCGACCGGTTCGGCCACCGTCCAGCGGTGGTGGACGGGCAGCCGGTCGAGGTTGCGCGGAGCGGGCGGGGGTGGGACCCGCAGTGCCGCCGCGTGCACCCGGATGCGGGGGAGCACGCAGCCGACGAGCGAGGTGAACAGCAGCAGGTAGATCGCGGCGAACCACGGCGAGCGGAAGACCTCGAACAGCCCCAGCCTGGAGTAGAGCCCGCCCAGGGCGGGGTGGGCCTGGATGAACTGGGCGACCCGACCCGGGTCGATCGAGGTCTGCGGGAGCAGCGAGCCGGGCACCGCGGCCAGGGCGAGCAGGAAGAGCAGCACCAGCGCGGTGCGCATCGAGGTCAGCTGCCGCCAGGCCCAACGGGACAGCTCGCGCGGACGCAGCGCCGGGGGCATCGGCTCGCCGCCCTGTCTGGTGGCCGCGGAGGTGTCCCGCAGCTCCCCCGCGGCCCTGGCCTCGGCGTCGGATGCGGGGCCGGCGTGGGATGCGGGGCCGGCGTCGGAGGTCACCGCGGGCGGCCCGTCACAGCACCGGGGTGAAGCCGCCGACCCAGCTGCGCAGCAGCACGGTCATCTGGCCCCACCACCCGGTCACCAGCAGCACCCCGAGGGTGACCAGCATGACCCCGCCAGCCCGGGTCACCCACAGGTTGTGCCGGCGTACCCAGCCGAAGGCGCCGAGCAGGTGCCGGTAGGCGACCGCGGCGACGAGGAATGGCACCCCCAACCCGATGCAATAGATCGCCGAGAGCAGCGCGCCCCGGCCGGCCGAGGCCGAGGTGTAGGCCAGGGTCTGCACCGCGCCAAGGGTCGGGCCGATGCAGGGGGTCCAGCCCAAACCGAACAGCACGCCCAGCAGCGGAGCCCCGGCCAGCCCCAGACTCGGCGCGCGGTGGATGCGAAGCTCGCGCATCGAGCCAGGCAGCAGCCCGACGAAGGCCAGCCCGAGCAGGATCGTCACCCCGCCCAGCACCCGGGTGATCACGCTCGCGTGGTCCACGAGCAGCGCGCCCAGCCCGCCGAAAAGCACGCCGTAGGAGACGAACACCGCGGTGAAGCCCAGCACGAACAGCCCGGTTCCAACCAGCATCCGGCCACGGCGGGCCGATGTCAGGTCGGTGCCCGCCAACCCCGTGACGTAGGACAGGTAGCCGGGCACCAGCGGCAGAACGCACGGGGACAGGAAGGAGACCAGTCCGGCCAGCAGGGCCAGCGGGACGGCCAGCAGCAGCGAGCCGGACACCACGGTCTGCTGCACCGAGCCGGACACCACTGAGGCCGCATGGGCCGCACCGGCCAGTGCTGAGGCGGCTTGGGGCGCGCCGGCCATCACGCCCGTCACGAGCCCTCCCCCAGGACCTGGCGAAGCAGGTCGCTCAGCCGGGTCTCGGTGACCCCTCCGACAACCCGTACGGCGACCCGACCGGACCGGTCGAGGATCAGGGTGCTGGGGATGGCCACGGGCGGCAGGGTGTCACGGAAGGCCAGCAGAACCGAACCGTCGTTGTCCGACACCGAGGGGAAGGTCAGCTTGAAGTGGGCCTGGTAAGCCTTGGCCTGGGGGACCTGGTCGCGGGTGTCGATCCCCACGAAGCGCACCCCGGAGCTGGCGAACTGCTGCCAGACGGCCTGGAGCCCAGGGGCCTCCGCGCGGCAGGGCGGGCACCAGGACGCCCACACGTTGACCACCGTGACGTGCCCGCGGGTGGAGGCCAGACTGAACGGCGCGCCGGCCAGTGTGGTGGCGGAGAAGTCCCGCGGCGCACCACGCTGCCCCACGGGCAGCACGGTCACGGTGCCGGCGCCCTGCACGTAGCCGGTCGCACCGACGGTCGGCGCCGCGGAACACCCACCGAGCAGGCCGGCAAGCACGACCAGCACGGCCGTGACGATCAGCCCGCCCGCTCGGCTGCCCGGTGTCGCGGCGGTCAGCCTCATGCGCCGGGTCGCCACGCGCTCTTGCCTGTTGGCCCGGGTCGCTCGGGTCAGCCTCATGCGCCGGGTCGCCATGCGCTCTTGCCCGCCAGCAGGTCGCGGGCTGGCTCGGCGTACCCGACCGCGACGATGCGGTCCCCCGAGTAGGTGAAGGAGGTGACCGAGGCCAGCGAGCACTGCCGGCGCCGCGGGTCGTGCCAGAGTCGGCGCTCCTCGACCTGGAGCCGGATCACCCAGATCGGCAGCTGGTGGGAGACCGCTACGGCCTCGTGCCCGGTCGCGGTGTCGCGGGCGACGGCCAGCGCCGCCAGCATCCGGGCGGCCAGCTCCCGGTAGGGCTCCCCCCACGACGGGCGCAGCGGGTTGCGCAGGTGCCACCAGTGCCTGGGGTGGCGCAACGACCCGTCACCGACCCCGAAGGTCAGACCCTGGAAGACGTTGTCGGCCTCGATGAGCCGGTCATCGGTGCCAGTCCGCAGGCCCAGGGCCGCGGCGATGGGCGCGGCGGTCTCCTGGGCGCGCTCCAGCGGTGAGGAGACCACGTGCACGATGTCGCGCCCGCGCAGCGCCTGGGCGACCCGCTCGGCCATCTCCTGACCCCGCTCGGACAGGTGGAAGCCGGGCAGGCGGCCATAGAGGACACCCTCGGGGTTGTGCACCTCGCCGTGGCGCACCAGGTGGACCACGGTCGTGGGTTGCCCGTTCATGCTCCGGCCCGCGCGCT
>JAJZTN010000149.1 GCA_021848885.1 Actinomycetes bacterium
GAACCTGCGCGGTGTGCGGGAGTCCGGGCGCGCCTTCGCCGTGCCGACGTACGGCTTCGTGGCCAGCGTCCTGCTGCTCATCGTGGTCGGCGGGATAAGGGAGCTCACCGGCGCCGGGGTCACCGCGGCCTCGGCGGACCTGCCGCTGGCCGCGGTGCAGAACGTCGGCGGGGCCGCCACGGTCTTCCTGCTGCTGCGTGCCTTCGCCTCCGGCTGCACCGCGCTGACCGGGGTCGAGGCGGTCAGCAACGGGGTGCCACACTTCCGCCCGCCCAAGGCCCGCAACGCGGCCGAGACCCTGGCGATCATGGGTGCCCTCGCGGTGGTGATGTTCGGGGGCGTCACCGTGCTGGCCCTGGCCGCGCACGTGCACGTGAGCGCCGATCCCGCCGCCCTCGGGCTGCCACCGGGGGCCACCCAGCTGACCGTCATCGCCCAGCTGGGCGGGGCGGTCTTCGGCGCCGGTTCGCCGCTGTTCTTCGTGCTGCAGGCCTTCACCGCGCTGGTGCTCGTGCTTGCCGCCAACACCGCCTTCAACGGCTTCCCGATCCTGGCTTCGATCCTGGGCGGGGACGGCTTCCTGCCCCGGCAGTTCGCCCGCCGCGGGGACCGGTTGGTCTACAGCAACGGGATCCTCATCCTGGCGGGCCTGGCCTCGCTGCTGGTGTGGGCCTTCAACGCCAGCACCACCCGGCTGATCCAGCTGTACATCATCGGCGTCTTCGTGTCCTTCACGCTGTCCCAGAGCGGCATGGTCGTGCACTGGAACCGGGTGCTGACCGACCTGCGCGACGGCCCGGCCCGGCGCCGGATCCGCCGCGCCCAGGCGATCAACGCGTTCGGGGCGGCCCTCACCGGCCTGGTGCTGCTGGTGGTGCTGGCCACCAAGTTCATGCACGGCGCGTGGATCGTCACGCTGGCGATGCCGCTGCTGTTCGTGACGATGCGCTCGGTGCACCGGCACTATCGCCGGGTCGCCGACGCGCTGGCTCCGCAAGCCGCCGGAGTCACCCTGCCCAGCCGGGTTCATGCCATCGTGCTCGCTTCCCGGCTGCACACCCCGACACTGCGCGCGCTGGCCTTCGCCCGCGCCACCCGCCCCTCGACGCTGGTCGCGCTGACCGTCAACACCGCACCGGAGACAACCGCCGAGCTGATGCGGCAGTGGGACGAGCGCGCCATCCCGGTGCCACTGGTGGTGCTCGACTCGCCGTACCGGGACATCACCCGTCCCGTGCTGGACTACGTCGCCGGACTGCGACGGGACAGCCCACGCGACGTCGTCAGCGTCTACATCCCCGAGTACGTCGTGCAGCACTGGTGGGAGCAGCTGCTGCACAACCAGAGCGCACTGCGGCTCAAGGCCCGTCTGCTCTTCTCCCCGGGCGTCATGGTGACGAGTGTGCCGACCCAGCTGGTGACCGGGGGCTCACTCGCCGAGCCGCCGGTCCCCACCCCACCGGCCGGCCAGGCGCCGTTCTCGCCGCGGCTGGCGCAGCCCGCGTCCACAGGGCCAGGGGACGTGTCAGAGTTGACGCGTGGCTAACCCGAGCGAGGACGCGCAGGGCGAGCCCGACCCGCCAGCCCTCAGCGCCCGCTCGGGTGCACGACGCGGTTGGCAGGTCGGGGGGCGGCGGCTGGTCGGCGCGCTGGTGCTCGGGCTGGTGGGCCTGAGCACCCTGACCACGCTGCTCGACTCCAGGGCCGACCTCGGGCTGGGCAGCATCCTGCTGCTGTACCTGCTTCTCGTCGTCATCGTCGCGGTCGTCGGCGGACCGGCAGCCGGTCTGAGCGCGGCAGTGGCTGCGGACCTGCTGGTCAACTGGTACTTCATCCCGCCCTACCACACACTGCTGGTGGACCGCCGCGACAACGTCGTCACACTGCTCGTCTTCGTCGCGGTGGCCGGCACGGTGGCCGCACTGGTCGAGGTCGCCGCCCGTGAGCGGGCCGCGGCCGGGCGCAGCCAGGCCGAGGCCAGCGTGCTGGCCGGGGTGGCAGCAGCACCGATCGAGACATCCGACCCGGTCGCTGTGCTCGAGCACATCCGCACCCAGTTCGAGATGACCTCCGTCGCGCTGGTCGAGGGCACCGGGGCCGAGCAGCGCCACGTTGCCGCCGTCGGCCAGCCGGCCCAGGGCCGGGCGGCGCTTGACCTGCCGATGCTGGCGGGCATGCGCCTGGTCGCCCACGGCCCGGCCTCGATCGGGGCGGACCGGAGGACGCTGACCCGGCTGGGCCTGGCGGCGTCGCGGGCCGCGCAGGGGCGCGCGCTGGCCGCCGAGGCGGCCCGGGCCGAGCACCTCGCCGCCGTCGATCGAGTCCGCTCGGCGCTGCTCGCCGCGGTCGGTCACGACCTGCGCACCCCGCTGGCCGGGATCAAGGCCGCCGTGTCCGGGCTGCGCCAGCCGGAGGTGGAGTGGACACCGGAGCAGAGTCGCGACCTGCTGGCCACCATCGAGGACTCCGCGGACCGGCTCGACGCACTGGTGGCCAACCTGCTGGACATGAGCCGGTTGCAGGCCGGGGCGCTCAGCGTTGCCCTACAGCCGGTCAGTGTCGAGGAGGTGGTGGTGCGCGCCGCCCTGGAGGCCGACGCGACGGTGACCATCGACGTCGCTGAGGACCTGCCACCGGTGCGGGCCGATCCCGGCCTGCTGGAGCGGGTGGTGGCCAACCTGGTCGACAACGCGCGCCGCTTCTCCCCGCCGGGCCGCCCGGTCGAGCTGCGCGCCTCCTTGGAGGATGACGGCGTACGGGTGCGGGTGGTCGACCACGGCCCGGGTGTGCCCGCATCGGCGCTGGAGCAGGTCTTCACCCCGTTCCAGCGGCTGGATGACCGCTCCAGCGGCGGGGTGGGACTCGGCCTGGCCATCGCCCGAGGGTTCTGCGAGGCGATGGGGGTCAAGCTGGAGCCCTCGGCCACCCGGGGCGGGGGGCTGACGATGACGTTGAGCCTGCCGCTGCACCGATGAGCACCATCCTCGTCGTCGACGACGACGACCAGCTGCGCAGGGCCCTGTCGATCAACCTGCGGGCCCACCGCTACGACGTGGTGGAGGCCGCCGACGGTGCGGCGGCACTGCGCGCGGTGTCACGGGCGGCCCCCGACCTCGTCGTGCTCGACCTCGGACTGGCCGACCTTGACGGCATCGAGGTGATCCGCGGGGTGCGCGGCTGGTCGCTGGTGCCGGTCATCGTGCTCTCCGCTCGCCGTGACCAGGGCGACAAGGTGGCGGCGCTCGACGCCGGGGCCGACGACTACATGACCAAGCCCTTCGGGATGGAGGAGCTGCTGGCCCGGGTCCGGGTCGCGCTGCGCCGGGCCGCGCCGGCCCTCGACGCCCCGGTCGTGACCGCGGCCGCGTTCACCGTCGACCTGGCCGCCAAACGGGTCACCGACGCGACCGGGGCGACGGTGCACCTGACCCCCACCGAGTGGGCGATCCTCGAGGTGCTCGTGCGCAACCCGGGGCGGCTGGTCACCGGACGGGCGCTGCTGCAGGAGGTGTGGGGTCCGGCCTATGGCACCGAGACCAACTACCTGCGGGTCTACCTGGCTCAGCTGCGCCGCAAGCTTGAGCCGGATCCGGCGCACCCGGTGCACCTGATCACCGAGCCTGGTATGGGCTACCGCTTCGAACCATGACCGGTCCCTGAAGACCTCCTGCTGCATCGAGAGCGCAGCCAGGGCGGCGTTGTCACGGCCTGTCTTGGCGGTCCTTCATCGTCGCAGGGCGGCGGACGCCTCAGCCGCAGCGCGCAGAGTTGAGATCCGCCCGGACATGCCGCAAGATTGGCACTCGAGGGCCGGGAGTGCCAGAACTCCCGTCGGGCCCGGTCGCCTGAGGAGGACCCTGGTGCCGACCTACCAGTACTCATGCACCCAGTGCGGTCACGCGCTCGAGGTCGTGCAGGCCTTCACCGACACCGCGCTGAGCGACTGCCCTGAGTGCAGTGGTCGGCTGCGCAAGGTCTACTCGGCCGTCGGAGTGGTCTTCAAGGGATCGGGCTTCTACCGGACCGACTCCCGCAAGGCCGCCTCGACCGGGTCCCCCAGCAGCGGCGCCAGCACCGGCGGGTCCTCCGGCCCGGCCGGCGGGTCGGGCGGCTCCAGCACCGGCGGGTCCACGGAGGGGGCCGGGGGATCGAGTGGCTCGGTCGCCGCGAGCACCGCGACGAAGACCACGAGCACCTCCTCTGGCGAGTCGGCCGCCTGAGCCGCGAGCCTGCCCGACTCCGGCGTCTGTGGCTGTGGACGGCACCCGTCGGGCCACGGGCTACACCCCTACCGTGCGGGCATGGCTCGGCCCCGGCGGCACACAGCCCGGACCGCCTCGAGCGGTCCGGGGACCAGCAGACAGGGCAGAGGTCCCGGCAACCTGCCTGGTGCCTGGAGGATGGTGGCCAGGCACCGTCGACTCATCTCCGCAGCACTGCTGGGTGTCGCCGTTGCAGCGGGACTGAGCGCGCTTCGCCCGGCGACGGGCCCGCTGCGGCCGCTCGTCGTCGCCACGACCGACCTGCCGGCCGGGCACCGACTGGTCGCCGAGGACCTCAGGATCAGCGACTGGCCGGCGGACCTGCACCCAGGCGGCGCCAGCAGCGCCCCGGCCGCCCTGCTCGGGCGGGTGCTGGCCGCTCCCCTGCGCCGCGGTGAACCTCTGACCGACACGCGTGTCGTCGGCCCGGGGCTGGCCACCGCGCTCGACCCCGGCTGCCGCGTGCTGGCGGTGCCGCTGTCCTACCCACCACCCGAGGGGATGCTTCGAGCCGGCGACCTGGTCGACCTTCTCGCCGGCGCCCCCGTCGGCACGCCCGCGGGCGCCCCGGCGACCCTGCTTGCCGAGGCGGCCCTGGTGCTGGCCATCTCCGACGCGGGCACCGACCCACCCGGGTCCCTGCTCACCGGCGGCCGGTCGGGAGAGCAGGTCGTCGTAGCAGTCGACGGGCGGCAGGCCACAGCGGTCGCCGGTGCGCTCGGCACCCGCAGCGTGGGGGTGGCGCTGCGGCCCCCGTCGGCGAGCCCCAGCAGCGGGTCCCGGTGTTCTCGGGAAGACTCCTGGTGACCGCCGCGAAGACCGGCGCAGGCGAGCTGCGGTGAGCCGGCGTCACGAGGGACAGCGAAAGGGCACGAGAATGCTGCAGGGTTTCAGGGCATTCATCATGCCTGGGAACGTCGTCGACCTGGCGGTCGCGGTCGTCATCGGGGCGGCGTTCGGGTCGGTGGTCACCACCTTCACCAACAAGATCATCCAGCCGCTCATCGCCGCGGTCGGCGGGGCCGGCTCGATCGGGTTGGGCGTCCAGCTGGGCACGTCCGGCAACGCCAAGACCTTCATCGACATCGGTGCGCTGATCTCCGCGATGATCAACTTCCTCATCGTCGCCGCGGTCGTCTACTTCCTCATCGTCCTGCCCATGACCAAGCTGGCCGAGCGACGCCAGGCCGCAGCGGCCCCGCCGCCACCTCCCGCGCCCAGCGAAGACGTCGTCCTGCTCACCCAGATCCGGGACCTGCTGCGGGAGCGAGCCGGCTAGGCCGGCCCGCCCTGTCGGCGAGAGTGTCCACCCAGTGGTGCCCCGTGGGCATCCGCGCACGGGGCAGGCGGGTCAAGACTCGTCAGTCTCCGTGGTGGGGGGGACGCTCCGCGAGATAGCGGTCCCGCACCTGGGCCTCGCTCTCCGGCCGCTCGTCCCAGCTCTCCACCGCGCCCGGCTCGCCCAGCAACCGGGACGGCGGCGCGGGTCGCTCCACCGGCCCCGGTGCGGGTCGGCCCGGCTGCTCACTCACCGCACGTCCTCCCGCTCTGTTCGGCACCACCCACCT
>JAJZTN010000150.1 GCA_021848885.1 Actinomycetes bacterium
GGGATCCCATCATCCCGCTGTCCCGGAACCGGCCCGGTCCACCGAGGATCCGATGGTCGAGCACGCCCAGCTCGGCCATCGCCGCGGCCAGCTCGCCCAGGCGGTAGCCACCCAGCTGGTCGGCCTGGGCAGCACCGAGCTGAACCAGCTCGGGCACCAGGATCTCGCCCTCCTCCCCGAGCGTGCAGGTCACCAGCGTGACCTGCGCGCCCTCGGCGGCGTACCGGGCCATCGTGACCCCGGAGTTGATCGTCTCGTCGTCGGGGTGGGCGTGCACCAGCAGCAGACGGCGGGCGGGCGCCGGGGGCGGGAGGTCACTCATGACCTCATCCTGGCCGAGCAGGCAGCTCCCCGCCGCTCGGGGGGGCGGGAGGTCGGGCCGGGCGTCCTCAGCCGGTGACGTCGATGACGCCATGCGCCCCACGCTCGGCGTCGACCATGACGTGCGAGACGAACGGGTAGCGCCCGGGTTGGGTGAAGCTCAGCTCGACGAAGCCGCCCTGGGCGACCTGGAGCCCGAGGGCCTGGCTGCCCCCGGCCGCGGGCCCGGGACGCAGCAGGTAGGCGCCTTCGGCGTAGACGGTGTCGAAGGCGGCGCCGACGACGTGGAAGGACGTGGCCCGGTCCGGGCCCGCGTCAAGGACCCAGATCCTGACCCGCTCACCGACACGGGCGCTGAGTGGGCGGGCGTCGTACTGGTCGGCGTAGCCGTTGAACACGACCAGGTCGGGCCGCTGGGCGCGGACCTTGTCCGCATCGACCGGGCCGGCCTGGGACCCGAGGTAGAGCTCGGACTGGATGAGCACATACTCCCGGTCCACCCGGTCCAGCCCGGGCGGGTCGATGATGACGGCCCCGAACATGCCGTTGGCGATGTGCACGGACATCGGCCCCGTCGAGCAGTGGTACATCCAGACACCGGCATGGGTCGCGGTGAAACGGTAGAGCAGGGTCCCGCCCGGGCCGATGGTGCGCATCACCGGCCCGGGCGCCACCTGCCCGGCGTGGAAGTCGATCGAGTGGCCCATGGGTGAGCGGTTGACGAGGGTGATCTCGAAGGTGTCACCGACCCGACCGTGCAGGATCGGTCCAGGAACCGCGCCGTCGTAGGTCCACATCAGCTGCCTGACACCCGGGGCGACCTCGCGTACGACGTCCTCGACGGTCAGCCTCACCCGGTGCACCGTCCCGCTCGGTGCGGGGGCGAGAACGGCCGGATAGGCGGTGAACCCCGGCCCGGGCGACCTGCTGAGGTCGACCAGCCGCCCCGCCCCGGCCGGCCCCGCAGCGCTGCCGGAGGGAGTCGTCTGACCACCCTCGGGGCCGGCCCCCTCGCCTGTGACGAGAACTGCCAGGACCATGCCGAGCTGGCGGTGCCCCGGCACCGAGCACCAGCCCTGCAGGTCCGCGGTCACCACGCCCACGTCGACCCGCCCGGTCGCGCCGGGCGCGAGCAGCCCGGTCCTCGCCCCGGAGGCGAAGGTGAGGTCGTGGCTGGTGGTCGGGTCGGCGTTGCGGACCGTGACAACGAGCCGGTTGCCCGCAGGCACCGTGACGGTCGAGGGGGTGAAGCGCATGTCCTTCGCGGTGACGGTCACGGTGGTGGTGGCACCCGTTGAGACCATCCGCTGCAGGGAGCCGTGCTGGCTGGCCGGTGCCGCCGGACCCGCGGCGACGCCCACCGCGACCACGAGGGCAACGACCGCCAGCCCCGTCACAGCCCAGGCCCTGGTGCGCTCCCCGATCGGGGTGGGTGCTGCCGCGGGCCGGCCCGGGGCAGCGTCGTGCGCGGCGGTGAGCACGGCCTTCGCCCTGCCCGCGAGCGGGCCGATCGCGAGGGCGAGGACCAGGAAGGCCGCCAGCCCGACCACCACCAGGGCCCATCCGAGTGCGCGGACCGTGGGCGGGCTCGGCAGCACGGCGAGCAGCAGCCCGCCGTTGACCAGCACGATCCGCGCCGGCCCGCCGAGCCCCATCGCGGCGTTCGTCTGGCGGGTGAGGCTCGGCCCGCCACCGAGGGCCACGGGCAGCAGATAGGACATCGCCCCGACCAGCATCTGCGCGGCGAACCCGGCCGCGACCGCGGGGGTCACCCAGGCGAGCCGGTCATGGGCCTGCTCCCAGGTGCCGGCGGTGGTCAGGTCGACGGCGAGGAAGACGACCACGGCCACGAACCAGGCCAGCCCAGCCAGCAGCGACCAGGTGGCGATATCGGAGGCGGGTTTTGCCCGCAGGGAACGCACGAAGGGGTCCGCGAGCAGCCCCAGCCCGCCCAGGTAGACGACCAGCCCGGCCACCGCACCGGCACGCATCCCCACAAGGCTCATCGCGACGCTCAGCAGCACCCCGCCAACCAGGAAGGGCAGGGCCCGCGTCGCGGCCCGCTCGGCGCCGGCGACGAGCCGGGTGCGAAGCGCCGTCGGCCACAGGGTCACGACCGTGCCGGCCACCGATATGCCGAGCCAGCCGAGCACGTTGGTGACGACGTGGGCGACGAGCATGCCGGGGTCCTGCTCACCCCGACCGGTAGCCATGAGCGTTCCCAGCAGCGCCCCGAGAGGGAGCAGCGCGGCGGCCGCCACGTAGTAGCGCACGATCATCGCGAACCTCGCCGACAGGGCGCGGCGCAGCTGGCGGTGCAGCGAGAAGGCGTGCCAACCGGCGGCGGCCGCGACCCCGGATGACCCCACGACGATCACCGGTGCCCAGGCGTGCAGGACGCCGAGGACGACGAGGACGGCACCCACGTTGAGGATGCCGATGCGAAGGTTCTGGCCTGCCCGGTCGCCCGGGCGCGACGCGGTGTGCAACAGCGTGTCGGCGAAGAACTGGCTCCACACCAGGATGGAGTGGCTGGCCGCCCCGAGGACCACCAGGTGGATGAGCAGCCAGCGCGGCACGCTCAGGAACGGGTGAGCGGCTGCGGCGATGGCCGCGGCGCCGAGCCAGCCGATGGCAGGCAGGTCGCGCAGCGGAGCGAATCCCCGGCCCCGGACCGGCGGTCGCGCCTCGGTCACGACGCACCCCCGGCAAGCCCGGCCCAGGCCGCGACCAGGACGAAACCGAGCAGTGCCACGACGTTGAGCAGCCCGCCGAGCTGCCAGGCCAGGGGCCAGCCCAGGGCGTCTCCCAACCAGAGCCGCACGAGCAGGCTGGCCTGCAGGAGCCCGGCCGGGCCCAGCATGGCCGGGTGGTAGGGAAGCGGACGTCGCAGAATCGCGGGCAGGATGACAGGAGCGTGCGCGAGGATCATGGAGATGGTGAACCCCAGGAAGGTGGAGTGGATGACGACGTCGTAGGCGGGTCCGGACAGGACAGCGCCCGAGACCGCCCACACCGCCCCCGCCACCATCAGCCAGGCGTAACCGGCCAGCAGGCAGGCCGCGGTGAACCGCGGCAGGCCGCTCGAGCGGATCGTGCGGCGGGCCACATCCCGGCTGGCCAGCCAGCCTGCTAGGGCCAGCAGGGCGAGGCCAAGCACCGGGTACGCCGCCCGCCACAGGGTCGTGCCGACGACAGCGGCCGAGAGCAGGCCCGCGAGCAGGACCAGCCGGGCCCCCTGGTCCGCACCCATGTGGACGCGGGCGAGCTCGAGCCGCTCCCCGCCGATGGTGAGGACCACGAAGCCGACCAGCCACGGCAGCAGCACCGAGACGTCGACCCCGCCGAGCCACAGCAACGTCGCCCCCAGCGCCAGGACGGCGCCCAGCGCCTGGACCAGGACGGCATCGTCGGGCCGGCGCCGCCACAGGGGCACGTAGAGCGCCACGAGGGCGGCCGCGCCCGCCACGAGCAGCACCTGCCCGGCCCACAGCGGCAGTGGGGTCACGAGCAGCAGCGCGCCGGCTCCGAGAGCCGCAGGCGCCGCGAACCCGCTGCGCCGGCGCAGCGCGACGGCCCGTTCGAGCGCGATGAGGGTGCCCACGAACCCGATGACCATGAGCGGCCCGTGCACCTGGGGCAGCCGGGTCGTCGTGACGGGGGCCGGCAGGCCGAGCAGGAGGGTGGCGGCGTCGAGGCCGGCCAGCAGCGCCAGCAACGCCAGGGCCAGGAAGGGGACCCGGTGCCAGGGGAAGGCCACCGGGCGGACGCTCGCTCGGGGTGGCCGCCGCGGGGGCTGCTCAGGGCTGGACTCGCGGCCCGAGGCGCCTGCCGCACCCGCGCCCACCGTGGTCATCGGGTCGCTCATCTGTGCCCCTGCTCGCCGGTGGGCGACATCGTCAGGGTGCAGGCCCCCGGCTCGGCGAACGGGACGAGCTGAACGCTCGTGTCCGGCTCGCCCCACTGGTTCAGGGCCCCCTCGACCAGTCCCCGGTGGATGCTGCACACGACGTCGGGGTAGCGCCGGGCGACCTCCAGCAGGGGGCAGCGGGTGAGCCGGACGGTGCGGGCCCGAGGTCCGGTCCGCGGCGAGAAGCGCAGCCGGTCCAGCAGGGCGATGACCGCGCGGCGGCGAGCCAGTGGTTGGGCTCCTGCGGGTGCCTCGGCGGTGCCGGCGAGCTCGGCGCCCCACCTCCGACCCGCCTGGAGGGCATCCTCCTTCGGGTGCCGGCTGTGCTGGCGCAGCGCCTCGGCAAGGGTGGCCGCGAGTCCGGCGTACTCCCGGACCATCTGGTCCTCGCCGGCAGCGACGGCGCTGTACTCCCAGGCCGGGCGCCCGCGCCCCTTTGGCGCGGCCGGGCAGCGGCGCACCAGTCCTTGTCGCACGAGGGTCTCGAGGTGCTCACGGATCGTGTTGGGGTGCAGGCCGGCGGCGGCGCTCAGCGCCGCCAGCGTCAGCGGTGCCGGGTGCGCCTCAAGCACGTGGAGGGTCCCCGCCTGGGCGGGCGAGAGCCGGGGCGGGCCTTGCGGCGCCTGCGCGGGGGCGGGGCCGTAGCCGGGGGCTGGCTCATCCCGCGCTCGGTCATTTTTCACGGTCAGCAGTGTAGTTTATTGTTCGTAGCGCAACCGCACCGATCGCCATGCCCGCCACCGGAGGCCCCCGTGAACCCCACCGTGATCAGCTCCTCGCCCGCCGACTCCCAGGCTGCCGAGGCGATCCGCGAGCACCATGCCCAGCTGGCCGGGGCCCTTCAGCTGGCCGTCTCCACCGTGCTGGGGGATGCCGAGCGTGCCAGGTCGGCCGACACCGGCGCGGGGGCCGCCGATCTGGTCCGCTGGTGTCAGCGCGAGCTGCTCCCGCACGCCGCCGCCGAGGAGCAGACCCTCTACGCCGCGGCCCGTTCCCGCGAGCAGTCCCGCCTGCTCGTCGAGGCGATGAGCGCCGAGCATGCCGTCCTCGCCGGTCTCGTGCAGGAGCTGGCCGAGGCACGCACCGACGTCCGCTCCGCGGCTGCCGCCCGTGCTCTGCATGCCATTTTCGAGAGCCACCTGGCCAAGGAGAACGAGCTTCTCGTGCCGATGCTGGCCGCCGCCCCCGACGTCGCCCTCGCGGGCCTGCTCGCGGACATGCACGAACTCGTGGGCCAGGTCAGCGCGGCGGATGCGAGCGGTTCGCCCGACGAGCAGGCACCCGGTGGGCACGCGCCCGACGAGCACGCGCCCGACGAGCAGGCACCCGACGAGCACGCGCCCGACGAGCACGGGGGCCACGCCTGCGGCTGCGGCCACCTTGACGAGCCGGGCTACCCGGTGCTGGATGCCAGGAGCATCCCGCACGCCATCCGGCACGCGACGATCTTCGGAGCACTCGCGGCCGTCGGTCCGGGTGCCGGTCTCGTCCTGGTCGCCCCGCACGACCCGTTGCCCCTGCTCGAGCAGGTCGAGCAGGCCGAGCCCGGCCGATTCGACGTCACCTACCTGCAGCGCGGGCCGCAGGCGTGGCAGCTG
>JAJZTN010000151.1 GCA_021848885.1 Actinomycetes bacterium
CCCGTCACTCAAGATCACGGAACTTCGGGCTAACCCCGGTGGGGTATCCCTTCTCGGGTCCGCCCGCGCCATGGTTGGGCCGCGCCCCGCCCGCCGCGCCCCGTCTCCGGGCCTGGCCCCGTGCGCCGCGCCCCGGGATCGCTGTTGCGGCGCAAGGGGTGAGCTGAGGTCCGGGTGGGTCACAAGCCGACGAGGACGATCACCAGACCGCTCAGGCCGAGCAGGGTCGAGGCGACGCCGACCCAGCGCAGCAGGCCGGCGGCGGCCGTGGGTCGTTCACCACGAGCCGCTGCGACCGAGGTGCGGTAGCGCAGCAGCGCGAAGGCCAGGATGCATGCGCCGATGATCAGGCCGAAAAGCCCGGGCACGTCGACCCAGCGGTTGCCCTGGCCACTGCTGACGTGCAGCATCAGCGCCCCGACCGTGGCGAAGGCCAGCCCAGTGCGCTGCCAGGAGAGGTACGTGCGCTCGGCCTGCAGTCCGGGGTCGGCCACGGAGTGCGGGTGTCGAGGGCGGGTCATGGCATCGGTCCGGGGTCGGCCACGGAGTGCGGGTGTCGCGGGCGGGTCACACCGACCCCCGGAACGCGCCGATGACGATCATGACGAGCGCGGCGAGGCTGACCAGCGCGATGCCGGCGCCAAGCACCCTGGGCAGCATCGAGGGCGGCAGTGGCCGGCCCAACCGTAGGGCGTGCTCTGCGGCCGCCCAGTGCCGATAGCTGCTCACCGACAGCACGATGCTCAGCAGCACCAGGGGTATGCCGAGCACGTGCCGGCCTCCCGGGACCGAGAACGCCGGGACGATCTGCACGACCGCGACCCCGCCAGCCAGCAGGGCCAGCGAGGTTCGGACCCAGGCCAGGAAGGTGCGCTCGTTGGCCAGGCTGAACCGGTAGTCGGGCTCGTCGCCGACCTTGCGCAGCTCGTTGGGGTGCGACCACCAGCCGGGCGGGGTGGGCTCGGGCTCGCCGGGGGTGGGCTCGGGCTGGGCCATCGGGCCATCGTCGCGCATCGTGGCGCCCTTGGGGGCCGACTCCCCGGTTCGGGCGCGCCGGGCGCGCCGGGCTCGCGTCGTACCGCACGCGCCGGGCGCGGCGGGTCAGCGTCGCGCCACCCGCGCCCGCGGTGGCGCAACCTCACACGCCGGCTCGATGGTAAAAGGATCGCCACACCCTTGCCCGTAGGGGTATCGCCCCGTAACTTTCGGGGGACCGACAGTTGACCGTGGTGTTTCCGCTGACTCGTCACTCGGCCCGTGCTGGAGGACTCAACCGGTGCAATACGGCTTCGCGATCGACCAGCGCACCTGTATCGGCTGCCATGCCTGCACGGTGGCCTGCAAGACCGAGCACGAGGTGCCGGTCGGGCAGTTCCGCACGTGGGTCAAGTACGTCGACAAGGGCGCCTATCCCTCGACCACCCGGGAGTTCGGCGTCATGCGGTGCAACCACTGCACCGATGCGCCGTGCGTGACGATCTGCCCGACGAAGGCGCTGTTCAAGCGCTCCGACGGCATCGTCGACTTCGACCGGGACCGCTGCATCGGCTGCAAGAGCTGCATGCAGGCCTGCCCGTACGACGCGATCTACATCGACGAGGACACCCACACCGCGGCCAAGTGCAACTTCTGCGCGCACCGCATCGACGTCGGGCTGGAGCCGGCCTGCGTCGTGGTGTGCCCGACCGAGTCGATCTGGGTCGGTGACCTGCACGACCCGAGCAGCGGGATCAGCCAGTTCCTCAACACCCACCAGACCGCGGTGCGCACCCCGGAGCAGGGCACCGGTCCGAACGTGCACTACGTCGGGGCGGACCGGGCCGTGCTCGACCCGTTGGCCGCACCGGTCGACGGCACCTACATCTGGGCCAACCCCGACCCGCAGCGGCTGCTCACCCGAGCCGACATCGCCCCGGACCCGCTCGGCCGCGCCCGGACCACGCTGAACACCGCGCACCCGGCGCCATGGGGCTGGAAGGTCTGGACCTACCTGTGGACCAAGTCGGTGGCTGCCGGCGCGGTGATGATCGCGGCGTACCTGATGCTCACCGGCCGGGACGAGGGCCAGCTGGTGAGTGTGCTCGCCCCGCTCGTCGGGGCGGTCTTTGTGGCCGTCACCGCGGTGCTGCTCGTATGGGACCTCAAGCGCCCGGAGCGGTTCTACTTCCTGCTCACCAAGCCCAACCCGACCTCCTGGCTGGTGTGGGGCGGGGTTGCGCTTGGCGTCTTCGCGAGCATCTGCGGGCTGTGGTTCCTCGGTGGGCTCTTCGGTGCCTCCGCGCTGCTGACCGTGCTGGCGTGGCTGGGCATCCCGGCCTCGGTCATGGTGGCCGGCTACACGGCGTTCCTCTTCGGCCAGGCCGAGGGCCGGGACCTGTGGCAGTCCCCGGGGCTGTTCTGGCACCTGCAGCCGCAGGCGCTGATGGCCGGCGCCGGGGTGCTGCTGCTCTTCCCGGGCTGGCCGGCCAGGTCCGCGGCCACCCCGCGCGACATCGCCTGGACCTTGGCCGGCGCCTCGCTGGCCCACCTGCTCGTCGTGCTTGTCGAGCTCAGCCGCAAGCACACCACCCGCAACGCCGAGGTGGCCGCGCACATCGTGGTGCGCGGGCGCTACGCCCAGACCTTCTGGGCGGGGGTCGGTGTCACGATCGTGGCGGGAGGGCTCGCGCTGGCCGTGGCGCTGGGCGCGCCGACCGTGTTGGGGTTGCTGGCCGGGCTGGCCGCCCAGGTCGGTCTGCTGGCATACGAGTCGGTCTTCGTCCGGGCCGCCCAGGAGGTCCCGCTGTCATGAGGAGCCGCCCCGCCGTACGGCGCGCGCCGTACGCCGCCCCGCCGTACGCCGCCCCGCCGCCGCTGTCATGAGGAGCCGTCGATGACCCCGCCGCACTCGGACACCACCGCCCCGGCCCGCACCGCCCCGGCGGCCGCCCCGGTCGGGCCGGACCGCCCGGAGCAGGTCGGCCTGCGGGTGCGCGAGACGCTGTCGAACTTCCCGCCGGTGGCCGAGTGGGACCACGTCGTGCTGCCCGACGCCAAGGCGCACCCGCGCAAGGTCGACAAGCACTACATGCTCGTCCCGACGACGTGCTTCAACTGCGAGTCGGCCTGCGGGCTGCTGGCCTACGTCGACCGCGAGGACCTCTCGGTCCGCAAGGTCGAGGGCAACCCGGCGCACCCCGGGTCCCGCGGGCGCAACTGCGCCAAGGGCCCGGCCACCATCAACCAGGTCAACGACCCGGAGCGCATCCTGCACCCGCTGCGCCGGGTCGGCGAGCGCGGCTCGGGGAAGTTCGAGCGGGTCAGCTGGGACGAGGCGTTGGATGAGATCGCCGGGCGGATCCGTGCGGCCATCGTCGAGGACCGCCGCGACGAGGTCATCTACCACGTCGGGCGGCCGGGCGAGGACGGCTTCGCCGAGCGGGTGCTGCTGGCCTGGGGCGTGGACGGGCACAACAGCCACACCAACATCTGCTCGGCCGGAGCCCGGCTCGGCTACGCCCTGTGGGGCGGCTACGACCGGCCCTCCCCGGACTACGCCAACGCCCGGGTCATCCTGTTGCTGAGCAGCCACCTGGAGACCGGTCACTACTTCAACCCGCACGCCCAGCGGATCATGGAGGCGAAGGTCGGCGGCAAGGCCACCCTGGTGGTCCTGGACCCGCGGCTGTCCAACACCGCGGCGCAGGCCGACATGTGGGTGGCCCCCTGGCCGGGCAGCGAGGCGGCCATCCTGCTGGCCATTGCGTCGTACCTCATGCGCACCGACCAGGTGGCCTGGGACTACGTGCACCGTTGGGTCAACTGGCGTAGCTATCTCGCGGCGCTGCACCCGGAGGTCGACGAGGGCGACTTCGAGGCCTTCAAGCGGCTGCTGGCCGCGGACTACGCCGGCTACACCTTCGAGATGGCTGCGGCCGAGGCGCAGATCCCCCTCGAGCAAGTGCGTCGGCTGGCCGAGGTGGTGGCGACCGCGCGCGGGCGGCTGGCCGCGCACACCTGGCGCTCGGCCACCGCCGGCAACCTCGGCGGCTGGATGGTCTCCCGGGCGCTGTTCTTCCTCACCGTGCTCACCGGCAGCGTGGGCACCCGCGGTGGGACCAGCCCCAACGGGTGGAACAAGATCATCCCGCACGGCCCGAACATGCCGGCCGGGCACGAGCTGTGGAACGAGAAGCTGTGGCCGGCGGAGTACCCGCTGAGCACCAACGAGATGTCGATCCTGCTGCCCCACCTGCTCAAGGACGGCCGGGGCAAGGTGGACGTCTACTTCTCCCGGGTCTACAACCCGATCTGGACCAACCCGGACGGCTTCACCTGGATCGAGGCGCTGACCGACCCCGACCTGGTCGGGCTGCACGTGGCGCTGACCCCGACGTGGTCGGAGACGGCGACCTTCGCCGACTACGTGCTGCCCATGGGGCACTCCACCGAGCGGCACGACACGCAGTCCTACGAGCAGTACGGCGGCAAGTGGCTCGGCTTCCGCCAACCGGTGCGTCGTACGGCGATGGAGCGCCTCGGCCAGCCGGTGGCCGACACCCGGGAGGCCAACCCCGGCGAGGTGTGGGAGGAGAACGAGTTCTGGTTCGAGCTGTCGTGGCGGATCGACCCGGACGGCTCGCTGGGCATCCGGCGCTACTTCGAAGCTCCGGACCGACCGGGGGAGAAGATCACCGTCGATGACTACTACGGCTGGGTCTTCGCCAACCAGGTGCCCGGGCTGCCGGAGAAGGCCGCGGCCGAGGGGCTGACGCCGCTGGCCTACATGCGCCGCTACGGCGCCTTCGAGGTCGGCAAGGACCTCTACCGGCTGGACGAGCGGGCGCTGACCGAGGCTGAGCTGGACGGGGCGGCACCCGATGCCGACGGGGTGCTGCGCAAGCCCACCACGCTGGACTCCACCCCGCCGCTGGTCGGGGAGGCCGGCGCGGTCGGGGTGGCGCTGGAGGACGGCTCGAAGGTGGCCGGCTGGCTGACCCCCTCGCGCCGGCTGGAGCTCTACTCGGCGACCATGGTGGACTTCGGCTGGCCTGAGTACGCCACGCCGGGCTATATCCCCTCGCACGTCAGCCACGCCAGCCTGGACCCCGCGGCCGGCGAGGCGGTGCTGGTGCCGACCTTCCGGCTGCCCACCCTGATCCACACCCGCAGCGGCAACGCGAAGTACCTCAACGAGATCGCCAACACCCACCCGCTGTGGATCAACTCCACCGACGCGGCCCGGCTGGGCTTCGGCACCGGGGACCTGGTCAAGGTCTCCACCGAGATCGGGCACTTCATCGCGCGGGCCTGGGCGACCGAGGCGATCCGGCCCGGGGTGGTCGCGCTGTCGCACCACATGGGGCGGTGGCGCACCAGCGAGAACGCCGGCAGCCGCTGGGTGATGGGCCTGGTCGACCTGGCCCGGCTGCCCGATGGGCGCTGGAGGCTGCGCTACACCAAGGGGGTCGAGCCGTTCGAGAGCTCCGACCCGGACTCCTCGCGGATCACCTGGGAGGACCCGGGGGTGCACCAGAACCTTGCCTTCGGGGTGCACCCGGACCCGTGGTCGGGCATGCACTGCTGGCACCAGAAGGTCACGCTGTCCGCGGCCGGACCGGAGGACCGCTACGGCGACGTGGTGGTCGACACGTCCCGGTCCCGCGAGGTCTACCGCGAGTGGCTGGCGAAGACCCGGCCGGGCCCCAGCGCGAGCGGGCTGCGCCGGCCGGAGTTCCTCATGCGCCCGGTCAAGCCCCGCCGCCGGGCCTTCCTCGCCCCCGGGGTCACGCCGCCGGAGTGACGCCGCCGGGGTGGCGCGGGGGCG
>JAJZTN010000152.1 GCA_021848885.1 Actinomycetes bacterium
GTGGAGGGCCGCAGTGACAACCGGGGACGAAGCGACGAAGATGGCCGAGTTCTGCGGGACCGGAGGGCGTTGAGAGGAGGCCAGGTGACGACCGGTCTGGGCTGGCCGCAGCCGAGAGCCGACCAGGTGATCGGAGCGGGGCTGGGCTGGCCCAGCGAGCCGCGTCGACCAGACGGCGCGTCGGGCGCGGCTGATGCCTCCGGCGAACCCGTTGCCTCCGGCGCAGCTGGTGCCTCCGGCGAACCCGCTGCCTCCGGCGCAGCTGGTGCCTCCGGCGAACCCGCTGCCTCCGGCGCGGTTGGCGCAACTGACGCGGCTGGCGCCTCGGGCGCCATGCGCTCCACGGCGGCGCTCGATGTTCCACGTGAAACCTTCCCGCCCGCTCCCGCACGGCCCCCAGATGCCGATGGAGCCGAGGGTCGCGGCCACATCCTCGTCGTACCAACGCGACCACGCGCGTCGGCCGCCGCAGCCGAGGCTCCGACCGATTCCTGGGGTGAGGTGCACGGACACACCGCGGTCGACGACACCCCGATCGCCCGGGAAGCCGCTGACATCCTGCGCCGGCAGTCGCGCGCCGGTGGGCCGCTGCCGCGCCCCAGCCGCACCCGCGTCATCACCGTGGCCAACCAGAAGGGCGGCGTCGGCAAGACCACGTCGACGGTCAACATGGCCGCGGCGCTGGCGCTGCACGGGGCGGCGGTGCTCGTGGTCGACCTGGACCCGCAGGGCAACGCCTCCACTGCCCTGGGCGTGGACCACCGGGCTGAGGTGCCATCGGTGTACGACGTCATCGTCGAGGGGCGTGCCATGGGCGAGGTCGTGCAGCCCGTCAAGGAGGTCGACGGGCTGTTCTGCGTCCCCGCGACGATCGACTTGGCAGGGGCCGAGATCGAGCTCGTGTCCATGGTGGCCCGCGAGTCCCGCCTGGCGAAGGCGCTGAGCACCTACCTGCGGGCCCGACAGGAGGCCGGTGAGGCGCCACTGGACTACGTGCTCATCGACTGTCCGCCGTCGTTGGGGCTGCTCACGGTCAACGCCCTCGTTGCGGCCGAGGAGGTGTTCATCCCGATCCAGTGCGAGTACTACGCGCTCGAGGGGCTCAGCCAGCTGCTGAAGAACATCGATCTCGTGCGGGCGCATCTGAATGCCGACGTACACGTCTCGACAATCCTGCTCACGATGTACGACGCCCGCACCCGGCTGGCCGCACAGGTGGCCGAGGAGGTCCGGCAGCACTTCCCGGACCTCGTGCTGCCCACGATGATCCCGCGCTCGGTGCGCATCTCCGAGGCGCCGAGCTATGGCCAGACCGTGATGACCTACGACCCCGGCTCGACCGGGGCGCTTTCCTACCTGGAGGCTGCCCGCGAGCTGTCGCTGCGCGGTGCTGCGACCGAGACGATGGAGGAGACCCGATGAGTGAACGTCGGCGGGGCCTGGGCCGCGGTCTAGGCGCGCTGATCCCGCCGGCGCCCAGCGTCGATGACACGCCGACGGTCACCGAGCCGGCTCCCACGGGCGTCGACGTGCTCATCCCGGACCGCAGCGCGGTCGCGGTCACCGGCGGCGGGATGCCCGGACCGGTGCCCGGCGCGCACTTCGCCGAGATCCCGCTCGAGGAGATCTCCCCGAACCCGCGTCAGCCCCGCCAGGTCTTCGACGAGGAGGCGATGGCCGAGCTGGTGCACTCACTGCGTGAGGTTGGCCTGTTGCAGCCCGTGGTCGTACGGCGGGTCGCCCCGCACCGCTATGAGCTCGTCATGGGTGAACGGCGCTGGCGTGCGGCCCGGCAGGCCGGCCTTCAGCGCATCCCGGCGATCGTGCGGTCCACCTCCGATGACCAGCTGCTGCGCGACGCGCTGCTGGAGAACCTGCACCGCGCCCAGCTCAACCCGCTGGAGGAGGCCGCGGCCTACCAGCAGCTGCTCGACGACTTCGGTTGCACGCACGAGGATCTCGCCACCCGGGTCGGACGCAGCCGTCCGCAGATCAGCAACACCCTCCGCTTGCTCAAGCTCCCCGCCCCGGTGCAGCGCCGGGTCGCCGCCGGGGTGCTCAGCGCCGGTCACGCACGGGCCCTGCTCGGTCTCGACGACGGTGCGATGCAGGAGCGGCTGGCCCACCGCATCGTTGCCGAGGGGCTGTCGGTGCGAGCCGTGGAGGAGATCGTCGCCCTGGGTGGGCCGGAGGACAGCGGGCCCGCGCCGCGGGCGCGTCGGTCCGGACGGATCGTGGCGCCCGGCCTGGACGAGCTCGCCAGCCGGCTCTCCGACAGGTTCGAGACCCGGGTGCGAGTCGACCTGGGCCAGCGACGGGGCAAGATCGTCATCGAGTTCGCCTCGGTGGACGACCTCGAGCGCATCGTCGCCGCGATGAGCGGGGAGCAGCCGGGCACGCCGGCCAGGACGCCCGCATGGGCACCCAGCGGGGAGCAGCCGGGCACGCCGGCCAGCGGTTAATCCCCACCCGACCAGCACCGACCAGCCCCGACCAGCCCCGACCAGCACCGACCGCGTCGAGGAAAGTCTGGACCTCTCTAGAACGGGCGCTAGAGAGAGACAGAATCCGGTCGATACTCCGTGGCGGCCCGCTGCAGGGCCAGCCGGAGCAGGTCGGCGAAAACCGCTCCGGCGTCCAGCCCGGCGGCCTCGAGAGCCTGCGGCAGCAGCGACGTCTCGGTGAGCCCCGGAGCCACGTTGACCTCGAGGAACTGCACCGACCCCTCCGGAGTGATGATCGCGTCAGTGCGGGACAGGTCGCGCAGCCCCAGCTCCCGGTGCACCGTGACCGCCGCTGACCCGACCCGGGCGGCCAGGTCGGTGTCGAGGCGGGCCGGCACGAAGAACTCGGTCATCCCGGCCGTGTAGCGGCAGGCGTAGTCGTACACCCCACCATCGGGGACGATCTCCACCGCCGGCAGCGCCCAGGGCCCGTCCCCGGTGTCCAGCACCGTCACGGCCACCTCGACCCCGCTCACGTGCCGCTCCAGCAGCGCTAGGTCGCCATAGGCGAAGCAGCCCACCATCGCGGCGGGCAGCTGCTCAGCGGTGTGTACGACGCTGCAGCCCAGCGCTGACCCGCCCCGGGCGGGCTTGACCACCAGGGGCAGGCCCAGCCGGGCCCGCACCGCCTCGAGCAGGTCGGCCGCGCCGAGGTCGCGGAAGGTCTCCTCGGGCAGCACCACCTCCTCTGGGCTGTCCAGGCCGGCGCGGCGCGCCAGGGTCTTGGCGGTCGGCTTGTCCCAGGCCAGCCGGCTCGGCCCGGGCCGGGACCCCACGTAGGGCACGCCCACGAGCTCGAGCAGCTCGCGGATCGAGCCGTCCTCGCCACTGCTGCCGTGCAGCACGGGCAGCACGACCGACGGGGGGTCGGCGCGCAACTCGGCGAGCAGATCGGCGTCGGCGTCACGCTGCTCGACTTCGACCCCGGCCTCGCGCAACGCCTCGGCGACCCGCCGCCCGGAGCGCAGCGACACGTCGCGCTCGTGCGAGAGACCGCCGGCCAGCACCATGACCCGACCCAGCTCGCCCATCTGGCTCATCCCCGTCCTCCGCTCAGCTGGTCTCTGGGCCCGGGGCGGTCAGCCCCGGTTGCTCCTCGTGCGCTGGACCGAGCCCGCTGGTCTCCCCGAAGGTGGCGTGCAGCTCCAGCTCGGTCTCCAGCACCTGGGCCAGCCGGCGTACGCCTTCACGGATCCGCTCCGGGGTGGGGTAGCAGTAGGACAGCCGCATGAAACGGCTGCCCAGCCCGTCGGCATAGAAGGCGGTGCCCGGCACGTAGGCGACCCGGTTGGTCACCGCCCGGGGCAGCATGGCCTTGGCGTCCAGACCCTCGGGCAGCTCGAGCCAGACATAGAACCCCCCGGAGGGACGGGTCCAGCCGGTGCCCTCTGGCATGAGGTCGGCCAGCGCGGCCAGCATCGCGTCGCGGCGCTGCCGGTACATCTCTCGGAAGTCCTTGATCTGGCCCTGCCAGTCGTGCCCGGCCAGGTACGCCGATATCGCCATCTGGGAGAAGGCCGGCGGGCACAGCGTCGCGGACTCCTGGGCCAGCACGAGCTTCTCGCGCACCGCGTGCGGCGCGAGCACCCAGCCGACCCGGAACCCGGGGGCGAAGGTCTTGGAGAAGGAGCCGAGGTAGATCACCCCGTCCTCGCGCAGCGCGCGCAGCGCCGGCAGCGGGGCCTCGTCGAATCCGAGCAGGCCGTAGGGGTTGTCCTCCAGCACCAGCAGGTCCGCCTCGGCGGCGATGGCCAGGATCTCCTCGCGCCGGTCGCGGCTGAGCGTGACCCCGGCGGGGTTGTGGTGGTTGGGGATCGTGTAGAGGAACTTCGCCCGCCGACCGGCCGCGCGCACGGCGGCCAGCGCGGCCCGCAGGTTGTCCGGCACCAGACCGTCGGAGTCCATCGCCACGTGCACAACCTCGGCCTGGAAGGCCCGGAAGGTGCCCAGCGCCCCCACGTAGGAGGGTGCCTCGGCAAGTACGACGTCCCCCGGGTCGCAGAAGATCCGGGTCACCAGGTCCAGCGCCTGCTGGGAGCCGACCGTCACCACGACGTCGTCTGGGTGCGCGGCGATGCCCTCCAGTCGCATCACCTCGCATATCTGCTCGCGTAGCGTCGGGTCACCCTGGCCGGAGCCGTACTGCATGGCCACCGTGCCGCGCTCGAGCACAAGGTCGTGGATCGTGTCGGCCACCGCGTCCAGCGCCAGCCCGGAGATGTTCGGCATGCCACCGGCGAGGGAGACCACCTCGGGCCGGGAGGCCACGGCGAAGAGCGCGCGGATCTCCGAGGCCGTCATGCCACGGGTGCGGGCGGCGTAGCGTTCGACGTAGGCGTCGAGGCGTGATCCGCTGCTCACCGGGGCTCCTCACCGGCACCGATGACCGTCGCGCGATCAACGGCTGCCCGTTACCATCCTGAGATCGGGCGAGCCCTTCCCCGGGGGCTTCGGGGGTCCTTGCTCGCGAGAGGAAGTGTCGCATGCCTGTGTGGCGGCGCGTGCTGCTCGGTCTGGCCGTCGGGGTGGCCGTCGGTTACGCCGTCGCCGCGCTGCGACCGCGCCGCGCCGGTGGGCGCGGCGTCGCTGGGTCGGGGGAGGGCTGATGTCGCGACGGCTGGCCAGCGTCACCCTGGACAACCTTGACGACCTGCCCCGGCGCTGCCGGCGGTGCGTCTTCTGGGAGCTGGACCCGGTGGCCGGCCAGCGCGCCGTGGAGTCCGGTGACGCCGAGCTGGAGAAGGAGTCCTGGGTCTCGGCAACCCTGCTGGACTGGGGCACCTGCGGCAAGATCGCATACGTCGACGCGGTGCCGGCCGGTTACGCGCTCTTCGCCCCGCCGAGCCAGGTGCCGCGCTCGGTGGCCTTCCCGACCAGCCCGGTCTCAGCCGACGCCGTGCTGCTGATGAACGTCGTGGTGACCCCCGCGTTCGCCGGTGGCGGGCTGGGCCGCATGCTCGTGCAGGGTGTGGCCAAGGAGGTTTCCCGGCGTGGGATCCGGGCGGTCGAGGCCTTCGGCGACACCCGGGGGGACTCGGAGCGTTCCGGCTGCGTCGTGCCGACGGACTTCCTGCTCGCGGTCGGCTTCAAGACGGTGCGCCCGCACCCGCGCCACCCGCGGCTGCGCCTGGACCTTCGCAACGTGGCGACCTGGCGGGAGGACGTGGAGGTCGCCATCGAGCGGCTGCTCGGCTCGATGAGCCCCGAGCCGACGCTTCGACCCATCTGAGCCGACCCGGCCGACTCGCCCGGGTGGGCACGGGGGGCTCGGGGCGCTCGGGGGCTCAGG
>JAJZTN010000013.1 GCA_021848885.1 Actinomycetes bacterium
GCTCGCAAAGGAGTTCGGCGTAGAGAGCAAGGTCGTCATGGCCAAGCTCCAGGAGTTCGGCGAGTTCGTCCGATCGGCGTCCTCCACCATCGAGGCGCCCGTCGTCAAGAAGCTCAAGGAGGCGTTTCCAACCTCCAACGGTGCCGCGGCACCCGAGCCGGCCCGTCCGGCGGCCGCCGCACGTTCCACCGCCAAGCCGGCTCCCAGGCCGGCTCCGGCCGCGCCCGCCGCTCCCCCCGCTGCTGCGGCTGTCGAGTCCGCCCCGGCCCGCTCGACCGCCCCGGTGGCGCCGGCGGCTCGGGCTGGCGAGTCCCCTTCCGTCGAGTCCCACGCCGCCGTGCCCGCTGAGGCCCCCGCCCGGCCCGACGCCCCCGCCCCGAGCCCGGGTGCCCGCCCAGCGGGCCCGCGCCCGGGCAACAACCCGTTCAGCTCCGGTGCCAGCACGGGCATGCCGCGACCGGGTGCCCGCCCAGCCGGCCCGCGCCCGGGCAACAACCCCTACTCATCCTCGGGCAGCACCGGCATGCCGCGGCCGGCGTCGGGTCGCCCAGCGCCGGCTGGCGGCATGCCGCCACGCCCGGGTGGCCCGCGACCCAACCCCGGCATGATGCCGCCGCGTCCGGCCGCCAGCCGGCCAGGCCCCGCCACCGGCCGGCCCGGCCCCGGCACGCGCGGAGCTGGTCGCGGCGCCCCGGGGGCGCGCGCCGCTGGCCCGGGAGGGTTCGCCGGTCGCGGCGGCGCCCCGGGTGCTGCCCCCAGCGGCCCCGCGGGAGGCATGGCCGGACGCGGTCGCGGTGGTGGCCCGCGTGGCGGCACCGCCGGAGCCTTCGGGCGCCCCGGTGGCCCGCCACGGCGGGGTCGCAAGTCGAAGAAGCAGCGCCGCCAGGAGTTCGACAACATGCAGGCCCCCACGGTCGGAGGTGTGCAGGTCCCGCGCGGGGACGGCTCGACCGTGGTGCGTATGCCGCGGGGTGCCTCGCTGACCGACTTCGCCGAGAAGATCGGCGCCAACCCGGCCAGCCTGGTCACGGTGCTGTTCCACCTCGGTGAGATGGCCACCGCGACCCAGTCGCTTGACGAGGACACCTTCGCGCTGCTTGGCGCCGAGCTCGGCTACAACGTCCAGGTCGTCTCGCCCGAGGACGAGGACCGCGAGCTGCTCGAGTCCTTCTCCATCGACCTGGACGCCGAGGAGGACGCCGAGGAGGACCTGCGCGCCCGACCCCCGGTGGTCACCGTGATGGGTCACGTCGACCACGGCAAGACCAAGCTGCTCGATGCCATCCGCGACACCAACGTGGTGGCCAAGGAGGCCGGCGGCATCACCCAGCACATCGGCGCCTACCAGGTGCGCACCGCGCACGAGGGCCAGGACCGCGCGGTCACCTTCATCGACACCCCTGGCCACGAGGCGTTCACCGCGATGCGGGCCCGGGGCGCCCAGTCCACCGACATCGCCATCCTCGTCGTGGCTGCCGACGACGGGGTCATGCCGCAGACCATCGAGGCGCTCAACCACGCCCAGGCCGCCGACGTGCCGATCGTGGTGGCGGTCAACAAGGTGGACAAGGAGGGTGCGAACCCGGCCAAGATTCGCCAGCAGCTGACCGAGTACAACCTGGTCGCCGAGGAGTACGGCGGTGACACGATGTTCGTCGACATCTCAGCGTTGCAGCGGACCGGGATCGACCAGCTGCTCGAGGCGGTGCTGCTGACCGCCGATGCGGCCCTGGACCTGCGCGCCAACCCGTCACGGTCGGCCCGGGGAGTGGCCATCGAGGCCCACCTGGACCGGGGTCGCGGTCCGGTGGCCACCGTGCTCGTGCAGAACGGCACGCTGCACGTCGGGGACGCCGTCGTGGCCGGCCGGGCCTACGGGCGGGTGCGGGCCATGCTCGACGAGCTCGGCGAGCCGGTCGATGAGGCTCCGCCGTCCCGGCCGGTGCAGGTGCTCGGCTTCACCTCGGTGCCCGGGGCCGGCGACAAGTTCCTCGTCACCTCCGACGACCGCACGGCCCGCCAGATCGCCGAGAAGCGTGAGGCGGCCGAGCGCAACGCCGCGCTGGCCAAGGCCCGCAAGCGGGTCTCGCTGGAGGACTGGCTGGAGAAGAGCAAGGTCGACACGCTCAACCTCATCCTCAAGGGCGACGGCTCCGGGTCCGTCGAGGCCCTCGAGGACGCCCTGCTCAAGATCGAGGTCGGCGAGGAGGTCGGGCTGCGGATCATCGACCGTGGGGTCGGTGGCATAACCGAGAACAACATCAACCTCGCGGTGGCCTCCGACGCGATCATCATCGGGTTCAACGTCCGGCCGGAGGGCAAGGCTCGCGAGCTCGCCGAGCGCGAGGGCGTGGACGTGCGCTACTACTCGGTGATCTACCAGGCCATCGAGGAGGTCGAGGCCGCGCTCAAGGGCATGCTCAAGCCGGAGTTCGAGGAGGCCCAGCTCGGCACCGCCGAGATCCGCGAGGTGTTCCGGTCCAGCAAGTTCGGCAACATCGCCGGCTCGCTGGTCCGCTCGGGGGAGATCCGGCGCAACGCCCGGGCCCGCCTCATCCGGGACGGGGTGGTGGTGGCCGACAACCTCTCCATCGAGTCGCTGCGTCGGTTCAAGGACGACGCGACCGAGGTGCGGGAGGGCTTCGAGTGCGGCATCGGCCTGGGTTCGTTCAACGACATCAAGGTGGACGACGTCATCGAGACCTTCGAGATGCGTCAGAAGCCAAGGGCCTAGCTCAGCGAGCGGGACCCGGCCGGGGCGCCCAGGGGCGTCCCGGCCGGTGACTGTCGGGGACCGGGGAGACGGAGGGCGGATGTTTGTCGCCAGCCTCCGGATGGACATCCTGCTGCCGCGGGCCAGGTCCCTGAAGGACAAGCGTTCCGCGCTGCACCCGGTCCTGGCCGAGCTGACCCGGCGGTTCCCGGTCAGTGCTGCGCAGGTGGGCCACGCCGACCTGCGTGGGCGGGCGCTGCTCGGCGTCGCGGTGACCGCAGCCGAGGCCCGGCGATGCCAGGAGGTGCTGGACGGCTGCGAGCGGCTGGTCGCCGCTCGCCCGGAGATCGAGCTGCTGTCCGCGTGGCGGCGGTTGTGGGACGACGAGGACGAGTGAGGGCGGTAACCGATGGCCGATGCAGCACGCGCACGCAAGCTTGCCGACCGGATCCGGGTGATCGTGGCGGAGACGCTGGAGACCAGGGTCAAGGACCCGCGGCTCGGCTTCGTCACCATCACCGACACCCGGGTGACCAACGACCTGCAGCAGGCCACTGTGTTCTACACGGTGCTTGGTGATGAGCAGGAGCGCCTGGCCAGCGCGGCGGCGCTGGACAGCGCCAAGGGGGTGCTTCGCTCCGAGGTCGGCCGTCAGACCGGCGTACGGCACACTCCCTCGCTGGCCTTCGTAGCCGATGCCGTGCCCGACACCGCCAGGCATATCGAGGAGCTGCTCGCGGTGGTGGCTGTCGCCGACGCCGAGCTGGCCCAGGCGGCGGCGACAGCCAGCTACGCCGGGGAGGCCGATCCCTACCGTGAGCCGGCCTCGGTGACCGACGACGGTTCACCCTGGCCAGCCTCCCAGGTCGACGGCGGCGGGCGCCCAGGACTCACCGCCCCGTGACCGAGGACATCGACGGGACCACCGGGACCGTGGGCTCGATTGACGGGTTGCTCGTCGTCGACAAGCCCGCCGGGATGACCTCGCACGACGTGGTAGCCCAGGTGCGCCGGCTGGTGGGGACCCGACGGGTCGGGCATGCTGGCACGCTGGACCCGATGGCCACCGGCGTGCTCGTGCTCGGCCTCGGCCGGGCCACTCGGTTGCTCGGCTACCTCGGCGGCACCGAGAAGTGCTACCTGGCCACCATCCGACTCGGCCAGGCGAGCAGCACCGACGACGCCGACGGGGAGATCACCCAGCGGGCTGATGCCGGGCGACTGACCGAGGAGCAGGTGCGCACCGCGATGGGCCGCTTCGTCGGCACCATCGAACAGGTGCCCTCCACCTACAGCGCGGTCAAGGTGGCCGGTCGTCGCGCCTATGCCCGGGCCCGCGACGGTGAGCACGTCGAGCTGGCCCCGCGCACCGTCACCGTGTCGCAGTTCAGCCTGCGTCGGGTGGCCGGCCGCCAGGCCGGCGGGCCGGTCCTGGACGTCGACGTCGAGGTCCGCTGCTCGGCCGGCACCTACGTGCGCGCCCTGGCCCGGGACCTCGGCTCGGCCCTGGGAGTGGGGGGACACCTGGTCGCGCTGCGTCGTACCCGGGTGGGCTCCTTCGAGCTGACCCGGGCCCGGCCGCTGGCCGATCTTGTCGTGGCCCGCGACCTGGTGCCGGTCGAGGTCGCCGCCGCCGAGGCATTCCCGGTGCGCCGGCTGGATGCCGCCGCCGCCCTGGCGCTCTCGCACGGGCGGACGCTGCCGGCGATCGGGTTGGGCCCCGGCCCGGTGGCGGCGATCGACCCGGACGGGACGCTGGTGGCGCTGCTTGTCGAGTCCGGCCCGCTGGCCCGACCGCTGGCCGTGCTCGCCCCCGCCGGTCAGTAGGGTCCAGACATGAGCCTCAGGACCCGGCAGGGTCAAGCCCCCGGACCCGACGAGGGTCCGGGCTGGTTGCCCGCGGCCCTCGCCCTGGCCGACCAGCTGGATGCGACGAACCCGCTGGCCCACCTGCGGGAGCGCTTCGTGCTGCCCGAGGGGCTGGTCTACCTCGACGGCAACTCCCTTGGCCCCCTGCCCGCGCACGTCCCGGCTGTTGTCGCCGACCTCCTCACCCGTCAGTGGGGACACGACCTGATCGCGAGCTGGGACAGCAACGACTGGTGGACCGCCCCGCTTCGGGTCGGGGCACGGGTGAGTGCGCTCATCGGCGCCCAGCCCGAGGAGGTGCTGGCCACCGACTCGGTCAGCGTCAACCTGCACAAGCTGATCCCGGCCGCGGTGGCGCTGCGCCCCGGGCGGGGCAGCATCGTGGTTGAGCCGGGCAGCTTCCCCACCGACCTCTACGTCGCCGACGCCGTCGCCGCGGCCCGCGGGCTGCGGGTGCTGCGGGTGGGGCCGGACCGGCTCGCCGAGCAGATCGACGACGACGTCGCCCTGGTGGTCTACAACCAGGTCGACTACCGCACCGGGCGCGCCTACGACGTGGCCGAGCTGACCCGGGTGGCGCACCGGGCGGGCGCGCTGATGCTGTGGGACCTCTCGCACTCGGCGGGTGTCCTCCCGGTGGACTTCGACACCCACGAGATCGACTTCGCTGTGGGGTGCGGCTACAAGTACCTCAACGGCGGCCCGGGGGCGCCGGGATTCGTCGTGGCGGCCGAGCGGCACTTGGAAGACCTGCCCGTTCCCCTTGCCGGCTGGCACGGTCACGCCCGGCCCTTCGCGATGCAGGACGGCTTCGTCCCCGCGCCTGGCATCGGGCGGTTGCGCGTCGGCTCCCCGCCGATCATCTCGCTGCTCACCCTGCAGGCGGCCCTTGACGTCTACGACGACCTTGATGTGGCCGAGCTGCGCAGGGCCAGCCTGTCGCTGACCGGGCTGTTCCTCGACCTCGCGGTCGAGCTCCTGGTGCCCCGCGGCCTGCAGGTGCTCACCCCCGCGGAGCCGCAGCGGCGGGGCTCCCAAGTGTCGCTGGCCCACCCGCAGGCCTCCGCCGTCGTAAGGGCGCTGACGGCCCGCTCGGTGGTCGGGGACTTTCGTGAGCCGGATATCGTCCGCCTCGGCTTCGCCCCGCTCTACGTCACCCATGCCGATGTGGTGCGTGCCGTGCAGGCCCTCATCGCGGTCGTTGACGGCGCCGAGCACGAGGACCCGCGCTTTGCCCGCCCGCGCACGGAGGGCTGAGGTGCTGATCTGGCAGGCGGTCGCCGAGGTGCCCGACGACCTCGGGGCCTCGGTTGTGACCATCGGGGTCTTCGACGGGGTGCACCGCGGGCACCGCGCCGTGGTCGGGGCCGCGGTGCGCCGGGCCCGCCAGGACGGCCTGCCCGCGCTGGTGATCACCTTCGACCCCAATCCGGCCCAGGTCGTCCGCCCGGACTCGGCGCCCCCGCCGGTGGACTCGCTGGCGCACCGGCTCACGCTGCTGGCCACGCTCGGGGTCGACGGCGTACTCGTGCTGCGTTTCGACGCCGCCAGGGCCGCGCAGTCGGCACAGGAGTTCGTCGACGAGGTCATCGTCGGTGCGCTGCATGCCCGGGTGGTCGTGGTCGGTGCGGACTTCCGCTTCGGCCACCGTGCTGTGGGGGACGTGGCAATGCTGACCACCGCCGGTCGCCGGGCCGGATTCGAGGTGCTGGCCCTCGAGGCGGTGGGGCAGGTCGAGCGGTTCTCCTCGACGAGGGTGCGCCAGGCGGTGCGGGACGGAGACGTGGCGACCGCCGCCGCCGTGCTGGGCCGCGAGCACCGGCTGGAGGGCGTCGTGGTGCACGGAGACCACAGGGGCCGCCGGCTCGGTTTCCCGACGGCCAACCTGGCCCTGGCCGAGGGGGCCCTGGTGCCGGCCGAGGGGATCTACGCCGGCTGGCTGGTGCGCGCCAGCGGGCAACGGCTTCCCGCGGCGATCTCGATCGGCAGCAACCCGACCTTCGCCGGAACCGAGGCGCGGGTGGAGGGCCATGTGCTCGACCGCGACGACCTGGACCTCTACGGCGAGACGGTGGCCCTCGAGTTCGTTGCCAGGCTGCGCCCCACGCTGCGCTTCGACTCGGTCGAGGCACTCGTCGAGCAGATGGGCCATGACGTCGCGGCGGTGCGCAACCGGCTTCTCGCCGGGATCGAGCCCGACCAGGCCGAACGCGGGGACTGAGCCGGACCCGGCCGCGCCGCCGGCGCGGGTGGCGGCCGTGGTTGGGGTGCGCCCCTGTGCGACTGGTAGCCTTCAGGTGCCGGATCTCACCGGTGTGAGTTGACCATGCCCCCGTGCCTACGACCGGGGACACTCACCGACAACACGAGGAGCCCACCGTCGTGCCGCTGGACACCCAGACCAAGAAGACGATCATGGCGGACTACGCCACCGGCGAGGCCGACACCGGCTCCCCGGAGGTGCAGGTCGCGATGCTCACCAAGCGCATCTCCGACCTCACCGAGCACCTGAAGACCCACAAGCACGACCATCACAGTCGCCGGGGTCTGCTGCTGCTCGTCGGCCGTCGCCGCCGACTGCTGCAATACCTGGCGAAGAAGGACATCGCGCGCTACCGCAGCCTCATCGAGCGGCTCGGCCTGCGCCGATAGTCCCCTCGGGAGCGGCCCAGAGACCTCCGGCCGCTCCCGCGCCGTTCGGTGGCCGACCAGCCCGGCTGCGCCGATCACCGCACGGCCCCGTAGTGACCGAAGTGAGCAGCGCCCGAGGGCGGAGGCGACCGCCGGTCCTCGGTAGTGGTCCCCGGGGCGACCCGTGGACTTCCATCGAAGACCGGCCCACGCACCGGCTCCGGCCCTGCTCCACACAGGAACAGGAGAACCCGTGGAGGGTCAGGTCCACACCGCCGACGCCGTTGTCGACAACGGCCGTTTCGGCACCCGCACCATCCGTTTCGAGACCGGGCGGCTGGCTCGCCAGGCCGCCGGCTCCGCCGTCGCCTCCCTTGACGACGAGACCATGCTGCTGTCGGCGACGACGGCCTCCAAGCACGCCAAGGAGCAGTTCGACTTCTTCCCGCTGACCGTCGACGTCGAGGAGCGGATGTACGCCGCGGGCCGCATCCCCGGGTCGTTCTTCCGCCGCGAGGGCCGGCCCAGCGAGGACGCCATCCTCACCTGCCGGCTCATCGACCGCCCGCTGCGGCCCTCGTTCGTCAAGGGTCTGCGCAACGAGGTCCAGGTCGTCGTCACGGTGCTCGCCCTGCACCCCCGCGACCTCTACGACGTCCTGGCGATCAACGCCGCCTCGCTTTCCACCCAGCTGTCCGGGCTGCCGTTCTCCGGCCCGATCGGGGCGACCCGGGTCGCGCTGGTCAGTGACGGGCAGGGCGATGCGTGGGTGGCCTTCCCCACGCACGAGCAGCTCGAGGGCGCGGTCTTCGACATGGTCGTGGCTGGCCGGGTGCTGCCCGACGGCGACGTCGCGATCATGATGGTCGAGGCCGAGGCCACCACCTCGACATGGCGTCTGGTCACCGCGGAGGGGCGCACCGCGCCCACCGAGGAGGTCGTGGCCTCCGGCCTGGAGGCGGCCAAGCCGTTCATCAAGACGCTGTGCGAGGCGCAGGACCGGGTCGCGGCCGAGGCGGCCAAGCCCATCGCCGAGTTCCCGGTCTTCCCTGACTACGCCGAGGACGTCTACGCGGCGGTCGCCGAGGCGGTCACCGACGAGTTGTCCGCCGCGCTGACCATCCCCGCCAAGCTCGAGCGCGAGACCGAGCTGGACCGGGTCAAGGCGTTGGCCACCGAGCGGCTGGCCGGGAAGTTCGACGGTCGCGAGAAGGAGATCGGCGCAGCGCTGCGCGCGCTGACCAAGAAGATCGTGCGCCGCCGCATCCTCACCGAGAAGGTGCGCATCGACGGGCGGGGGCTGCGTGACATCCGTCAGCTCTCCGCCGAGGTCGACGTGCTGCCCCGCGTGCACGGGTCGGCGCTGTTCGAGCGTGGCGAGACCCAGATCCTCGGTGTCACCACCCTGAACATGCTGCGCATGGAGCAGATGCTCGACACCCTGGCGCCGGAGACCCGCAAGCGCTACATGCACAACTACAACTTCCCGCCGTACTCGACCGGTGAGACCGGTCGGGTCGGCTCGCCCAAGCGCCGCGAGATCGGCCACGGAGCGCTGGCCGAACGGGCGCTCCTGCCCGTGCTGCCCACCCGCGAGGAGTTCCCCTACGCGATCCGGCAGGTCTCCGAGGCGCTCGGCTCGAACGGGTCGACCTCGATGGGCTCGGTGTGCGCCTCGACGATGTCGCTGCTCAACGCCGGCGTGCCGCTGAGGGCGCCGGTGGCCGGCATCGCGATGGGGCTGGTCTCTGACACCATCGACGGCGCCACCGAGTACGCCGCCCTGACCGACATCCTCGGCGCGGAGGACGCCTACGGCGACATGGACTTCAAGGTCGCCGGCACCAAGGACTTCGTCACCGCGATCCAGCTGGACACCAAGCTCGACGGAATCCCCGCCTCGGTGCTCGCCGGGGCGCTGACCCAGGCCCGGGAGGCCCGGCTGCACATCCTCGACGTCATGCTCGAGGCGATCGACTCACCTGACGAGATGTCGCCCAACGCTCCGCGGATCATCACGATCAAGATCCCTGTCGACAAGATCGGCGAGGTCATCGGCCCGAAGGGCAAGATGATCAACCAGATCCAGGACGACACCGGCGCCGAGATCACGATCGAGGACGATGGCACCATCTACATCGGTGCTACCGACGGCCCCAAGGCCGAGGCCGCTCGCACCATGATCAACGGCATCGCCAACCCGACGATGCCCGAGGTCGGCGAGCGCTACCTGGGCACTGTCGTCAAGACGACCTCCTTTGGCGCCTTCGTCTCGCTGCTGCCCGGTCGCGACGGCCTGCTGCACATCTCGCAGCTGCGCAAGATCGCCGGCGGCAAGCGGGTGGAGAACGTCGAGGACGTCGTACAGGTGGGCCAGAAGGTTCAGGTGGAGATCGCCGAGATCGACCCGCGCGGCAAGCTCTCGCTGGTCCCGGTGCTGGAGGGCGCCGACACCGCGGCGTCGGGCGAGTAGCCCGGATGGCTGGCGGCCTGCCCCGTCCCGCAGTGCCACGCCGGTCTGCGGCCACCCGCACCCTTGAGCCCGGCCGGGGCGGTGCCGGGCTCGTCCGGCGCACCGTGCTGCCGGGCGGGGTGCGGGTGGTGACCGAGGCCGTCCCGGCCATGCGCTCGGTGGCTGTCGGGTTGTGGGTCGGGGTCGGCTCGCGCGACGAGGGCCCCAGCCTGGCCGGCGCCTCCCACTACCTCGAGCACCTGCTGTTCAAGGGCACCCGTCGGCGCAGTGCGCTGCAAATCTCCGCGGCCATCGACGCGGTCGGTGGGGAGATGAACGCGTTCACCTCCAAGGAGTACACCTGCTTCTACGTGCGAGCGCTGGACACCGACCTTCCGGTTGCGGTGGACGTGCTCACCGACGCGGTGACCTCGTCGCTGGTGCGCTCGGCTGACGTGGCCGCTGAGCGTGGCGTCATCCTGGAGGAGATCGCCATGCACGACGACGACCCGACAGACGTCGTGCATGACGTCTTCGCCGCGACGGTGCTCGGTGACGGCCCGCTGGGCCGCCCGGTGCTCGGCACGGTGGAGTCCATCGAGGCGATCACCCGGGACCAGGTGCACGGCTACTACCAGCGTCGATACCGGCCGGACAACCTCGTGATCGCCGCCGCGGGCAACCTCGAGCATGCCCAGGTGGTGGCGCTGGTGCGCAAGGCGTTGGCCGGCACCGGCTTCCTGGACGGGGCCGGGCAGCCGAGGCCACCGCGAGCCCCGCGGGCCACGACAGCCACCCGGCGCGGGGTTCGGGCGCTGCGCCGGCCCAGCGAGCAGGCCAACCTGGTGCTCGGGGGGCTGGGGCTGGCCCGCACCGATGAGCGCCGCTTCGCGCTCGGTGTGCTCAACGCCGCCCTCGGTGGCGGGATGAGCTCGCGGCTGTTCCAGGAGGTGCGGGAGAGGCGCGGGCTGGCCTACTCGGTCTACAGCTACACAGCCCAGTACGCCGACGCCGGGCTGTTCGGCGTCTACGTCGGCTGCCAGCCCAGCAAGGTCGACGAGGTGCTCGACATCTGCCGGGATGCGCTGGCGGGCGTGCTGGCCGAGGGGGTCAGCGAGGAGGAGGTCGAGCGCGGCAAGGGCCAGCTGCGCGGGGCGCTGGTGCTCGGCCTGGAGGACACCGGCTCCCGGATGAGCCGGCTGGGCAAGAGCGAGCTGGTCTACGGGGAGCTGCTCAGCGTCGAGGAGATCCTGACCCGCATCAGCGCGCTCAGCGTCGAGGACGTCGCGGCGGTCGCCGCCGACGTGCTCGCCCGCGCAGACAACCTCGCCGTCGTCGGGCCGTTCGACCCCGACCGGTTCGTGGCCTGAGGAGGCGACATGGGCATCCGGGTGGGTGTGGTGGGCGCGGCCGGGCGGATGGGGTCGGCCACCGCCGCCGCGGTGCGCGCCACGGAGGACCTCACGCTGTGCGCCACCCTCGACCTGGGGGACCCGCTGGACCGGCTGAGCGAGACCGGTGCCCAGGTGGCCGTCGACTTCACCACCCCCTCGGCCGTGCTGGGCACGGTCGAGCACTGTGTGCGGGCCGGGATCCACGTCGTGGTCGGCACCAGCGGGGTCGGCCCGCCCGAGCAGGCCAGGATCGGCGAGCTGCTTTCCGGCCGACCTGGCGTCGGGGTCATCGTCGTGCCCAACTTCAGCATCGGCGCCGTGCTGATGATGCACCTGGCCGAGCTGGCCGCACCGTTCTTCGAGTCCGTCGAGATCGTCGAGATGCACCACCCGGACAAGATTGATGCCCCGAGCGGCACCGCACGGCGCACCGCGGAGCTGGTGGCAGCTGCCCGCTCGCGCGCGGGGCTGGGCTCCCCGCCGGATGCCACCAGCACCGAGCTGGCCGGGGCGCGCGGGGCGAGGGTGGACGGTGTCGCGGTGCACTCGGTCCGGCTGCGCGGGCTGCTGGCCCACCAGGAGGTGCTGCTCGGCGGGCCGGGGGAGACCCTCACCCTGCGCCATGACAGCACCGACCGGTCCTCGTTCATGCCCGGCGTGCTCACGGCGGTGCGGGCGGTTCTCGACCGACCGGGGCTGACCGTGGGCCTGCAGCCCCTGCTCGGCCTGGGCGAGGGGTCCCGGGGAGCCAGCTGCTAGGCGGCCAGCCCGCTGGCTCGAAGCAGCGCGGCGGTGGCGGCGGCCACCGCGACGACCACGATGAACGGTGCCCGCAGCAGCAGGGCGGCGACCCCGGCCGCCAGCCCGCCGGATCGGGCATCGAGCACCAGGTGAGCGCCCGCGCCGGCGAAGGTCTGCACCACGACAAGCGCCGACAGCAGCGCCACCGGGACCAGCCCGGCAACCCGCGCCACCCAGCCCCGGCTCAGCAGTCCCTGCGGAACCGACTGCCCGGCCAGCTTGGTCAGGTAGCTGCCGAGCGAGGCGAGAAGCACCGCCGCCCACACCGTCGTCGAGCTCATGGCGTCGCCTCGCGGCGCGCCCGCAACCCGGCGGGAACTGCGACGAGCGCGGCCACCAGCACCGGCACCCCGGGCGGGGCCACCGGTGTGAGCGCCAGGGCGAGCAGGCCCGCACCGAGCGCGACCAGCCACGGACCCCGGTGGGTCAGCCGTGGCCAGAGCAGCGCGACGAACGCCGCCGGGATGGCCGCGTCCAGGCCCAGGGCGCGCGGGTCGCCGAAGGCGTGCGCGCCGAGGGCGCCGAGCAGGGTGGCCAGGTTCCACAGAACGAAAACCGACAGGCCGGTGGACCAGAAGGCCAGCCGCGCCAGTGCCGGGCTGTCCTGGCCCATCGCCATCGCGGTCGACTCGTCGATGGTCAGCTGGGCACCCACCAGCCGGCTCGGCCAGCGGAGCCGCAGGAGCGGGGCCAGTCTCAGCCCGTACAGCGCGTTGCGCACGCCCAGCAGCAGTGCGGCGGCGACCGCGGCCAGTGCGGAGCCCCCGGCACCGAGGACCCCGACGAGGGCGAACTGCGAGCCGCCGGAGAACAGCAGCACCGACAGCGCGCAGGTCTGCAGCACGCTCAGGCCGCCGGCCACCCCCACGGCCCCGAAGGAGATCCCGTAGGCCCCTGTGGCGGCACCGACGGCGAGTGCGTTGCGTAGGATGCGGGCCCGATCGTCCCGCCCGGGTCCCTCCGAGGTGCTCATCGGGAATTGCCCACGGCTCGGTCGCTCCGAGGTGCTCATCGGGAGGTGCCCTCTCCCGGGTCGGTCAGCCCGGTGTGCAGCCTGACCTGGCGCACCCGCACGTGCCCGTCGCCGTAGAGGTCCAGCTCGCGGGTCGCGGCATCTGGGCCCCATCCCGCGCCCGAGAGGAAGCGACGCAGCTCGTCGTCGGCGGCGCTGACCCAGTGGTAGACGATGGCGAAACCGTCGGCGGCCAGGGTCTGGGCGGTTGCGGTGAGCAGGCGGGACCCGTGACCCTGCCCGCACCGGTCCGGGGCCACGGCCAGCTCCAGCAGGTCCGCGTCCGTGCGCGGGTCCAGGTCGGCATCGGTGCTGGGGGCCAGGCTGGCGAAGCCGACCACCTCCTCGCCCTGGCAGGCCACCAGCACCCGGTGCCGCGGGCTGGGTGCGGTGCTGATGGCGGTGTCCCAGGCCCGGGCGAGGTTGTCCGGGGTCAGCTCGTCGAGCAGCTGCTCGGGCAGCAGGTGCGCGTAGCGCAGCCGCCAGGCGCGTGACTGCACCGCGGCGATGCCGGGGGCATCGCCGGTGCGGGCCGGTCGGACTGGCACCGGTCCGCCGGGGCCGGCAGGGCCGCCGGGGCCGTCGGGTCCGCCAGGGCCGCCCGGGCCGTCGGTGGTGCTCACCCCCCGATCCTTCCAGCCCGCCCGCTGTGACAGCATGGCGCGCCCTCGGGTGGACATGTGTAACAGCGCCCACCTACCCTCGAATGTCAGGAGGGACAGCGATGCAGCCCAGCTCACAGCCGGCCGCTGAGGTTGGCCGGCCCGCCCTGCCCGAGGACCGGCCCGCCCCGCCGAAGGACCGGCCCGCCCCGCCGGGCGAGACCAGCCCGCGGGAGGATGCCCAGTTCGCCGCGGCGTTCCAGGCCTTGGTCGACGCCGAGGCTCGCATCGAGCCGCGGGACTGGATGCCCGAGGCCTACCGGGCCACCCTGATCCGACAGATCGCCCAGCACGCGCACTCCGAGATCATCGGCATGCAGCCGGAGGGCAACTACATAACCCGCGCGCCGAGCCTGCGCCGCAAGGCGATCCTCATCGCCAAGGTTCAGGACGAGGCCGGCCACGGGCTCTACCTCTACTCGGCCGCCGAGACCCTGGGGGTCTCCCGTGACGAGCTGCTGGATCTGCTGCACTCCGGCAGGCAGCGCTACTCGAGCATCTTCAACTACCCGACGCTGACCTGGGCCGACATTGGGGCGATCGGCTGGTTGGTCGACGGGGCCGCCATAACCAACCAGGTGCCGCTGAGCCGATGCTCCTACGGGCCCTATGCCCGGGCGATGACCAGGATCTGCAAGGAGGAGTCCTTCCACCAGCGGCAGGGCTACGAGATCCTCTGGGCGTTGGCCCACGGCAGCGGCGAGCAGAAGGCGATGGCTCAGGATGCCGTGGACCGGTGGTGGTGGCCCAGCCTGATGATGTTCGGCCCGCCCGATGACGCCAGCCCGCACTCGGCGCAGTCGATGACGTGGAAGATCAAGCGGTTCAGCAACGACGAGCTGCGGCAGAAGTTCGTCGACATGACCGTCCCGCAGGCTCAGGCGATGGGGATCAGCCTGCCCGATCCTGACCTGCGCTTCGAGGAGTCCAGCGGGCACTGGCGCCATGGCGAGATCGACTGGTCGGAGTTCGCCCGGGTGCTGGCCGGAGACGGCCCGTGCAACGCCGTACGGATGGCGCGCCGCCGCGAAGCCCACCAGGCTGGCGCCTGGGTGCGCGAGGCCGCATCGGCGTACGCCGCCAAGCACCAGGTCGGGGTCCTCACCGGGAGCGCGGCATGAGCCAGGGTGACAGGCGCAGCTGGCCGCTGTGGGAGGTCTTCGTCCGGGCCCGCCGCGGGCTCTCGCACAACCACGTCGGGTCGCTGCACGCCCCGGACGCAGCCATGGCGCTGCGCAATGCGCGCGACCTCTACACCCGCCGCAGCGAGGGCGTGTCGATCTGGGTGGTGCCGGCCGCGGCCATAACGGCGAGCAGCCCGCAGGAGAAGGACAGCTTCTTCGACCCGGCCGGTGACAAGGTCTACCGGCACCCGACCTTCTACGAGATCCCCGACGAGGTGCCGCACCTGTGAGTCCCACGAGCCTTCCGGGGGACCCGATGGGCCCGGACGTGCTGGCCTGCTACACGCTGCGCCACGCCGATGACGCCCTTGTGCTCTCGCACCGGCTCAGCGAGTGGATATCCCGCGCCCCGGAGCTGGAGGAGGACGTCGCCCTGGCCAACATCGCCCTCGACCTGCTGGGCCAGGCCCGCAACCTGCTCAGCTATGCCGGCGAGGCCGAGGGCAAGGGTCGCACCGAGGACGACCTTGCCTACCTGCGTGGCGAGCGGGAGTTCACCAACCTGCAGATCGTCGAGCACCCCAACGAGGACTTCGCCGTCTCGATGGCCCGCCAGCTGTACTTCTCCACCTACCAGCTCGCACTGACGGAGGGGCTGACCCGCTCGCGGGACGAGACGCTGGCAGCGGTGGCCGCCAAGGCGGTCAAGGAGGTGGCTTACCACCGTGACCACGCCACCCAGTGGGTGCTGCGGCTCGGCGACGGCACCGACGACAGCCACGCCCGGATGCAGGCCGGTCTGGCCCGGATGTGGCCCTATGTCGAGGAGATGTTCACGGCGGACGAGGTCGACCTGGCGGCCGCCGCGGCCGGTGTGGGTGTCGACCCGAGCGGGTTGCGCCCCGGCTGGGACGGCTACGTCGACGCCGTGCTGTCCGAGGCCACCCTGGCCCGGCCTGAGCCGACGTGGACGGCCAAGGGTGGGCGTGCGGGGCTGCACACCGAGGCAATGGGTTTCCTGCTCGCCGAGATGCAGCACATCCACCGCTCCCACCCAGGGGCGTCGTGGTGAGCCCGCGCCCGGCCCCGGACAGGCCCGTGGGGGCGAGCACGTCGGGTGAGCCCGGCACCGAGTCCGGCGAGGCCGGCGTCCCGGGCACCGTGCAGCATGTGCGGGCCCTGCTCGAACGGGTGGTCGACCCGGAGATCCCGGTGCTGAGCCTCGCCGATCTCGGAGTGCTGCGCGAGGTCCGGGTCGAGGGCTCGCGGGTCACGGTCGTGCTGACCCCGACGTACTCCGGTTGTCCCGCGGTGGACACCATGCGTGCCGACGTGCGCACGGTGCTGGCCGAGGCTGGGTACGCCGATGTCGAGGTGAGCCTCACGCTGTCCCCGGCCTGGAGCACGGACTGGATGAGCCCGGCCGCCCGGCGCAAGCTCCTCGACGTCGGCATCGCCCCACCGCCGGACCGGGCGTGGCCCGAGGGTGGGCCGGACAGGGCAGGGTCCGACGGTGGGCCGGACAGGGCAGGGTCCGACGGTGGGCCGGCGGGTCGGGCGGGGTCCGACGGTGGGCCGGCGGGTCGGGCGGACGGGCCGGTGCCGGTGGCCCTGACCGTGCGCTGCCCGCACTGTGGCTCCACTGGCACCCGCCAGATCAGTCGCTTCGGCTCCACCGCGTGCAAGTCGCTGTGGGTCTGCCAGGACTGCCTCGAGCCCTTCGACCACTTCAAGGCGCTGTGATGGCCCTGGCGGGGGTCGAGCCGGCCCTGCCCGCCGGTGGGCTGGCGCACCGGCTCCCGGTGTTCCACCCCCTCACCGTCGAGCGGGTCGAACCGCTCACCGACGAGGCGGTCACGGTGAGCTTCGCGGTGCCCGACGAGCTCGCCGGCGACTACGAGTTCCGGGCCGGCCAGCACCTCACCTTGCGCCGCCACATCGGCGGCGAGGAGATCCGGCGTACCTATTCCATCTGCGCAGCGGAGGGCTCCGGGCAGCTGCGGGTGGCGGTGAAGCGGCTGCCCGGCGGGATGTTCTCCACCTGGGTCACCGAGCGGCTGCGTCCCGGTGAGGTCGTCGACGTGATGACTCCGACCGGCCGGTTCACCGTCGAGCTGGCTCCCGAGCGGGCCCGGGCCTACGCCGCGGTGGCGGCCGGCAGCGGGATCACCCCGGTGCTGTCGCTGTGCTCGACCATCCTGGCTGTCGAGCCCGCCTCGACGGTGACGCTGCTCTACGGCAACCGCACCACCCGCGACGTGATGTTCCTGGAGGAGCTGGCCGACCTCAAGGACCGCCACCCGGACCGGTTCACCCTCGTTCACGTGCTCAGCCGGGAGCCGCAGGACGTCGAGCTGTTCTCCGGCCGGCTCGACGCAGACCGGCTGCGGCGCTTCCTCGACACCCTGCTGCCGCCGGCCGAGGTCGATGAGTGGTTCCTCTGCGGACCTTTCGCGATGGTCGAGGGTGCCCGGGAGGCGCTGCACTCCGCCGGCGTACCGTCTCGGGCGATCCACCTCGAGCTCTTCCACGTCGAGGGCCAGCCGCCCCGCGGGACGGTCGAGGCCGCCGGCTCGGATCGGCCCGCCGTCAGCGCCACGGTGACCCTGGCCGGGCGCTCGACCAGCTTCGACCTCGACCCGCGCGACACGGTGCTGGAGGGCACGCTGCGGGTGCGCCCGGACGCGCCGTTCGCGTGCAAGGGCGGGGTGTGCGGCACCTGTCGGGCCCGGCTGGTGGCAGGGGAGGTCGAGATGGAGCGCAACTACGCGCTTGAGGATGACGAGCTGGCCGCCGGGTACGTGCTGGCCTGCCAGTCACATCCGCGCGGGGACCGGGTCGTGCTGGACTACGACAGCTGAGCCGGATCGGTTCCGTTGGGGGGCTCGGGGGAGTCGGGCCGGCGTGGGGCTCCCCGTCCCCCGCCCCGGGCCCCGGGGCCGCGTCCCCCGGCCCGGGCCGGGCCCCGGGGCCGCGTCCCCCGGCCCGGGCCGGGCCCCGGGGCCCCGTCCCCCGGCCCTTTGCGCGGCTGACTAACGCCAAACTGGTCCCAGGGCGGCGTGTCGTGTTGGTGAGCCTGCTTCACGTGATCGTCTACGGCTGGCCGGCCTCGGGTTGGGTGCCCCGCGCCCGCCCCGACCCCGCCCCGACCCCGCCTCGTCCCCGCGCCGGGTCCCGTCATGCCGCGCCAAGTTGCGCCTCGCCCCGACCCCGCGCGGGGCCTGGCCTGTCGGTGCCGGGCGCTAGGGTGCTGACCTCATCGCCAGCACAGATGGACCGGGAGCCCGCCATGGTTGAGGACGGCACGCCGATCGCGTTCCGCAGTGACGTGACGGTCGAGCTGGTCCGCGGCGCGGCGGGTGACGCGGACGTAATCTTCGGTGCCCGGGTCTCGACCAAGGGCGAGCAGTCCCTCGAGGATGTCGACTCGGACCCGGAGAAGGCCCGCGGGCTGATCAACTACCTGATGCGGGAGCGGCACGGCTCGCCGTTCGAGCACAACTCGATGACCTTCTACGTGCAGGCCCCGATCTTCGTCTTCCGTGAGTTCATGCGGCACCGGATCGCCTCCTACAACGAGGAGAGTGGTCGGTACCGGGAGCTGCGCCCGGTGTTCTACGTGCCCGGTCCGCAGCGCCGGTTGGTCCAGCAGGGCAAGCCGGGCCGCTACGAGTTCGTCTCCGGCAGCGACGAGCAGCACGCGCTGGTCACCGAGCGGACCGAGCAGGTCTGCCGGGCCGCCTACCAGGCCTACCAGGACATGCTCACCGCGGGAATCGCCCGGGAGGTGGCTCGGATCGTGCTCCCTCTGACGATCTACTCCTCCATGTACGTGACGATGAACGCGCGGGCGCTGATGAACTTCCTGTCACTGCGCACCACCCGCCAGGGGAGCCACTTCCCGTCCTACCCGCAGCGCGAGATCGAGATGGTCGCGGAGAAGATGGAGGCCGAGTGGGTGCGGCTCATGCCGATCACCGCCGCCGCCTTCGACGCCAATGGACGTGTCGCGCCCTGATGCCGATCGCGGGCCAACGGCCCGGTCCTCACACCGCGGGCCAACGGCCCGGTCCTCACCTCGGTCGGTGTTGGCCCCGAGTTGCGTTGGGCTTGCAGGAACTCTCGTGACCGCCTGTAACGCCGCACCGGACTACTCCGATGTCATGTCAGGGCCTCGATGCCGCTTGGACCCCCGAGCTAGCGGCATCGAGGCCCTTTCTGGTGCCACTCGCCCCCCATGCCCGCACATCCCGCCCCGGCCCGCACGTCGTGCTCCCGCCGGGCGCGGTGGCGGTAGGTTGGGGCCCTGTGACGACGCCCACGCCTGAGCCTGCCCGCCCAGTGGTCGGCCGGCTGCCGCAACAGGCGGCCACGGCCGGTCGACCGGCCCCGCTCGGCCGCACCCTGACCGCGATGGTCACCCCGTTCACCCCCGAGGGTGCCCTCGACCTGGATGCCGCTGCCGCGCTGGCGAAGCACCTGGTCGACCTGGGCAACGACGGCCTGGTGGTCAACGGGACCACGGGGGAGTCCCCGACCACCTCGGACGAGGAGAAGGCGGGCCTGGTCCGTGCCGTCGTCGAGGCGGTCGGTGAGCGCGCGGTCGTCGTGGCGGGTGTCGGCACCAACGACACCGCGCACACGGTGGAGCTGGCTCACCAGGCGCAGCGCGCCGGGGCGCACGCGCTGCTGGTCGTCACGCCGTACTACAACAAGCCTCCCCAGTCCGGCCTGCTCGCGCACTTCCGTGCCGTGGCCGACGCCACTGACCTGCCGGTGGTCCTCTACGACATCCCCGGGCGTTCCGGGGTTCCCATCGCCACCCAGACCATGCTGAGGCTGGCCGAGCACCCCCGGATCGTGGCCAACAAGGACGCCAAGGGAGACCTCTTCGCGGCCGCCCAGGTGATGGCCGCCAGCGACCTGGCCTACTACTCCGGCGACGACGCGCTCAACCTGCCGTTGCTGTCCGTCGGAGCCGTTGGTGTGGTCAGCGTCACCGGCCATGTGGTGGCCGACCGGCACCGGGACATGATCGCCGCCTACGACGCCGGCGACGTGGCCCGGGCCAGGGCGCTGGCCTACTCCACCGTGCCGGCCACAGTCGAGATCATGACCCGCGGCCAGGGCGCGGTGATGGCCAAGGCGGCGCTGCAGCTGATGGGAGTGCTCACCCACCGCACCACCAGGCTGCCCCTGCCTGAGGCCACTGATGAGGAGGTGGCCGTGCTCAGCGCCGGTCTGCAGGCGGCGGGCCTTCTGTGAGCCATCCGCATCCCGAGCTGGGCCCGCCACCCGGGCTGCCCGAGGGTGGGCTGCGCGTCGTAGCCCTCGGCGGGCTCGGCGAGGTGGGCCGCAACATGACCGTCTTCGAGTACGACGGCCGGCTGCTCGTCGTGGACTGCGGGGTCCTCTTCCCAGAGGACAGCCAACCCGGGGTCGACCTGATCCTGCCCGACTTCAGCTATATCGCCGACCGGCTCGAGGCGGTCGAGGCGGTCGTGCTGACGCACGGGCACGAGGACCACATCGGCGCCGTGCCCTATCTGCTGCGGCTGCGCGCTGACATCCCGGTGGTCGGCTCCCGGCTCACCCTGGCCCTGGTCGAGGCGAAGCTTCGCGAGCACCGCATCAAGCCGCGCACCCTCACCGTGCGCGAGGGCCAGCACGAGCGATTCGGTCCCTTCGAGTGCGAGTTCCTTGCCGTCAACCACTCCATCCCCGACGGGCTGGCCGTGGCGATCCGGACCGGGGCCGGCCTGGTGCTGCACACCGGCGACTTCAAGATGGACCAGCTTCCGCTGGACGGACGGCTGACCGACCTGCGCGGCTTTGCCCGGCTGGGAGAGGAGGGCGTGGACCTCTTCCTGGTCGACTCCACCAACGCCGAGGTGCCCGGCTTCACCACCTCCGAGCGCGAGATCACCCCGGTGATCGACAGGATCTTCGCCCGCTCCAACCGACGGATCGTGGTGGCCTGCTTCGCCAGCCACGTGCACCGCGTGCAGCAGGTGCTCGACGCGGCCGCCGTGCACGGCCGGAAGGTGGCCTTCGTCGGCCGCTCCATGATCCGCAACATGGGGGTCGCCCGGGACCTTGGCTACCTGCGGGTGCCTGAGAACCTGATGGTCGACTCCCGGGAGCTGGACGGTTTGCCCGATGAGCAGATCGTGCTGGTCTGCACCGGGTCGCAGGGCGAGCCGATGTCGGCGCTGTCGCGCATCGCCAACCGCGCCCATGACATCAGGGTCGGCCCCGGGGACACCGTGCTGCTGGCCTCCTCGCTCATCCCAGGCAACGAGAACGCCGTGTACCGCGTCATCAACGGACTGACCCGCTGGGGTGCCACGGTGGTGCACAAGGGCAACGCGCTGGTGCACGTCTCCGGGCATGCCTCGGCCGGGGAGCTGCTCTACTGCTACAACCTCGTCCAGCCCAGCAACGTCCTCCCGGTGCACGGGGAGTGGCGGCACCTTCGGGCGAACGCCGAGCTGGCCCGACTCACCGGGGTGCCCGGGGATCGGGTGGTCGTCGCCGACGACGGCGTCGTGGTGGACCTGGTCGCGGGCCGGGCCAGGATCGTCGGCAGCGTGCCGTGCGGTTATGTCTACGTCGACGGGCAGTCGGTCGGTGATGTCACCGAGACCTCGCTGAAGGATCGGCGCATCCTCGGCGAGGAGGGCTTCATCTCTGTCGTCGTAGTGGTCGACTCGGCCACCGGCAAGCTCGCCGGCGGGCCGGAGATCCATGCCCGGGGGTTCATGGAGGACGACGCGGCTTTCGACGGGGTCATCCCACGGTTGGAAGAGGTTCTGGACGGCGCGGCCGCCGAGGGGGTCGCCGACATCCACCAGCTGCAGCAGCTGGTCCGGCGCACCGTGGGTCGCTGGGTCAACGACACCTACCGACGCCGCCCAATGATCATCCCCGTGGTGCTGGAAGTCTGATCCACCGGCTGTTTGAGCCGGGTCGGGGGCGGTCTCCGGTGCGGCACCGGGCGGCCTGCAGCGATGCCGCACCGCCCGGGTCACGAGCGGGTCGCGGACCTCGCGACACACCTCGCGACACGCCTCGCCAAACACCTCGCGACACGCCTCGCCAAACACCTCGCGACACGCGGCGAGGCTGTGACAGGTGTGACGGGTGTGTCGCGCCGGTAGCCTGGCAACCATGGCGACCCGTACGTCTTCCCCGGCGAGGTCGCGGGCCGGCTCGCCCGCTCGCCGTACCAGTCGGCCACGCTCGCAAGGTGCGGCCCGTTCCGGCCCGCGCGGGGGCTACCGTCGCCCCAGCCGGGCGCGTCGGCAGCGCCGGCGGATCGGCATCGGTGCCCGACTGGGGCTCGCGGCCGGCCGAGCGCTGCGTGCGCTGTGGCTGGGCCTGGCCGGGGTGGCCGGCGGCCTGACTCGCAGGCTCGGTCGCTCAGCCGCCGACCTGGACCCAGCGCACCGAAGGGACGGTCTCGGGCTGAGCCTCGTCGGGCTGGCGGTCGTGGTCGCCGCCGGGCTGTGGTGGGGACTGGCCGGCCCGGTCGGGGGCGCGGTGCGGGCTCTCGTCGTCGGGGCCATGGGGTCGCTGGCATTTAGCGCCCCGCTGCTGTTGCTCTCCCTGGGCGTAAGCGTCCTGCGTCACCCGGGCAAGTCCGCGGCCACCGGTCGGATCGTGGTCGGCTGGTCAGCGCTGCTGGCCGGTGTGCTGGGCATCGTGCACGTGCTGCACGGCACGCCGCAGCCGCCGGACGGGGCGACCGCGATGCGGGCGGGCGGGGGTTTCGTGGGCTTCCTGGCTTCGGCCCCGCTGGTCTCGCTGCTCACCCCGTGGGTGGCGGCTCCGCTGCTCGGCCTGCTGACCGTCTTCGGCCTGCTCGTCATCACCGCGACCCCGCTGCACGCCGTGCCGGACCGGGTGCGCGCGCTCGGTCGGTGGCTGGCCCGCCGGGAGTCCACGCAAGGGTCCGAGCCGGCCGACCCGGGCACCGTGGAGCCGCTGCGCCGCTCCCGGCCGCGTCGCCGGCAGGGGGCACTGACACCGCACACCGACGTCGACCAGGCCTACGACAGCCCTGTCATCGCCGAGCGGTCGGTGCCACCCGTGGTCCCACCCGCGGGCTCACCCACAGGTGACAAGACGCCTTCTGGTACGGCCGACCAGGCACCGGCCGCCGCACCGACCCAGCCCACGCCGGCGCCAGCCCGGGTGGAGCAGCTCGTGCTCTCCGGTGACATCAGCTACAGCCTGCCGCGCGCTGACCTGCTTCGGCAGGGCAGCGCGCACCGGGCCCGTACGGCCGTCAACGACAACGTCGTCGAGGCGCTCACCCGCGTGCTCGAGCAGTTCGAGATCGACGCGCAGGTGACCGGCTTCACCCGTGGCCCGACGGTGACCCGCTACGAGGTCGAGCTCGGCCAGGCGGTCAAGGTGGAGCGGGTCACGGCACTGAGCAAGAACATCGCCTACGCCGTCGCCAGCGCCGATGTGCGCATCCTGTCCCCGATCCCCGGCAGGTCCGCGATCGGGATCGAGATCCCCAACACCGACCGGGAGAACGTCAGCCTCGGCGACGTGCTGCGCTCGAGCGCGGCCCGGGCCGACCACCACCCGATGGTCGTCGGGGTCGGCAAGGACGTCGAGGGCGGTTTCGTCTGCGCCAACCTGGCCAAGATGCCCCACCTGCTGGTCGCAGGCGCCACCGGCTCAGGCAAGTCCAGCTTCGTGAACTCCATGATCACCAGCGTGCTCATGCGGGCCACCCCCGACGAGGTGCGCATGGTGCTGGTCGACCCCAAGCGCGTCGAGCTGACCGTCTACGAGGGCATCCCGCACCTCATCACGCCGATCATCACCAGCCCGAAGAAGGCCTCCGAGGCGCTGCAGTGGGTCGTGCGTGAGATGGACCTGCGCTACGACGACCTGTCGGCCTTCGGGTTCCGCCACATCGACGACTACAACCGGGCGGTGGGCACCGGCAAGCTGGTCGCCCCGCCCGGCTCCGAGCGCGTGCTGCGGCCCTACCCCTACCTGCTGGTCATCGTCGACGAGCTTGCCGACCTCATGATGATCGCCCCGCGTGATGTCGAGGACTCCATCGTGCGGATCACCCAGCTGGCCCGGGCCGCCGGCATCCACCTGGTGCTGGCCACCCAGCGACCCAGCGTCGACGTGGTCACGGGGCTGATCAAGGCCAACGTGCCCGGCCGGCTGGCCTTCGCGACCTCCTCGCTGGCCGACAGCCGGGTCATCCTCGACCAGCCGGGCGCCGAGAAGCTGGTCGGGCAGGGCGACGCGTTGTTCCTGCCGATGGGTGCCTCCAAGCCGATGCGGATCCAGGGCGCCTGGGTGACCGAGACCGAGATCCGCGAGGTGGTCCGCCACGTCAAGGCCCAGATGGAGCCCAGCTACCGTGACGACGTGCTCGTCACAGCGGCCCGCAAGGAGGTCGACGAGGCCGTCGGCGATGACCTGGACCTGCTCTGCCAGGCGGCCGAGCTGGTGGTGACCACGCAGTTCGGCTCCACCTCGATGCTGCAACGCAAGCTGCGGGTCGGCTTCGCCAAGGCCGGCCGCTTGATGGACCTGATGGAGTCCCGCGGCATCGTCGGGCCCAGTGAGGGCTCCAAGGCGCGCGAGGTGCTGGTCACGACGGAGGATCTCGACGGGGTCATCCTGGACCTGCGCGGGGGCTGAGCCGGTCCGACTCCGGCGCCTTCCGGCGCTGGGAGTACGCCGCGGGCCTGGCTAGACTTGTCCCGACTCGTGACCCGGCTGCGGGCGAGCCGAGTGCTCTTGCAGCGAGACATCCCCCATGTGCGCGGAGGGAGTGGGCGTGTCTGTCGGTCAGGCGCTGCAGGCTGCCCGCACCCAGGCCGGGCTGAGCGTGGAGGAGGTGGCCGCAGCCACCCGGATCCGGGCCACCATCGTGCGGGCCATCGAGCGCGACGACTTCGCGCTGTGCGGCGGTGACGTCTACGCCCGTGGGCACATCCGCTCGATCGCCAACGTGGTCGGTGCCGATGCCAGCCAGGTCGTGGCCGAGTTCGACGCGACGCGGGGCAGCAGACCGACCCTGAGCGCCGACCTCTTCGAGGCCGAGGTCAGCGCCGCGCGAGTGCGCCGACGCCAGCCGAGCTGGACCCTGGTGCTCGGTGCTGTCCTTGCCGTGCTCATCGCGGTGGGCTTCTTCCAGCTGCTCTCCGGCACCGGCTCGCCGCGCCAGCCAAGCTCGATCGCGGCTGGCCTTGGCGCCACGCCGAGCTCATCACCGACCCCGTCCGGGTCCAGCGTCGGCACCGGCTCGCCCAGCCCGACACCGAGCAGCCCGAGCTCGTCCCCGACCGTGCTGGCGGAGTCCTCCAGCGGAGCAGTCCGCGTGAGCATCTCCACGCCCGGTGGCAAGAGCTGGGTGCAGGTCACCAACGCCGCCGGGCAGGTGCTGTTCACCGGGCTGCTCGACCAGGGTGTGACGAAGCAGTTCACCGACCCCAGCCAGCTCAGGCTGGTGATCGGCAACGCTGGCAGCGTCGACCTCAACGTCAACGGCAAGGACATCGGCAGCCCCGGCAAGGTGGGCGAGGTGGTCCGGCTTAGCTTCGGGCCCAACGACCCGGCCGCGGCCTAGCCCGTGCCCAGTTCCACCGACCCGGCCGTCGCCGCGCAGCAGCCGCCGCGGACCGTCGCCCTGGTGACGCTGGGCTGTGCCCGCAACGAGGTCGACTCCGAGGAGCTGGCCGGCCGGCTGGCTGCCGATGGGTTCCGGCTCGTTTCCGACGTGGGCGAGGCCGAGGTCGCGCTGGTCAACACCTGCGGCTTCGTCGAGGCTGCCAAGCGGGACTCGATCGACACCCTCCTGGCCGCGGCCGACCTCAAGGGCGACGGCCCGACCCGGGCCGTCGTGGCGGTCGGTTGCCTGGCCGAGCGCTACGGCGCTGAGCTGGCAGAGGCGCTTCCGGAGGCCGATGCGGTGCTCGGCTTCGACGCCTACCCCCATATCGCCGAGCGGCTGCGCGCGGTGCTCGCCGGCCAACCCGTGCCGGTGCACCAGCCGGTGGACCGCCGCCGGTTGCTGCCGGTCTCTCCGACGGCCCGCCGCGGGGCCACCGACCGCGCCCGCCCGCCGCGGCAGCGCCTCGCGACGGGCCCGGTCGCCTCGGTGAAGCTGGCCAACGGCTGCGACCGGCGCTGCTCGTTCTGTGCCATCCCGACCTTCCGCGGAGCCTTCTCCTCCCGCCGGCCCGCCGAGATCCTCAGTGAGGCCCGTGAGCTGGCAGAGCAGGGGGTGCGCGAGCTCGTGCTGGTCAGCGAGAACTCCACCAGCTATGGCAAGGACCTCGGCGACCTGAGGCTGCTCGAGGCCCTGCTGCCGCAGATCGCCGCCGTGGAAGGCATCGAGCGAGTCCGGGTGTCCTACCTGCAGCCGGCCGAGCTGCGACCGAGCCTCATCGACGTCATCGCCGCGACGCCGGGGCTGGCGGCGTACTTCGACCTGTCGTTCCAGCACGCCTCCGGGGTGGTGCTGCGCCGGATGCGCCGGTTCGGGGACGGTGCGCGTTTCCTTGACCTGCTCGCCCAGATCCGCCACGTCAACCCCGCCGCCGGAGTGCGCAGCAACGTCATCGTGGGCTTCCCGGGGGAGGCCGAGGAGGACCTGGTCGCGCTGGAGGACTTCCTCGGCCAGGCGCGCCTGGACGCCGTGGGGGTTTTCGGCTACTCCGACGAGGACGGCACGGAGGCCGCCGGTTTCGACGGCAAGTACGACGACGACACCGTACGGGCCCGGGTCTCGCGGGTGTCCGGGCTCGTGGAGGACCTGCTCGCCCAGCGGGCCGAGGACCGCGTCGGCTCGCACGTGGAGGTCCTCATCGAGGAGGCAGACGCCGCGGGCGGGACAGGTCGCGCCGCGCACCAGGGTCCCGAGGACGGCAGCACGCGCGTGGTGGGCCCCGGGCTTCGGGTGGGTGAGGTGGTCCGGGCCACCGTCACCGGCGCCCACGGGGTCGACCTGCGGGCCCGCGCGTGAGGGCACAGGCCACCCCCGCTGAGCTCCTGGACCGTCTGGTGGCCGACGGGGCGAGCCTGGCCACCGCGGAGTCCCTCACCGGGGGTCTGCTCGGTGCCGCCTTCACCGCGGTGGCGGGCTCCTCGGCCGCCTACCGCGGCGGGGTGGTCGCCTACGCCACTGACCTGAAGGTCTCACTCCTCGGTGTCGACGCGGGGCTGCTCGCCGAGCGTGGGCCGGTTGACCCGGAGGTGGCCACGGCCATGGCGCTCGGGGTGCGTCAGCGCTGCGCGGCCAGCTACGGGCTGGCCAGCACCGGTGTGGCGGGGCCGAGCACGCAGCAGGGGGCTCCCGTCGGGCTGGTCTACCTCGCGGTTGCCGGGCCGGCCGGCACGCGGGTGCGCGAGCTGCACCTGGGCGGGGATCGGGCCGCGGTCCGCACCGCGGCGGTGCACGCCGCCCTGGACCTTCTCGCCGCGGTGCTCGGGTAGGTGGCCGCGCCCGGTCCGACACCCGGGCGGGTCTGGGTGCCTGGCGACGTGCTGGCCGTCGCCGTATACGGTGGATCGCGACGACCGGTGAACCGGTGGCCCGAGACGAGGAGGGGCGAGCCCAGGTGACCACGCTGCTGCGTCATGAGCTCGGCGAGGTGCTGCGGGACTCGCGGCTGCGCCAGGGCCGAACGCTGCGGGAGGTCTCCGGGCAGGCCCGGGTCTCGCTGGGGTATCTCTCCGAGGTCGAGCGCGGCCAGAAGGAGGCCTCCAGCGAGCTGCTCGCCTCGATATGTGCGGCCCTCGGGCTGCCGATGTCGCGGGTGCTGCACGAGGTCAGCCAGCGGCTGGCCATGAGCGAGCCGACCCCGGGCCGTCTCGTCGGGCAGGTCGAGGCGCCCGCGGTCAGGGCGCTGCACCGCACCGATGTCGTCGTGGCTGCCTGAGCCGCTGCTCGCAAGAACCGGCACCTCCACCGGTCGGCCCCCTCGTCGTACGACGATCCTCGACCGGCACTGCGCCGGCCCCGGTGGGTAGCGTGGCCTCGTGCTGGCCGCCGACGTCCTGATCCGGGCCCGCGGCCTGGTCAAGCGTTTCGGAGCCTTCACCGCGGTGGCCGGCATCGACGTCGACGTGCACCGCGGGGAGGCCTTCGGCTTCCTCGGCCCCAACGGCGCCGGGAAGTCCTCCACCATGCGCATGATCGGGGCAGTCTCACCGGTCACCGAGGGAGAGCTGCGCGTGCTGGGGATGGACCCGGCCCGCGACGGGCCGGCGATCCGGGCCAGGCTCGGCGTGGTCGGGCAGCAGGACACCCTCGACCCGGAGCTGACGGTGCGGGAGAACCTCATCGTCTACGGCCGCTACTTCGGCCTGCCGCGCCGCGAGCTCGCCCGCCGCGCCGACGAGCTGCTCGAGTTCGTCGCGCTCACCGACCGCTCGGCCAGCCGGGTGGAGCTGCTCTCCGGCGGGATGAGACGTCGGGTGACCATCGCCCGGTCGTTGGTCAACGAGCCGGAGATCCTGCTGCTGGACGAGCCCACCACCGGGCTGGACCCGCAGGCCCGCCACGCGCTGTGGGACCGGCTGTTCCGGCTCAAGCAACGCGGGGTGACCCTGGTGCTCACCACGCACTACATGGACGAGGCCGAGCAGCTGTGCGACCGGCTGGTCGTCATGGACGCTGGCCGCATCGCCGCGCACGGCTCGCCTGCCGAGCTCATTAGACAGTTCTGCACCCGCGAGGTCCTCGAGCTGCGTTTCTCCCCCGACGCCACCGCGGCGGCGGGGGAGAAG